>JBKJWL010000057.1:0-19273 GCA_046716885.1 Thermoanaerobaculia bacterium | reverse complement strand
TACATCTCGTCGATCACGCCGTAACGGCCGCCCGCGTAGATCGCGAAGGTCTCGGTCACGGTCAGGACCCCGATCGCCTCGCCCGAAATGCGCGCGAGAAAAGCGATGAAGGTGTCCCCGACGCTCGCGAGGTCGAAGAGGGTGCGGGCCCGATCGAGCCCGGCGAACTCGTTCGGCGACTCCTCGAGCTCGGCGAGGAGGCGCTCGACCAAGTCGAGCACAATCTGCCGGTCCTGCGGGCCGGCGCGGCGGATCTCGATCACGAGGCTCCCCGCTCGATCGCGACTCGGACGGCCGCGGGCGTCACCCGGGAGATCGGGCCGGCCGCCGGAGCTTTCGAGTCGCTCATGTTCCCTCCGCGTGTCCCGTCGTTCTCTCCTTCATCGCGGCGCGCAGAAGCCGCCCGACCCGCGGCTGGCGCAGATCGTCGATCTGCTCGATCCGGACGTGATCGTGAACGAACCCGATATCGACACTCTCGGCGTTCACCGCGATGCGGCAGAACGCGTCGTCCGGCCGCTCCGTGAACGAGTACCGCATCACGACCGTGTCGCGGACGTCGGAGACGAGCTCGTGGGCCAGCGGCGCCTCCTCCAGCACGAAAGCGCGAGCGCGCAGGGCGACCCTGGCGATCTCCGGGGAGAACGCGCCGAGAAACTTCCGGAGCTCGGTCTTCGACGCCCGCCGTATCAGAAGCAACCCCGCAGAACGAGCATCCACAGGATCCAGAAACCGTAGAGCAGCAGGAGCCCTGCCGCGACTCCCAGGACGACCGGCTTCCGGAAGACGCCGCCCGGGCGGGCGAGGGGCGCGCCGCAGCGCGCGCACGTCTGCGTCTCGTCGAGGTCGTTCTCCGCCGCGCAGCTCCAGCACTTCACGGCCGGTCGCCTGCGAGCGCCAGGCCCGCGCCGGCGCCTACGAGCAGCCCTCCGGCGATGCGGTTCGACGCCACCAGGAAGCGCGGCTCCCGCGCGAGAAGCGAGAGCCGGCCCGCGAAGAAGCCGTATCCGGCGAGCACGCAGAACTCTGCAAGGACGGAGCTTACGCCGAGGATCGCGACCTGCGGCGCCACGGGCCGCTCCGGCCGGATGAACTGGGGCAGAAGGGCCGTGAAGAACAAGAGCGCCTTCGGATTGGCGGCCTGCAGCAGGAAGCCCCGCGCGAAGAGCCGCCCGCCTCCGCGCTCGCCCGCCGTGTCCCCCGTGGCCGCCTCGAGCGCCATGCCTTTCCCGAGGATCGTCGAGATTCCGAGGAAGATCAGGTACGCCGCGCCGGCGTAGCGGATCGCGAGAAACAGCCCGTGCGAGGCCATGAGCGCGGCGCCGAGCCCGGCCGCCGACAGGAGAAAGTAGAAAGTGTTGGCGGCGAGGATGCCGAGGTTCGCCGCGAGCGACCGCCGCCCGCCGTACCGCAGGCCCTGCGAGACGACGAAGAGGACCGCCGGCCCCGGTGTCAGGCACAGGACGAGCTCGGTGACCATGAAGATGGCCCAGGTCTGCCAGGTCAATCGAACTCCGCCCGCGGCGCAGCCTGCTCCGCGCCCACGCGGCCGACCGTGATCTCCGCCTTGAAGTAGTTTTCGCCCCGGATCGGCGATCCCGCCAGCCGGCGCAGGATCGCAATCTGCCCAACGTGCGTCAGCGCGTCGGCGAGCGGGCCCTGGAAAAGCCTCTCGGGCGAGGCGCCGAGGGTTGCGCCGGACGCCAGATACGCGTCGAAGCGCTCCAGCGCCGCGTGGAAGCGGGCGACCTCCTCCTCCCAAGGCAGCGGTGCGGAGTCGTTCCAGGCCCGCCCTCCCTCCGCCAGCGACAGGGCCCAGTCGAAGATGTCTCCGACGTGCGCGAGGATCTCCGCGGGCGTGCGCGTGCTCCCTCCGGCCGAGAAGCCCGCGAAGGACACCGGCGCACCCCGCACTGCCTTCCCGCCGCGGTACGCGACGGTCGCCACGGTGTGCCGCAGCAGGGCGAGAGCGGGATCCGCCGGCTCGCTCATCCCAGGTCTCCGAGCTGGCTCAGCATGCCGAACTCGTCCACGTTCTCCCAGTGCTCCACGAGCCGGCCGTCCGCGAACCGGTAGAAGTCCATGCCGCGCACGACGACCCTGCGCCCCGTCGGCGGGATGCCGAGGAACGTCCCCTTGTGCGTGCCCTCCCAGTGGTACCGCGCCGCCACGAGCGCGCCTTCTGCGACGAGCGACTCGATCACGAAATGGAGGTCCGGAAAGGCGCTCCGGAGCGTCCTGAGTTTCCCCTTCACGCCCTCCGCGCCCGGCTTCTGACCCGGCACGGGATTGTTCTCGACGTAAGCCGGAGCGACCAGTTCGTCGAGAAGCTCGAGGCGGCCGTCGTTCAAGACTGCGTCGAAGAGCCGGCGGACCAAGGTCTTGTTGTCTTCCCTGCCCGTCGCGCTCATCTGACGTTCGCGTTCGCGTTCGCGAGCATCCGGCCCGCGATCTCCTTAACGAGCTTGGCGCAGACCATCGCCGTCATGCCGGAGGAATCCATCTGCGGATTGAACTCCACGACGTCGGCGCCGGCGATCGGCGCTTCGATCCGCGCGATCACGTCGAGCGCCTGCCGCGTGGACAGCCCTCCCGGCTCCCGGTGCGAGACGCCCGGCGCGAAGGCCGGGTCGAGGCCGTCGATGTCGAAGGAGATGTAGACCGGCGTGTCGAACTCCAGGGCGAGGCCGTCGCGGAAGTCGCGCATCTCGATCATCTCGACGCCGAAGCGCGCGACTTGTTCGCGCTGGTGCGCGGTGGCCGTCCGGATCCCGACCTGCACGAGGCGCCCGGCGAGCCCCTCCTCCATGATCCGCGCGAACGGGCACGCGTGCGAGTACCGGTTCCCCTCGAACTCGTCGTAGATGTCGGGGTGCGCGTCGAAGTGCAGGATCGAAAGCCGCGGGTGCCGTTTCGCGAAGGCGCGCAGGATCGGGAACGTGATGGCGTGATCGCCGCCGAGGGCGATCGGAGCGTGGCCGCGGTCGAGAAGCGTGCCGATGGCCGCCTCGATGCGCGCGAGCATGTCGACGTCCGGGCCTGGGCCGAAGTCGCCCGCGTCGAAGTAACGGCTCGCCGCAACCTCGATGCCGGCCTCGCTCCAGGAGTTCGCCGAGGCGCAGGCGAGAGCGTCGCGGATCGCGGGCGGAGCGTCGGCCGCCCCGCGCCGGTACGAGGAGTTCTCGTCGAATCGGAAGCCGACGAGCGCCAGCGGCGGATCAGCGGTCATCGAGCTCCCTTTCCATCCGGACGATCGGCAGGACGACCCCGTCCGGCAGCGCCGCCTCCAGCCGCTCGCGCGCCTGGAATCCGAAGGCCTCGTAGAGCGGCACCCCGGGAAGTGTCGAGGCCAGCTCGAGGCGCCGGAACCCGGCCGCGCGGGCAGCGTCCATGCACGCGCGCAGGATGGCGGCCCCGATGCCGCGCCGCGCGAAAGCCGGATGGACGAAAAACGCCCGGATACGGGCGGCATCCGTCGCCGGATCGAGCAGCGGATCGGCCTGCGCCTTCATCTGATCCCCGCCGTAGAGCGTGCGCCGTTTGCTCCATCCTCCGCATGCCACGAGCAGTCCGTCGATCTCCGCCACGAAGTAGGTGCGGTCCGCGATCAGACGGCTGTCCGGGCCGAAGACGAAGCGGATGGCGCTCTCGATTTGCTCGGGCGAGTAGAACCCCCGCGAAAGCTCGCGCGCGGAGAGCGGGATCAACTCGGAGAGCGCCGGTAAATCTTCCGCGGCCGCGGGACGGATGCCGAACATGCATCGGTCTTCTACCGCACGCCCCGGAGGTCGAGGAGCCCGCTCATCGAGTCCCCGGCGTCTCGGGAAGTTCGATCGCCGGAAGCCCGGCGGCCTTCCGCCACGCAACGAGGATCGCGCGGAAGCGCTCGGGCCGGTCGCCCGTGGGATCGATTTTCCCGCCCGGCATCAGGTAGGCGAGCTCGGCCGGGTCGTTTTTCCCCGCCCACTCCTGGAACTCGCCGAGCCGGTCCTTGCCGGGCGCGGCGGCGCCCAGCCCCTGGAACAGAAATCCGGTCATCCCGCTCCGCTCGTCCACCCACCAGGTCGCGCGAAACCTCTGAGCGGGCCGCTCGATCAGCCGGTAGAAATCGTTACGCTCGATACCCTCCTCCGTCACCGCATTGCCCGAACGGGACCACGCCGTGTGTACGATCTTCCCCCGGAAGAAGCCGTCCCAGCCCGTCCACGCGCCCGGCACCGTCCACGCCTCCCCCGGCCCCTTCTTCACGTCATGCCAGACGCGGGCGTCCGTGGCGAGCATCGCGCGCGCGGCCGACCAGTCGGCGCGGGCGCGGGCGGCGAGGTACGCCTGGACGGTGGCGATTGCCATCTCGTCGCGGTACACGACGCCGTCCTTCATGACGAAGAAAACGCGTTCGATCTCCGTGATGTCCTCCAGAGGGTTGCCGCGCACGGCGATGAGGTCGGCGAGCCTGCCGCGCTCGATCGAGCCGACACGATCCTTCCAGCCGAGCAGCTCCGCCCCGCCGAGGGTCGCGGCGCGGATCGCCTGGAGCGGCGTCATGCCGTTGCGCGCCATCCAGACGATCTCTTTGGCGTTCTCGCCGTGCGGAAGCACGGAGGAGTCTGAGCCCATCGCGATCTTCACGCCTGCCGCGAGCGCCTTGCGGAAGCCCGCGGGGCTGCCCTTCCGGAACAGCGCCTCGCGCTCCCTGCGCCAGGCGGGAACGTCCGCATCCTCCTCCTCTTCCTCCTCGACCCAGATGGCCCCCGTCGGCACGAGCCAGGTTCCGCGCTCCTTCATCAGGCGCACGGCCTCGTCGTCGAGCAGCGTGCCGTGCTCGATCGAATCGACACCGGCGCGCACCGCCGTTTTGATCCCGTGGGTTCCGTGCGCGTGCGCTGCCACCTTCTTGCCGTAGCGGTGCGCCTCCTCGACGATCGCCTTCATCTCATCGAGCGTGTACTGCGTCTCGTTGGCAACGTCGTTGCCCTCGTTACCGCCCTCGGTCGCCATAATCTTGATGACGTCGGCGCCATACTTGACCTGCGTGCGAACGAGCTTGCGGACGCCGTCCACTCCGTCGGCGATCCCCGAGGGGCCGCCCACCGTGATCGCCGGCGAGAGGCCTTGCTCGTCCTCGTTGTGGCCGCCGGTCGAGCCGATGGCGAGCGTCGCCACGCGCATCCGAGGGCCCGGGACCTCCCCGCGTTCGATGGCGTCGCGCAGCGCGACGTCCGTGTAGTCCTTGGCCCAGAGGTCGCGCACCGTCGTGACGCCGGCGTCGAGCGTCTTTTTCGCGCGCGCGTAGGCCGTCACCGCGTCGTGCATCGGGCCGCCCTGGATCAGAAAGCGGTATGTCGTCGTGACGTGGGTGTGTGCGTCGATCAGGCCCGGCAGAAGCGTCGCCTCGCCGAGGTCGATGACCTCGTAGCCCGCCGGGATCGCCAGGCCCGGGCCGACGGCGGCGATCCGATCGCCCTCGATCAGCACGACCGGATTGGGGACGAGCGTTCCGGTGGCGACGTCGAGCATCGCCCGCGCCTTCAGCGCTTTCCTCGCCGGGGCCGCGGCGGTCTCCGGGACCGCGCGGGCGCCGACCAGGACGAGGGCCGCGACGACGGCCAGAAACAGGCGTTTCATGGGGCTCATCCTACTTCGCGAGGTGCTCCTTCACGTTCTCCGGCGTGATCATGACCGTCGGCAGCACGATCGTGCGGGGCACCTTTTCCCCGGCGAAGATTTTCGCCGCCACCTCGACCGCCTCGCGCCCGCCCGCCGGATACACGAAGGTCGCCGCGAGCTTGCCGTCCGCGACCATCTGGCGGCCGCCGTCCAAGCCCGGGAGGGCGTCGATCCCGACGAACTTCATCGCTCCGTCCCGCCCCTTCGCCTTGGCCGCCAGGAAGGCGCCGGCCGCCATCGGGTCGTTGTGCGCGTAGACGAGGTCGATTCGCTCGTGCGCCGCCAGGGCGGATTCCATCTGCGCCATCGCCTCCTCGCGCAGCCAGTTCGCCACGGGATCGTGGACGATCCGGATCTCCGGGGACCCGGCGATCGCCTCGCGGAATCCCTCGCTGCGGTCGCGGGCCGGCGGCGAGCCGGGGAGGCCCTTGATCTCGACGACCGCGCCCTTTCCCCCCAGGATCTCGACGATGTACCTGCCGGCCGCCTTGCCGATCTCGCGGTTGTCGGCGCCGATGAAGGTCGTGTAGGTGTCGCCCTCGATCGCGCGGTCGAGCACGATGACCGGGATCCCCTGCTCGAAGACCCTGCGGACGATCGGCGTCAGCGGCCTGGCCTCGTTGGGCGAGATGATCAGGAGATCGATCTTCTGCCGCAGGAAGTTCTCGACGTCCGCGACCTGTTTGGCGTTGTCCTGCTGGGCGTCCGCGTAGGCGATCTCGATGTCCGGAAAATCCTTCGCGCGCGCGGCCAGCTCGGCGTTCATGGCTACCCGCCACGGCTCGCCCAGGTTGCACTGCGAGAAGCCGACCAGGTGCTTGCCCTGGCGCGCCTTGCCGCACCCGGCCGCCGCGACAGCGAGCACGACGACACAGAGCGCGGGCAAGAGCCGGCGCGCCATCTCAGCGTTTGCGCCGCTGGAGCCAGACCGCCCCGAGGATGATGACGCCCTTGAGAATGAGCTGCAGGTTCGCATCGACATTGTTCAACCCCATGATGTTGTTGATGACTCCGATGATCAGCACGCCGACGAGCGTGCCGCCGACCGTTCCGACGCCGCCCGAGAGACTCGTTCCGCCAATGACGACCGCGGCGATGGCGTCGAGCTCATACGCCACCCCGTCGTTGGGATTGCCCTGCTCGAGCTGCGCGCAGTGGATGACCCCCGCCACCGCCGCCAGTGCGCCCGCGATCACGTAGACGGAGGCCTTGTGCCACTCCACGCGGATGCCCGACAGGCGCGCCGCCGTCTCGTTGTCGCCGATCGCGTAGAGGTACCGGCCCGCCCGCGTGCGCGCCAGGTACAGGTGCATCGCCGCGACCGAGAGGACGAATAGGACCGCGGGGACCGGGACGTACGGCAGCAGCGTGCCGGCGATCGCGCGCATCGACTCGGGCGCGCCCTCGGCGCCGAACCCGAGCGGGATCGCCGAGCCGCCGGAGAGATACCGCGCGACGCCGCGGGCCGCGCTCATCGTCGCGAGCGTCGCGATGAAGGGCTGCAGCCGCCACCGCGCGACGACGAAGCCGTTGACCGCGCCGCAAAGGGCGCCGGCGCCGAGGACGAGGAGGACGGTGGCGGGAAGCCCCAGGCCCGCCTTCATCATCGACCACGCGCTGAGCGTGGCCGCCAGCGCGAGGACGGAGCCGACCGACAGGTCGATGCCGCCCGAGACGATGACCGCCGTCATCCCCACGGCCAGGATCCCCTTCTCGGCGACCTGCCGCAGGATGTCGGTCAGGTTGCCGATGTCCAGGAACACGGGCCGCCCGCCGCGGACCGGCGAGAAGAGGATCGAAAGAATGACGACTGCGGCAAGGCCGAGCACGCTCTTGAAACGGGCGAGGCGCCGGACGCGCGAAGCCGGCGGGAGCGCTGGCGGGTCTCCGCCTCCCGGCCCGGCCTTCGCAGGGGGAGCGGTAGCCCCGGCCGCGACGGCGAGGATCCGCTCCTCGGTCGCCTCCTCGCGCGAGAGCTCGCCCGCGACCCGTCCCTCTCGAAAGATCACGATTCGGTGGCACTGCGTCAGGAGCTCCGACATCTCGGAGGAACAGAGCACGATGCCGAGCCCGTCGGCGGCGAGCTTGCGCAGGAGCGCGTAGATCTCGGCCTTTGCCGCCAGATCGATCCCCCGTGTGGGCTCGTCCAAGAGCAGCACCGACGGCGACGCGAAGAGGCAGCGCGCCAGAAGTGCTTTCTGCTGGTTCCCTCCCGACAGCGTGGAGATCGGCGCGGACGGCGACGCGGCGCGCACGCCCGTCTCGCGCATGAGGGCGCTCGCCGCCTCGCGGTCTCGCGCCGCGTCGATCCAGCCGAGCCGGCTGACCTTCTCGAGCGCGGAGATCGTCACGTTCTGCCGGACCGGAAGGTCGGGGAACATCGCCTGGGACTTGCGCTCCTCGGGCAGCAGCACCAGGCCCGCCTTCCGCGCGTCGGCCGGGGTCCCCGGCCGGTAATCGCGGCCGGCGAGGCGGATGCGGCCCGAGACCTCGGCCTCGAGGGCGCCGATCAAGGCCAGCAGGAAGTCGGTGCGCCCCGCGCCGACGAGCCCCGCAAGGCCCACGATCTCCCCCCGGCGCACCGATAGCGACACGTCGCGCACCCGGAAAGCGCCCGGCCGGTCCGCGTCGGGGACCGTCACGCCCTCCGCGCGGAGAAGCTCCGGCGCGTCGGGCGGCGGCGGCTCGAGCTCCACCCGCGGGATCTCGCGGCCGACCATCAGGCGCACCATCTCCGCCTCGTCCACGCCGGCCGCCTCGCGCGACACGATCCGCCGCCCGTCGCGCAGCACGGTAATCCGATGGGCCAGCCGCTCGACCTCGTCGAGCTTGTGGGAGATGTAGACGACCGCGACGCCGCGCTCCGCAAGCCGCCGCACCAGCCGCTCGAGCCGCGCGGCCTCCTCGGCGCCGAGCGAGGTCGTCGGCTCATCCATGATGATGAGGCGCGCGTTGAGCGACAGCGCGCGCGCGATCGCGACGACCTGGCGTTGCCCCGTCTCCAGACGCTCCACCGTCTCCTCGGGCCGCACATGGGTCTCGCCCAGCGCGGAGAGCTCCTCGCGGGCGTCGCGGGCGAGCCGGCCCGCGTCCACCAGCCCGAACGAAGTGCGAGGCTCGCGCCCGAGGAAGATGTTCTCGGCCACTGATAGCGTCGTGACGAGCTGAAGCTCCTGCGGGATGACGGCGATCCCCGCCTCGATCGCCTCGCGCGGCGTTGCGAGGCGGCGCGGCGCGCCCGCGATCGACACCTCGCCGCCGTAATCGGTGATCTCGCCCGCGAGGATCTTGACCAGCGTCGACTTGCCGGCCCCGTTCTCCCCGATCAGCGCGTGGACCTCCCCCGCCCGGACGTCGAAGTCCACGCCGTCGAGCGCGACGACCCCCGGGAACGACATCGAGATGCCCCGGGCCTCGAGGAGGGGAGTCATGGGGTCAGGTCTTCATTCTTCGGAATTTGGGAAAAGCCGAGATTTGAAGACCTGACCCCCGACTTTAATCGCCGCATCACGTCCGTGCCGCCCCGTCCGAAGTGATCATGCAGCTCCAGCCAATCCCCGTACAGCGCGTCGTACGCGTCCGCCCGCGCGGCATCGGGCTCCACGCGCGCCGGCTTGAGGTGCGCCATCGCTCGCCCGGCCTCGACGAAAGAGCCGTGCCCGCCCCGCGCCGCACCTGCCGCCACGGCGCCGAGCATCGCCGCGCCCAGGGCCGATGCGTTGGCCGTCGCCGCCAGCGTGATCGGCCGCCGCGTGATGTCGGCGTAGATCTGGACGAGGAGGGGGCTTCTCTCCGCGAGGCCTCCGACCGCGATCAGCTCCTCCACCGGGATCCTTTCGCGCTCGAAGGCGTCGAGGATCCGCCGAGTCGAGAATCCGGTCGCCTCGATCAGCGCCCGGTAGAGGTCCGCCGCGCCGGTCGACAACGTGAGCCCGACGATCATTCCCGACAGATTCGCATCGACGAGCACGGACCGGTTCCCGTTCCACCAGTCGAGCGCGAGGAGACCGTTGGCTCCGGGGGGGCATGCCGCGGCCGCCCGTTCGAGCGCGGCGAAATCCCCTTCGCTTCCGATGAGCCGCGCGAACCATCCGAAGAGGTCGCCGACCGCCGGCTGGCCCGCCTCGTACCCGTAGTAGCCCTCGACGATGCCGTCGCGGACAACGCCGCCGATGCCCTCGACGGCGGCATGCCGTTCGGAGAGGAGCATGTGGCAGGTCGAGGTGCCGAGCACCAGGACCATGCGGCCGGGTGTCACGACCGTCGAGGCCGGGACGGCGCTGTGCGCGTCGATGATCGCCGCGCCCACGGCGGTGCCGGGTGAGAGCCCCAGCCGCTCGGCCATCTCTTCGGTCAGGCCGCCTACGACGCGCCCCGGCGGGACGATCTCGCCGGCAAGCTTCTCCGGAAGGTCCGCGAAATCCGGCGAGAGCGCCGCGAAGAACTCGCGCCGCGGAAACCCGCGCGCGCGGCTCCAGAAGCCCTTGTACCCCGCGCCGCAGGAATTCCGCACGAGCACGCCCGTCAGCTGCGCGACGACCCAGTCGCCGCCTTCGACGAACGCGGTCGCCGCGCCGTAGACTTCGGGGTCCTCCTCGAGGACCTGCAGCGCCTTGGCGACGAGCCACTCCGAAGATGTCTTCCCGCCGTAGTCGTCGAGAAACGCCTCGTCCCGCTCCGCCGCGAGGGCGTTGATGCGATCGGCCTGCGGCTGGGCCGCGTGGTGCTTCCAGAGCTTGACCCAGGCATGCGGACGGGCCGCCCACTCGGGTGAAAGGCAGAGGGGCCGGTGGGCGGCGTCCACGGGCAGGATCGTGCAGGAGGTGAAGTCGACGCCGATCCCGACGATTTCGGCCTTCCCGACTCCTGCCGCGGAGAGGGCCTCGGGCACCGCCTTCGCGATCGACTCCACGTAGTCGCCGGGGTGCTGCAGCGCCCAATCCGCCGGCAGCTTTGCGACCGTGCCCGGCAGCGACGCCTCGATCACGCCGTGCCGATACTCGGCCACCGCCGACCCGCGCTCCCGGCCGGTCGGCGTCTCGACGACGAGCGCGCGCACGGAGCCGGTCCCGAAATCGAGCCCGAGCGCGCAGGGCTCGCTCGCGGGCCGGCTCACGCGCGGTATTTCGCGGCCTGGTGCCGGTCGAGCGAGTCTTCGGGGTCGCCGCAGAGATTGACGCGGATCCCGAGCGCCCGCGCCATCGACGCTTTGCGAACCAGCGCGCGCGTCGCAGCCGCCGCATCCGGCGCATAGGCGACCTGGATGTGGTTGGCCATGTGCTTGGCCATCATCTGGTCGCGCGTGATCCCGTACAGCACCGCGTGCATGATCGGCCACTGCGGTGTGGTCGCCTGCCAGCGGCGCTCGGTTTCTTCGTCGGAGAGCTTGACCACGCCGCCTCGTCCGATGTCCATGTGGAGCGTGTGATCCTTGACGTAGATTCGGGAGAACACGATCTCACCGGGCTTCGAGACGCCCTTCAGGGTCGAGCCGCCCTTCGGAAAGTACATCGGCGGCTGGCGCTCGCCGCGCGCGCCCGCGTAGCCTCCGATGAAGTGCGAGGCGGGAGCCGCTCCCGAGATCTCGAAGACCCAGACGTACCCGGAGACACCGCTCTCCTCGACCGGCGCGCCCCAGCGTACGTCGTGGAGCGTGGTCGAGGGATCGATGCCCAGGTCGGTCCAGACGCGGTTGGTCAACAGCGCGTCGACACCGGCGCACTCGTCCACCTCGTTGAAGTGGGGCACGGCGAGTCCGTCGAAGAGCGCGGCGCCGGCGGCGCCCCGCACGGGCGGCCGGTCCGGGTTGTTCAACAGCCCTTCGGCCAGATCCGACGCGACGCAGATGTCCTTCAGGCCCTGCTGGTACTGAATCCCGACGGCCGCGCAGCCGAAGTCGTCCGCCATGCGCACGGCCGCGTCGTACATCTTCAGTCCCTCGAGCACCTGCCACTCGGTCAGCTCGGTCGCCTCGTCGGCGCCGAGAACGAACTGCATCCCGCGCCGCTTCAGCCACTCGTAGTGGCGCCGCGCGGCCTCGTCTGGCACTTCGCGCATGGCGGCGTAAAGCATGGACTGCGACAGCCGCTCCTTGAAGAGACCCATCGGGTGCAGAAGCTCGTCGGGGATGATCGCGTTGTACATCCCCATGCACCCCTCGTCGAACACGCCCAGGATCGCCTGGTCGCGTTTCAGCTCCTCGCCGAGGGAGGCGCCGCGCGCCCGGTCCGCATCGAAGGCGGGCCCGAACATCGTGTCCACCATTGCCTGCGCATGGCTCGTGTCGTGCGCGATCCGCCCCTCGGCGAGCCACTCCCGCAGCCCTCCGCGCGCGAAGCCGTCCTCGAAGTCCTCGCTCCAGATGGAGCTGTACGGGATCCCGGCCTTCGTGAGCGAGGCGTTGACGTTCAGCATCCCGACGAGGCCGGGCCATTCTCCGCTCCAGTTGGCGAGCGTCAGGATAGGCCCCCGGTGCTTGGTCAGGCCCGCGAGGATGTGGCTCGTGTACTCCCAGACCGCCTCGGCGACGACGAGCGGCGCGTCCGGGTCGATCTTCCGGAAGATCTGGATGCCGCGCGCCTGGCCGTCGATAAAGCCGTGCTTCTTTTCCGCGTCGTACGGGTGCCCCCGCGTGATGCGCGCGCCGAGCTCGCCGAACGCCTTCTCGACCGCCTTCTCGAGCGTCTGCTGCGCCGGCCAGCAGCGCTGGTTCGCCGCGAGGCGCGAGTCGCCGCTCGCGACGAGGACGATCTCTTTCCCGCCCGCCTTCATGGGGTCAGGTCTGGCATTTCGCATTTGGATGCTTCACAACCTCGCGGAGTCAGACGGATTCTAGCAATGGCGAAATGCCAGACCTGACCCCTCAGTTCCCCTGGATCCTCCGGATCGCGCGCTCGGCTGCCCACGACGGCGTCAGGTCGATCACGCCCCCGACGTGCTTCATGGGTTTGGCCGCGATCTCCGTGAGGATTGGAAGCGCGCTCTTCGCCGCGGGGCCGATCGCGCCGAGCGCCTCCGCGCAGGCGCGCACGACGTGCACCGACTCGCCCGGCACGCGAGCCGCCGCCGCCAGCGCCGGAACGGCCGCCGACGCCTTCGGGCCGATCGCGGCGATCGCCTCGGCCGCGGCCATCCGGACGACCCAGTCGGGGTCCTTCAACGTCGCGGCGAGCGCGCCGGCCGCCGGCGCCGCGGCGGCTCCCATCCGCGCGAGCTCCCGCGCGGCGAGGCCGCGTACGACCGTGTCCGGATCCGAGAGCGCGCGCGTCGCTCCCGCCAGATCCGTCGGGACCTTCGGCGGCCGGGCGAGGGCGGCCTTCGCCCAGCCCTTCGGCCCGACCTCGGCCAGCACGATGTTGTCGACGCCCAGCACGTAGCCCGTCGAGGCGGCGTTCCTTCCGAGGCAGACGTAGGTGAGCGTGTGCCGCCCTTTCGTCAGGCGCGGCCAACCGACCTGGTAGTCCATGCCGACGTAGATCTCGTACGCGTATCCGTCGAACGAGAGCGCCGGCCGCACGTCCGCGCCCGGTTCGTGCTCGAGAACCGGAGCGGCCGGAGGCTTCCCGTCCAGGAGCACCGTGTAGATCCCGTAGTTCGAGCCCATCGCGACCTGCGTGTAGAGCTCGTAGTCGCCCGCCTCTTCGACGTCGAACGGGATCTCGATCCTCGATCCCGGCCCCTCGCCCTCGAAGAGGAGGACGTCCTTGGACCAGAAGAGGTCCTTGAAGACGCTCGCCTTCCCCTTCTCCGCCCGGACCGCGTCGGCCGCCTTCTCGACTTCGACCTGCCGCGCGTTGCCCTGCGGAAGCCGCGCCGAGCCGTACGGCACCGGGGGAAGGCCCGTCGCGATGCCCTCCTGGTACCAGAACGCGACCGACGACATCAGATCGTTGCGCTCGCCGAAGGCCGACTTGACCGCCCCGTCGTCGCCGAAGGTCCATCCCAGGTGCTCGATGTCGAACCGGAACGACTTGGTGAAAGGGATCGGATCCTTGATGTGCCACCGGTATCCGGTCATCCGCGATCCGAGCCCCGTCCCGTCGGCGACGGTCACTCCGGTGTACGGCCCGTCGACGACGTGGAGGCCCCAGGCGTCGTTGAAGTAGTCCTCGGAGCCGGTTCCGACGATCGAGGGCGTGGTCTCGCCGTCGACGAAGATGCGCTCATCCCCCTCGCCAAACCAGCCCGCCTCGGGCTGGACGACCGAGAGGACCGTTCCGGCGTAGAACCCGCGCCCCTTCACGTCGAGGAAGGTGTACGTCCTCTTCTCGGCCGGGGCCGGCAGCTCCTGCTTGTAGCGCGCGTGGAAGTAGAGGGTGTCGGGTGGGAGCGCCGGCACCTTCGCCCAGTCGACGTGGTAGTACACGTTGTCGATGCGCCGCCGCCCCTCATTCGTCAATGTGATCTTGCAGGACTTCGCAAACGGCATCGGCCAGTAGCCGTTGCGGGCCCGGCCCTCGGAGCTCGCGCGGACCATCTCGGACTTGACCCACCGCTCGAATCCGTGCCCCACGGCGAAGAAGTCGCCCACCGGCGCGTCGACCGAGGGCTCGGGGCTCCCGTCGTAGTACACGCGCAGCCGCAACAGGCGCGGCCAGGCATACTCGTTGGCCGCGACCGTCAGCCAGATGTGCGTCACGACGCCGGGGCCCGGAAGGTCCGCCAGCGTGATCGTCTCTCCCGGGATCGGGCGCTTGCTGTCGTCGTTCGAGCCCGGATCCGCGTTCGACGATGAGGAGCGCATCGCCCTGGCGTCCTTCATCTGCGCGAAGCGCAGTGCGTCGAGCGGGTCGGGGCCCGCCGTCTGGGCGGAGGCGGAGCCGGAAAACAAAATCGGGAGAGTCAACGCCAGGGCCACACGCTTCCGCTTCATGCCACCTCCGCTCGACCAACCCCTTGGGGTCAGGTCTTCATTGTTGAGGATTTCAACCCACATGCCCCCTCAGCAAGGCCGTTCCTGAAATCCGAAAAATCAAGACCTGACCCCCCCTCGGAATTCTATGCCGGACGCCGGCTCAGCGGGGACGGGCGGGGGGCGCGGTGCCGCGCATTTCGTCGCGCCGCGCTTCGAACCATTCCGTCGGATTGATCAACCGGAGGCCGGTCCCGTCTTCGCGGATCTCGACTCCCAGGCTCAGCGCTTTCGTCCGGATCAGGAAGACACCCTCGGTCCTCTTCCCTCGGCGCTCGTACTCGCCGCGAATGGCGAACGGGCCCCCCGTCGCTTCCAGCCTCCGCACGCTCGTGCGCGAGGACCCGAGGGCCACCGCGGCTCGGGCTTCGAGATCCTCGAGCTCGAAGATGCCGTGAGCCCACTTGGGCAGAGGCACGCCGAAGAGCGGAAGGAGCGGACGGGCGTCCCGGCACCGAACCGCGATCTGACCGCGCACGCCCGAACCGATGCGGGCCGCGGAGAGATCGAAGCGGCCCCACCACCCCCGCGAGCGGGCCGCCCCGGCAGCCGACACGTCTGTCAGTTCCAGGTTGCCGCGATCGATCTCGATCGGTCCCCGCTCGACCTCCCATCCCGCGATGTGCAGCCGGAGCGCGGCGTCTCCCGTGAGCGCGACTCCGGCGGCGCTCACGCCCAGGCGCCGCGCCTTCAGGGACACGTCGCCGCGCGCGTTGCCCTTCTCGACCGGGAGGGCGATCGACAGGTCTCCGGGCCCTCGGGAAAAGCGCGGCTCCGCGCTGGCGCGCGCGAAGAAGTTGAGGAACTCGAGACTTTCGGTCTGGCCTCGGAGCTTCACGTCCCCGGAGGTGTTCTTCCAGACCTCGCTGCCCTGGACCTCGCGGGGGTCCCAGGCATCCATCGTCGCCGCGATGCGGCCCGTCGCCCCGAGCAGGATGGGGTCCTCCCCCAAACGCAGGTCACCTCCCGGGATGTCGATCGTGGCCGGGCCCACGCGGGCGATGAGACCCGGGCGGAGGAAGAACCGCCCGTCGAGGCGGGCGCTGCCCCGGTAGCGGTAGACGTCGATCCAGATTTCGTCGAACTTCTCCACCTGGATGTTCCTGACGTCGATCGACCAGGGGCGGCCGGGCTCTGTGGGCGGGCTTGGCGCAGCGGCGCGCAGCGGCGGGTCGGAGAATCCCGGAATCGGCGGCAGCAGCTCAAGGACGCGCTTGTCCAGCTTTCCCGGGGCGAGCTTGTTGCGGAGCCGGAAGGAAAGGCCGCTGCCGCGCACCCAGACGGGGCGGAAAGTTTTCTGGAAGAGGGCGAACACCGAGTAGTCCACCTTCGCGTGCGCGAGCACGATCACCCATTGGACATTGTCGTCGCTGCCGCGGATCTGGAGATTCTTCAGCTCCAGCCGTCCCGGCCAGCGCGAGACCGCCTCGTCGTAGTCGATCTTCAGCCCCTCCGGATCCGTGTTGATCCAGGCGCGGAGCTTTGGCCCTGAGAGCAGCCAGCGCGCTCCCACGAGGTGCACGACCAACAAAACTACAGCCACGCCGAGCGCCCAGAGGAGAATGCGCACGGCGACCCGGCGAATCCCATCCTGCCGAGAGAGCCCCTTCGTCGCCATTCCGGGCCGATAACCGCAAGGAACGGGCCAGTCGGCGAATCGACCGGCCGACCGCTACTTCGTCAGCAGCGCCTTCATTTCATCGAGGACCCGGGGCGTCGGCGCATCGGCGCGGCCGTTGGCGAGCAGAACGAAGTTGTCGGCGAGGATCTCCTCGGGATGGATGACGTACCGGGTGTTAACCCCCGTCTGCTCGCGGTAGTCGGGCACCTTCGAAGGGTCCAGGAGTCTCGGCTCGGCGCCGGCGGGCCGGAAGCGCCCGTCGTTCTCCTGGAGAACCAGAAGCTTGAACTGCATCTGCTCAAAAAACTCTCCGCCCTTCGCAACGTCGTAGCGGTCGGACGCCGCGAGCAGCACCGGCGTCACCGGCGTCGAGGCCCCGTCGACCTTGACCCGGATCACGCTGTCGATCAGCGGCGCATCCGGGTTCGTGAGCTTGCGGCGCGCGAGCGGCTCCGGGAGCGAGATCTCCGGGACCGGTTGAAATCCGACGATTCGGTACAGCGCCTCGCGACGGCGGGGGTTGTGTGTTCGATAGACGTGAAACAGCTCGTGGAAAACCGTCTCTGTCAGTTGCGCCGGATCTCCGTCCACGAGATTCTGCGGGAGGATCACCGAAGCCCCGCGGCAGTAAGCCGCCATCCCTTCCTCGAGGCCCGACGTCTTGACGAAGACGACCTGCGGCGGAAGCGGCAAATCGAAGCCGGCGGTTTTCTCACGGTAGGAGCCGAGGACGTTTTGGAGGCGCGCCTTCTCCGCGTCGGTCCAGTCCCTCGCCTGCTTGCCTGCGAACGCGAGGTACTCCGCAACAGACACATCGCGATCCGTCTTCAGCCGCGCCCCCCGGTCGAACGGGCTCATCGCCTCGACGAAGGCGTCCCGGGAAGACAGGAGCCGGGCGCCCTCGGCCGCCGTAGCGAGCTCGACCCGGGTCTCGGGCCCGAGCTCGAACGCTGCGGGCGCGAAAGTCGCGGCGGCGCCGGCGAAAAGCGCGAGGGCGAAAGGTTTCACGGCTCCTCAGGGACCTTCCGCTACCTCGCGCGGGCGGCCTTCGCGCGGCCGGCCTTCTTCTTCGGGCTACCCCCGCGCGTTTTCTTCCGACTCGCCTCGTAGCGCGCGATGTGCTTCTCCGGGCTCGTCCACGCTACGATCTTGCCGACCGCCTCGAGCGGCAGATCCTCGAGCGAGCGAAAGCGCAGGCAGGATTTGCCCATGTCGAGCTTCTTTCCCGCGCCGCGGAACGCCCGTTTGAGCCACGTTTCCTGCTCGCGGTCCTGGTACACACCCGTCAGATACAGCGCGTTGAAGTTTTTCTGCGCGGCGAGCGCGACGTAGCAGAGCGGCTGCCCGTTGTAGGTGTCCCGGTACCTGGCGAGAGGCAGCTCCCACGTGATCATTCCCCAGTTCATCGTCTCGCGGTAGCCCGCGGGGAGATTGCGCTTGACGAGATTCCGAACCGCCGAGACGACCTTACGGCGCTCTTCCGGAAGAGCGGCCAGGTACTCCCGCACGGTGGAAGCGTTGCTCATGACCATGGACGAAATCCTATCCGAGAACGTGTAGCCCCAGCCCTGGGCTCATCGCAGCTCGACTCTTCCTCGCGGCGTTTCCAGCTCGGCGATCAGGGCCGGCACGGCGCCGGCCCGCACGTCGAGCGCGACGCCGGCCGCGCGCAGCATGCCCTGCACCCGTTCCGTATCCGGATGCTCTCCGTGGAGGCCGACGAGGGTCGCGCCCGGAGGAGTGGAGGCAGAGGGATGCGGCGAGTCGCCCCAGTGGATGAAGAACGGCATCAGGCCGTCCGCGACAACGACCGTCGGATCGGTGAAGCTCCACGAGAGCACGACGCCGTCGGGCCGGCGCCTGCTCCCCTCCTGGACCGCGGGAAGCGTCACGCCGGCGCGCGCCGCCTCTTCGACGATCCTCTGGAGATCCTTCCCCGCGGCCGCCCATCCCGCCAGGCGCGGCATCGCGAGGGCGTCGACGCCGAACCACCCCGTCTGCTCCGGCGCCGGACCCTTCGAATCCGGCCCGAGGACCTCCAGGTACGTTCTCTCCCCCAGAGAGATCAGAGCGTTGCGAGTACTGCGGCCCTCGTGCCGGCCGCCCGGCGCCGCGCGGATGCCGAGCCGCTTCTCGAGCGCCTCGACGGCGGCGTCCAGATCCGGAACCGCGTAGACGAGATGGTCGACGCGCGAGAGCGCGGCCACCAACGACTCTGCGGAGTGCACGGCGTCCTCAGGGCTGCGGCGCGACCCTCGCCGGCGGAGGCTGGTTCGGGCTGTCCATGTCGGACACGATCAGCCAGCGCCCGTCGGGGCCCTTGCGCAGCGTCAGCGTGAACTTACCGTCGTCCTTCTGGCCCGCCTTGCCCGCGTAGCCGCCGAGGATGTAGCCCACCCCGCCTTCGGAGGCGAAGGTAAAGGCGCGCAGCGCGAGCGGCCCGCCCGAGCCTTTGTAGTGCCGCTCGATCGCGGCGCGGCCGCGCACGGGGAGGCCGCCGTTGGGGAGCACGAACCCGTCCTCGGCGAAGAGTCGCGCGAGCGCGGCCGCGTCGCGGCCGCCCCAGGCGCTCTCGTAGTCGGTCAGCACGCCCGCAAGCTCCGGCGGCAGCTCGAGGCTCGGCTGCGAAGGCTCAGGCTCCGCTCCCGCAGCCGCGAAAGCCTGGAGAAGGACGCCGAGCGCGAGCGTTGCGATGCGCATGGTCTGCCTCCGCGGGGATTATAGGATCTCCGTCTTGTCCTCGAGCCCGGCCGGTGCGAGGCGCGAGAGCGCGACCGCCAGCCGCGAGGGCTTTCGATCGCGACTTTCCGCGAGTTCCTTCCGTGCCACGGCGGCCCGCACGACGTGGGCGCCGACGAAGCGGAGCGGCTCGGGAGGGAAGCGACCGGCGGAGCGATCGATCAGCGGGTAACGTCTCCAGTCGTCGTCGGTGTCGAGGGCGAGGCTCGCGAGGATCTTTCCGCCGAGCACGCTCGGTCCGACCCCGTTCCCGCTCCATCCCACGCCGTACACGATGTGCGGGCGGCCACCGAGGCGGCCGAACAGCGGAAGGCTGTTGGGCGTGCGGTCGATCG
>JBKJWL010000056.1:0-62988 GCA_046716885.1 Thermoanaerobaculia bacterium | reverse complement strand
CCGCGGTGGCGCGCCACCGCACGCGGCTCGGCCACCACGCGCCTCCCCAGGATCCACTGCCGCCAGCCGAAGTCCACGTCCTCGAGATACGCGAAGTAGTCCTCGTCGAAACCCGAGGCCAGGAACTCGTCGCGCCGCACGGCCATGAGGCCCCCGCACGCGAACAGGCGCTCCTGCCCGGGAACCGGCTCCGGCAGCGCGCCGACCGGGCGCCCGACCTGCGAGGCGAACGCGTGCCCGTCAAACGTCAGGAACCCGTCAGAGAAGTCGTTCAGGCGCCCCGTCCGGTCCGTGAGGCGTCCCCCGACGGCGGCGATGTCCGGGTCGGCGGCGGACAGGGCCGCGACGAGTAACCGCGGAGCGTCGGGAAGAACCTCCGCGTCGTCGTTGACGAAGAGGACCGCCGGCGCGCGCG
Organism: Thermoanaerobaculia bacterium; assembly: GCA_046716885.1. Classification (GTDB taxonomy): domain Bacteria; phylum Acidobacteriota; class Thermoanaerobaculia; order UBA5066; family Gp7-AA6; genus DAHUXD01. The sequence goes on along the minus strand of JBKJWL010000056.1, from coordinate 62,573 downwards.
CCGCCTCGGCGCCGAGACGGCAGCCGCCGGCAAAGCCGACGTTCTTCGCGGAGACGATCCGGCGGACGGTCGGATGCCGGCGCAGCACCTCGTCCTGCGGCGTGCCGGAGGCGTTGTCCACGAGCACGATCTCGGCCGTCAACCCCTCGCGCAGTGCGGCCTCGAGCGCCGCCAGCGACTCGAGCAGGTGCTCGAGCCCCCGATGGTGCACGACGACGAAAGAGGCCTCGGGGCGCAACACGGCTGCGAAGATTACTGGAAGAGACGCCGCAGGCGGGAGCCCTTTCCCTCCGGCGCCGGCGCGGGAAGCCGCCCCGGGTCGACGCGCGCTGCGCGGCACCACGCGGAAAGAGGCGCGGTGACGGACGACCAGCTCCGCTCGCCCGCAAACCGCCGCGCCGCCGCGGAGGCCCGCGCGAGCGCGCCGGCGTCGGAAAGGAGCGCCGTGACCTGGGCGGCGAGCGCCGGGGCCTGCCGGGCGCACTCGAAAGCAGCTCCTGCCGCGGCGAGCTCGCGCGCCAGCGAGCCCCCGTTGACCGTCACGGCGGGCACTCCGCCCCACGCCGCGTCGAGCAGACGCGTGCGGTACGACAGCTCCGTCTCGAGGCCCTCCGACGCGATGGAGACCGCCAGGTCGGCCCCGGCGTAGAGATCGGCGCGCGCCGCGTAGGGCAGCCACGGCGAGAAGCGGATCGACGCGCCCGAAGGGTCGATCTTCCCTGCCCGCTGCCGGGTCTTCTCGAAGACGCGCTGCGGGGTCGTCTCGAGGTTGGGATTCTCGAAGAACAGCAGGCGCGCCGCGGGCTGCCGCCGCAGGACGTCCGGCCATGCGTCGAGCAGCAGACCCGGGTCGTACCAGTCGTAGACGCCGCCGAAGAGGACGAGCAGATCGGACTCCGGAAGTCCGACGGCGCGTCGGCCGGCGGCGCGGTCACCTCGCGCCGGCTCCCCGGGCACGCCGAACGGCACGATCGCGAGGAGCTTCGCGAGGGAAGGGTCGCCGGGGAAGTTGCCAGCACCGATCCGCCCGTGCGCGAGCAACGCGCCCGCGTAAAACAGGCGCTGCTCGGCCGAGGCGCAGAGGAAGAAATCCGCCCGCGCCAGCGAGAGCTCGAGAGTTGCCCGGTCGTGCCGCGCCGTGCCCTCCCCCAGGTCGAGGGCATAGTGCAGGTTCTCGATCGGAAACGGATCGTAGAGGTCCGCCGCGACGGGGATCTCCGGGACCTCGTGAAACCACGAGTTGGCCGCGTGGCCCGACACGACCGCGGCGCCGGCGCCCCGCGCCGCCTCGCGCAGCCGGCCGGGCGGCGCCGCGACGATCTCCAGCCGGCCCGCCACCTCGCGCGCCTCTCCCGGGTCGTTCGGAACCAGGAGCCGCGCCTCGAACTCCGCCGAGAGCGCCCGAGCCAGCTCCAGTGCGCGGATGCCCATCCCGGCCATCCGGGGACGGATGGGCTCGGGAGCGAGAATGGCGATCCGGGAAATATTAGCCGCCACTTATGTGTCGTTCAGCGCCGCCCCCGCAACTGATCCAGCCACAGATGCAGCTTCCACGTCCGGGACGCGTAGATCTGCTGCAGGAGGCTGTTCAGCCGCTCGATTTCGACGTGCGCGCCGGAGACCAGGTGGTCGTACTCCTCGTTCTTGGCGAAGACCTCCGCCAGGCGCCCGTGGACGAGCTCGTTCTCGGCGGTCAGGCGCGCCTTCTCGCTCTGCCGCAGGCCCTCCGAGCGCGCCAGCGCTTCGGTCGCGCGGCGGTGGCTCTCGCGCAGGAACTTCAGCTCCCCCTGCGAGATCCCGTCGCGGTCGTACCAGAAGGCGACCTGGGCGCGCATCCGGTCGAGCGCGCGCGCCAAGCCCGCGTCCGTGCGCCGCGCGGCATAACGCTCGAAGATCTTCCGCCGCGCGTCCTGGAAGGCCGCGGCTCCCGCCGCGACGTGCGTGGGGTCGTTGGACTGCGGCTCGAAGACGCGGTACTCGCAGGTGACCGCGCGCAGGTGCCGGAAGGGCGTCTCGGCCGCCAGGCGGATGAGGAAGTCCCAGTCCTCCGAGTACTCCAGCCCCTCGTCGAATCCCCCGACCTTGAGGAAGAGCTCGCGCGGCGCGAGCAGCGTGTGGATCGGGATGTAGTTGGCGTAGAGGAGGTAATCCGGGTCGAAGTCGAGCGAGTACTGGAGCGTGCGGACCCGCGGCTCCCAGCCCGACTCCCCCTGACCGTACACGACGGTGACGGCGTCGGAGTAGACGACGGGCTCAGGGCCCTGGCGGAACCCGGCGGCGAGGCGCTCGAGGTGGTCGGGAAAGCAGCGGTCGTCGTCGTCGAGGAACGCGACGAGCTCCTCTTTGGCGACCGCAACGCCCCGGTTTGCGGCCGACGAGCGGCCCCGCCGCTGCTTGGGGTCCTCGAGCGCGATGTCGAAGGCGTCCCGGAAAGCGTCCGTGACCTCGCGCGGCGACGCGCCGCCGTCGTTGACGACGACGACCTGGCTGGGCCGCGCCGTCTGCGCCCGGAGACTCTCCAGCGCCTCGCGCAGGAGCGCGGGGCGGTTGCGCGTCCGGATCACGACCGCGACCGGCGCGGGGCCGTGCGCGCCCTCGGCGACGACCGCGGAAGGGCCGATCGCGCGCCGCAGCTCTTCGAACGAGCAGGCGGACGCCTCGGCGTACGTCAGAACGCGGAAGGCCTCGACCGGTCCCCGGCCGGGCAGCGTCAGGCGGCGGTAGGTGTTCAGGCCCCTCATCGCGCCAGCGTAATCCCGCACCGCCTGCTGCGAGGCGTAGGCGGACAGCGCCTGGTCCTTCTTCTCCGCGACGGAGGCAATGTCCACGAGTGTGTTGGGCAGGATCGGGTGCGACAGCTCGTAGAAGGCGATGCGGAGGAAGCGAAAGCGGTCATGGTCGGGGTCGCCGGCGCGCGACGAGGCGACCTGTTCGAAGAGCGCGCGCGCGAGCGCGCGGTGGTCCGGGTGGAGCTCGGCGGGAGACGGACACAGGACGAGGTCGGGCTGAAAGTCTTCCAGCTCGGCCCGGACCGCAGCCTCCAGGATTCCCGGCTCGCCCGAGAGGCTCCGGTCGGTCAGGCCCCCGAACCGCGGCGCCTCGAGGTTGAGCGTCGCGGCCGCTCGCGCCGCCTCTTCCCGCCGCATCGCCCCGTACTCGCGGGCGCCCTCGGGAGCGACGCCCTCCTGCTCCGTCCCGTCCGTCGCGATCCAGATTCGGATCGCCTCGGCCTTGCCGGCGTTCCACGCCAGGGCCCCGCCGGCGCCGAGCGTCTCGTCGTCCGGGTGCGCGGCGAGGACCAGAATCCGCGCGCCGGTCAGCTCCGTCGGCTGGAATGGGATCAGGGAATCTTCGCGCTGCATGCGGTTCCCCGCAGTTTAGCCGTTTCCGCGGCCGCGGTCAGGTCAGGTCGTAGAGCGAGGGCACGAGGTGCACGCCGCCGGCGAACCGGCGCACGACGTCTTCGTCGAAGGCGCGCACGATCATCGGGAACCCCGCGTCCAGGCGCTCGCCCGGAAGGGCGTCGATCGCGTTGCGCCCCGGACCGCCAGGCGTCGACCAGAAAACGAGTCGGCCGGCGCCGAGGCGGCGGGCCTCGGCGGCGGCGGCGGCGAAGAGCGGCGGAAGATCCGTGCCGTTCGCTTCGCGGCCGAGAAAGTCGGCCACCGTCGCCGTCTCTCCGGCGACGGACAACGCGGCCCAGCCAAGCATACCGGCGCCCGCCTTTCTCCAGATAATCCGGTAGTACCGGTTCGGCCGCGCGTGGAAGCGCCAGTTTACCCGCCCGCGGTCGCGCACCGCAGCGTGCGAGAGGCCCGCGCGAGCCGTCTCCCACAGAGGATCGAAGGACTCGTCCACGAAGTCCCCGGCCTCCGCGTCGGGGGGGGGCGAAGCGAACGCGGCGACCGGCACCGAGACCAGCCGAACCGGAAAGAGCGTCTGCGACCCGACGATCTTCTCGCTGACGTGGAGCGCCCGCAGGTTGGGAAAGCCGAAGCAGAACGGGACGCCCTCGCGGCCGACCCGGTCGTAAAAGGCCGCGGCCATCTCTCTGTAGATGCCGCGGCGCCCCCCGAGTCGACGGACCGTCGGATCCGTCGCCACGTCCCCTACGGAGTAGAGAAGGCGCGTCTGCCCGTCGAGCAGAAACCGCGCCCCCCAGCCCGCGTAGTTCCCGACGATCTCCCCGTCCACGATGCCCACGACGCCGTACCACCCGTCCGGATCCCGCTCGAACTTCCAGCTCCACTCCTCCTGCGACAGCGCCGTCCCGAAGACCCTCTCGAAGAGCCCCCGCACTCCGGGCGCGTCGTCCGCCGTGGCCTCCCTGATCTCGAAGCCGCTCACGGCTTCTCCCAGGCGACAGTCTCGAGCGGCCGCCCGTCCACGGCCCGGAAGACCCGCAGGTAGACCGGGCCTTTGGGCAGAGATTCCAGCACCTCGGCCGGCATCCGGAAGTTCTCCGACAGCGGCGTCCCGGCGAACGGGATCAGCGACGGGTTCGTCGAGACGGCGAGCCACGCGCCCTCGCGGGCGCGGACGAACGGCTCGGCGACCCTCGCCGAAGGCTCGAGCCCGCGTGGCCTCGCGCCCGCCCGCTCCAGGATCGCCCGGCCGCCCCGGCCGTAGCGGAGTTCGCGGTAGAGGCGGCGCGAGGCCGCGCGGCGCCGCTCGGTCTCCGGGTTGCGGACGGCGCTCCGCGCGAAGAGGTGCCGCGCCCGCGCCCGCGGCGCAAAGCGCAGTCGCAAGCCCGCGCGGCGGACACGCTCCTCCCACTCGGTTTCCTCGTACTCGAAGAGAAACCGCTCGTCGAAGCGGCCGACCCGGTCGAAGACGTCGCGCCGCGCCGCGAGGACCGCGCCGACGAGATGCCTCGCGTCGCCGCCCCGCTCCCAGAGGTCGAGCGTCCGGCGCGCAAAGGGCGCGAAGCGCCGGGCCCCGAGCTCGCCCCAGAAACTCGTCGCCGCGTCGGCCGGAAGAAGGAGCCGGCCGGCCGAGTCCCAGACGCACAGCGGAGCCGCCGCGCCGACCCGTGGATCCTCGATCTCGGAGAGCAGCGCCGTCACGGCTCCGGGCAGGAAGACGACGTCGGCGTTGGAAAGCAGGAGCCGCGCCGACCGCGTCCGTGCGAGCCCCGCGTTCACTCCCCCGGAATAGCCGCGGTTCTCCGGGAGAAAGACGTTCGTGTCGGCGGCGAGCGTCTCGAGCGCGCGGACCTCCTCGGGTCCCGAGGCGCAGTCCACGAGCACGATCTCCCCAGCGATCCCTTCGCGGGCGAAAGCCCCGCGCAGCGACGCGACGCAGGCGCGCGCCTCCTCGGCGCTCCGATGGTTGACGACGATCGCGGAGACGTCAGGGACCGGTGTCACGCGGCCTCGCCCAGCGCCTCGCGGAACGCCGCCTCCAGTCGCTCGGCCACCCGCGCCGTGTCGAACCGCGCGGCGGCGGCGGGGCCCGCGATCCGAGCCCGCGCGCGCGCCTCCTCCGTCAGCAGATCCGGCAGTGCCGCGGCGAGGCTCTCCGGATCGCCGTCGCGAAAGTAGCGGGCCGCGTCCCCGCCGATGTCGCGCTGCCCCGGAACGTCCGACAGGAGGGCCGGCACGCCGCACGCGAGCGCCTCGAGCGAGGGGAGCCCGAACCCTTCCGCGACCCGCGACGCGCCGATGAAGACGTCGGAAGCGCGATACGCAAACGGCATGCGGTCCGGCGCCAGCCGGTGGTGATACTCGTCCGCCAGCGCATAGCCTCGCTCGGCCTCACCGGGAGGAAAGTACGAAACTCGACGCAGCCGGAACCGCCCACCGTTCGAGCGGAACGCCTGGAGTCCCCGGAGCGCGACGTCGATGCCCTTGAAGTCGATCTCGATGGGTCCGACCACCAGCACGACGGGCGGGTCGGCGGCAGGGCGCGGCGGCCCCGGGAAGAAGTCGGCCGCGTCGAACGCCTGGCCGACGTCCACGACCGGCCCGAAGCCCGCGCGCGTCAGACGCTCGGCCAGCACTCCGGAAACGGCGAGCTTGCGCGCGGGCAGATGGTAGATCTCCTCGATCTCGGCCCAGATCTCACGATAGAACGTGATCTCTCCTTCGTACCCCTGGCAGAGGTGGAACACGGGCCCCCGCGCGCCCGAGAGCGCCGGCGGCACCGTCTTGAAGAAGGTCGCCACCCGCACTTCGGCTTGCGCGAGGGCCGGCGAGTCGCTGAACGAGGAGCGCTCGAAGTGCGCCCGCATCAGAGGGAACCAGTCCGGGGCGGCCTCCGGCGAGACGACGGAGACGTGGTGCCCCCGCCGCGCCAGAGCCTCCGCCTGCATCAGGATGACCTTGTTCCCGCCGAAAAGCTCGCCCGACTCGAGGAGGTAGGCGATCTTCATTCGGCGCGCGCCGTGGCGATCCATTGGTAGGTCAGGAGGCTATCGCGCTCGGCATCCGGCCACCCGGCGGCGAGCGCCAGGAAGGGGCCCGCGTCCGGCGGCGCTGCGCCGGGCTCGCTCTCGATCCGCGCCTCGGTCCAGCCGGACTCGGCCAGGACATCCGCGAGGAACGTGCGCGTGAACCAGCGCAGGTGTGAGGCGTCGCAGAGCCCGGCGGGAACCGGATCGAACCGGCCGGCGAGCAGGTCGCGGACGATCGAGAGATGCCCCGCGTTCGGGACGCTGACGAGGAGCAGGGCTCCAGGCGCCGCGAGCCGCCGGGCCCCCGCGAGGGCGCCGACGGGGTCGTCGAGGTGCTCCAGCACGTCGGCGAAGATCAGGGCGTCGAAACGCTCCCCGGCGGACGCGAGCCTCGGCAGGACCTCCGCGAGGTCGCCCTCCAGGACCCGGTCGCAACGCCCCCGCGCCCTGGCGGCGAGAAAGGGGTTTCTTTCGACACCCGTGACTGTCCAGCCGGGATTCCGATCCCTGGCGAGGGCAATCCCTCCCCCGGCTCCGCAGCCGGCGTCGAGGACCCGCAGGGCGCCGCCGGGCAGGCGACCGGTCAGCTCCGGGCGCTCCCGCTCCGAAGGGTCTTCGAACGGAACCGCCAGAAAACCTGCTGCGGGCACGGCCGTCCGGACAAACCTGGCAAACAGTTCTTGGACGGTTTCACCCCGCAGCAGGGGGTGTTCGGTCGCTCGGAACGCGATCGCCGCCGGGGGGGAGGCGTCTTCGGCGGCCGCGAGGGGCGTCCCTTCGAGCTCCCGCAGGGTGTGCACCGGAGGGACTACAGCCGTGGTCGAACGCAGCACGAGCCCGGCCGGGGGGTCGGGGACGTGGCCGCCGGGCAGCGCCGACGCGTCGCGCACGACCACCCAGGAGTCCGCCCCGGCGAGCCGCTCCGCCGCAGGCGCCTCGGGGCTCCACAAGGCGACGCGGCCGGCTCCGGCGGCCCGCCGCCACCGCAGCCTCGAGATCCGCGACCCGTAGTCGTCGGGGCGCGATCCGGAGAGGAACGCGATGCCGCGGGTCAAGACGAGGCGGCGACGCGGTCGGCCGGCGGGAAGGCCGCTCCCCGCTCGGGGAACATCCAGAGATGCCGCGGCTTCAGCAGCCCGACCGTGTACTCGGAGGCCACGACGGTGAAGCCGGGCTTCAAGATCCGAACGTCGTGGACGTGCAGCGCCTTCTCGTCGCCGAGATAGACGTACACGCGGAAGTCTCCCTGCGCCACGGGCAGCTCCGGAAATGCGAGACGCAGGCGGTACGCGCGACGGCCCGTCAGCGGCGCCCAGGGCTCTTGCCGCGTGTCCACGGCAAACGTCTGCACGCCGTCCTCGCGGTCTACGCCGACGCGGACGTGAAAGCGCAGCGCGGGATCCTCGGTTTCGAAGGCGAGATCGACGGCCACCGTCTCGCCCGCGGCGAACTCCGTGCGCGGGTAGCCCGAGCCGTCGTGGAGCAGGACCTCCGTCAGCCGGGCGGGCTTGCGCCCCTCGGCGGGAGCGAGCGAGGTCGGAGGCGGATCATCGTGAGCGTTCGCGCGCTCCTTCTCCTGCAAGAAGGCCTCGTAGCTCCGCACGACGGGGAGCGCAGGCCCCTGCCCCGCCACCGCGCCGTTCTTCAGCCAGATCGCCTGGTCGCACAGGAGCGCGACGTAGTAGAGCGCGTGCGAGCAGAAGAGGAGCGTGCCGCCGCGGCGATGAAACTCGGTGATGCGGTCGATCGACTTCTTCTGGAAGTACCCGTCGCCCACGGCGAGAGCCTCGTCGATGATGAGCACGTCGGCGTCGGCGTGGGTGGCGACGGAGAAGGCGAGGCGCAGCACCATGCCCGAGGAATAGGTCCGCACGGGCCGGTCGAAGAAATCTCCCAGCTCGGCGAAGTCCTGGATCTCCGGAAGCCGTTGCCGGATCGCGGGACCGTTCAAGCCCAGGAGGGCAGCGTTCATCCGCGCGTTCTCGCGCCCGGTGAACTCGGGATGGAACCCCATGCCGAGCTCCAGAATCGAGGCCACGACGCCCTGCCGCTCGACGGACCCGGAGTTCGGCTGCGTCGTCCCGGCTACGATCTTCAGCAGGGTCGACTTCCCCGCGCCGTTCTCGCCGATCAAGCCAAGGGCCGCGCCGCGAGGCAACGCGAAGGAGACACTGCGGAGGGCGTGGAACTCCCGGTGCCGCGGCCGGCGGAACACGAGCTCGCGGAGGCGGTCCCCGGCCGAATCGTAGACCTTGTAGATCTTCGAGACCTCGCGGGCGGCGACGGCGGGCGTGGTCACGCAGCCGATTCTAATCGCCGACGGCGAACTCGCATCTCCGGCACAGGAAGTCCACCGGGGCCTCTTCCACGCCGTAGGTCCACTTGCGCAGGCGCGCCATGGCCTCGCCGCCGAGGAGCTCCGCGACGGTCTGCGTCTTCAGGTCGCCGATCGTGAGCTTCTCGTAGTAGTCCTGGCAGCACAGCACGGCCTTGGCCGTGGCCGTCACGTGCAGGTGCTCGAACGGGCGCGAGCCCATCAGGTCACAGCCCCGGAGCTTCTTCTTCGGGGGCGGCTCCGGGACGTAGGTCCCGCTCGCCGGGCGGCTGCGGATCTTGAAGGGTTTGATTTGCCAGCCCTTCGGCGCGAAGCGCGCCGTGATCGCCGCGGTGTCTTTCCGGTGCGCGTCGTCCTCGTCCCCGAGCACGACGATGGCGGTCTCCTCGGCGAGCGAGCGCGCCCGCATCGCGTCGATGTTGGCGAGGACCCGCGCGAGGTCCTTCGTGCCGTGGAGCTGCAGGTACCGGTCCGGCTCGAGCGTCGGCAGGTTGATGCCGATGTAGCGGAAGCGGCCCATCGCCTCGAGGCGCTCGGCGCGGTCGGGCGTGAAGTGCGAGGCGTTCGTCAGGATCGTGACCGGCAGGCCCCGGTCGAAGAGCACGCGGCAGCGGTCCTCGAAGAGCGGGTCGACCGTCGGCTCGTTGTAGTTCGAGAGGAAGACGACCACGTCTTTGCCGCCCACGGCGACGATCTGGTCCACGAGCGACTCGAAGAGCTCCTGGCTCATGACCTCCTTCTCGCGCGGATCGACCGAGACCGGGCAGAAGGGGCACCGGTGGTTGCAGCTCGTACAGGTCTCGAGCGAGACGTAGAGGAGGTGTGTACGCCGCGCCTCGGTTTCGACGTTGTCGATCAGAAAACGCGCGGCGCGCAGGTGCTCGAGGACCGCCGGGTCGGCCGCGGCTTCCCGACCCGACTGGATCCGGGAGAGCGCTCGATATCCCTCCCCGTCCTTGGGCAGCGAGACACCGGACAGCGGGTTGTAGACCTCCGCTCCCCGGTCGTGCAGGAACGGCGAAGGCATCTCGGGGTCCAAGAGGGCGGCCCCTCGTAAGGCCCCTTCCCGCTGGCTTTCACTCATGCTGTCGCGTTCATTCTAAGCCCCGCTCCGCCTCTCCCCTGCAATACGGAGGCCCGCGCCGCCGCGTCGCCCCGCCCGAAATGGAAAGGGCCCCGCAGGGCGGGGCCCTCGAATTCGAATCCTCCGACTCTAGGAAATCGGCTTGCCCTGGATGAATACCGTGTCCGAGCTGATCTGGTCGACCGTCACGATGTAGGCCGCCACGGGGCTGCCCGACACCGACTGGACCTTGATCGTCATCGGGTTGCCGTCGATCGAGGGCAGCGCCGTCATGGGAATCTGCGCGTAGGCCCCGGTTTGGCCGGGGTTGTTGAGCTGGTAGTCGTACGTGCTCATGACCACGCCGTCCTGCCTGACCGCCGAGATCCGGACGGTCGTCGGAAGGTCGCCCAGCGTGAAGAGCCCGATGTTGGTCCGGAAGCGCAGATTCGCCTGCGCGCCCGGCATGACGAGAACCTGATTGCCCGGGGGAACGCTCTGGCTCTGCGTGTAGACGGCGAGCTGCATGCCGGCCGTGCCGGTCGGCAGGTCGGCGTAGATACGCCCGCCAATGATGAGGGGCGCGGTCACGATGTCGGTCGGCGCGAAGTAGTACACCTTGAGCAGGCCCAGGATCGTGCCCGTCTTCAGGTCCGCCGGCGAAAAGTCGTCGAGGTAGTTGCCCACGATGTCGTCGAGGGAGATCCCCTGGCCGGCACCGACCGTGAGCGGAGCGAGGACGATCTGCTCGATCGTGCTGCCGGCCGGTGTGTAGTGGTACTCGAGGAAGACTGTGCGCTGGAGAGTGCTCGGGTTGAAGAACCGCACGTCGGTGCGCCAGTGCGCGGTGGCATCTTCGATGCGGCCCACTCCGGACATGTAGTAGTTGACGAGGGTGCCCGGAGGCACGTTCTGGCGCGGCGTGTCGTCGGCGACTTGCACGAGGTCGTTGTTGCGGCGGTCGAGCTGCGAGGCGTAAGCCTGGAGCGCGCCGGACGTGCCGGTCGCCTTCAGGACGTACCGCTTGGACGGATCGAGCCCCGAGATCAGATCGGTGTCGTTCACGCCCGCCTGGCTGTAGGGCAGGACCGAGAAGTCACGGCTCCCGACCTGTGCCCCGTCCTCGCTGAAGGCGTCCACGTGGAACTGGCCGCCCTCCGAGGAGGCGTTGAAGAGCGAGACGTTGAACCGGTAGAGCGAGTCGTTGCGCAGGCCCGTCAGGGTCTGGCCAGTCGTGGCCTCGATGCCCTGCGCCTGGGTTTGTCCGTACGGGCCCACCACGAAGGACGGGAGGGCCGTTCCGTAGGAGGACCCCTGAGCGGTGAAATAGACGCGGGCCGTGACGATCGGCGTGGCATTACCGCCGTCATACTTGAGGAACAGGATTCCCTTGCCGTCGCCGCCCCGGTTGAGGATCTCCGGGTCGCCGATGACGTCGATGCCGGACCACGACTGGCCGCCGGAGAGCGGAATGCTGTTGAGCGAGTCGAACGGAAGCGCCGACAGGTCGCCGGTGATCGCGTCCGAGAACGCCGCGAAATAGAGCGTGATGGTGGTGTTCGCCGTGCCCGGGTTGGTCACGCTGATGTCCGTGGCCCAGGTTCCGGACTCCGACTCGATCGAGCCGGCTCCCGGAATCATGATGGCCTGGAAGCTCGGCGTCTGGACATCGAATCGAATCGAGGCCGCGGGCGAAGTGCCCACGCGGTTGACTCCGTCGCCGGTGACGACCAGCGTCACTGCCTTGATCCCCGGGCTCCCGAAGGCGTGTGTCACGGTGCGCCCGAGGGCCGTAGAACCGTCGCCGAAGTTCCAGGCGAAGGCGTCGGTCGCTGCGACGTTTGCATCGATCTCCGTCGCGGAGAACGTGACTGTCCGGCCCGCCTCGACCTCCCAGTTGCCGTTGAAGGTGTTCTGTACGGCGCCCGTGACGGTATAGCCGTTCGAGGGCTGCGGAGGCCCGCCCTGGACGATTGTGATCGAAGCGGTCCTCGACAGGGTCTGACTGCCCGCGTTCGCCGTCACGCGGACGGTGTGCGTACCGGTGTTGACGTACGTGTGCGTGCTCGTACCGACGTCGCTCGGGGCCGCGACCGCCGCCTCCGGGTTGGTGCCCACACAGGCGAGAATGGGCGGGCATCCGCCGCCGCCGCCACCACCACCGCCGCCACCCGACGGCGTGTCGCCGAAGTCCCAGGTGAACGTCACCGCTCCCGGGAAGTTCGACGTGGTCGCGCTGAAGGTCACGGCCGCGGCGGTTGTGCCGGAGGTCGGGCCGGAGAGGGTAAGCGTGGGCGTTCCGCCGCCGCCGCCGCCACCCCCGCCGCCGCTTGTCACGGTGTAGCCGATGACGCCGACCGCTCCGCTCACGCTGACCTTCATGAAGCAGCTCGAGGTGCAGAGCGCCGACGCGGGGAAAGTCACGGGTCCGGCTCCCGTCGAGCTACCGATCAGTGTGTCGCCCGTGGTCGACGTCGTGCTGTTCGTGCTCGTGTAGAAAGACGCACCGGGGTGAACGAAGCCGCCCGGCAACGTCTCGCTGTCCGACAGGTAGTACGTGGTTCCCTGTGTCAGCGAGAAATTGTTGAAGAACGGGGCCGGTTGGCTGCACGGGACGGTGTTGTTCGTGCAGACCATGACCGACGGGTTCGGCGAGAAGGCAGTCACCGAGAACGGCTTCGCGACCGTGCCGACCTGCGGATTCCCGTTGTGGTCGGTGTAGCTGTAGGTCAGCGTCATCGTGTAGTTGCCGGCCGTCGCCGGAGCAGTGACGGGGGCCGTGCCCGAGCCGCCGGTCACCCAGAACGAGCTCGCCAGGACGTCCGAGCTCGGGGGAACCGCGTTGATCGAGTAAGAAACCGTGACGACGACCGCCGCGGCCGCCTTCTGCATGAGGTTGCGGACCGTGATGGGCGTCGACTTGAGCACGGGGTTCGGCGAAACCGAGAAGTTCGGAACGAGATCCACCTGCTGGACGGACCCGGACTTGGTGGTCGCGTAGCCGCCCTTGTAGGTCGTGGTCAGGGAGAAGGCGGTCGCCGTCGTGGGGATGTTGACGATCGCGCCGACGGCGCTGCCGCTCGGGGTGAAAGTCCAGGCGAAGGTCGCCTCGGACGTGTTGCCCTGCGAGGCGCTGGCGTCGCCGTTGTTCGGGTTGCCGGCCAACACCTGCAGCACGTTGCCCGAGTAGCCGACGATCGAGAGCTGCGGCGCGAGGACCGCGGATCCGGAGGAGAAGAATGCGGGGCTCGGGCCGTTCACGTTCGAAGTTTTCAACCCCAGGTAGTACGTCCCGCTCTGAGGGCTTCCGAGGCTCTGCCAGCAGTTCGCGCCCGTCGTGAGATTTCCCGCCGCGGCCGGATCGCACGGCCAGTACGCCGGGTTGATGTCGGTGAGCGCGGCTGTCGGCGTGCCGCTCCAGGCCGCGTCGGCCGCGAACGGCCCGGAGGGGCCCGGGGTGATGATGTCCCACTGGATGTTCGTCAGCGGTTGAAACGAGACCGAGAAGTCCTCGATCGACCACTTGTCCCCGTAGTAGCTCTTCGTGTTCTCCGGGCTCGGCCGGGCGGCCGCGGAGAGGTTGGTCAGAACGGCGTTGGCGACCGGCGGCGCAGTCGGATCGGCCGCGATGCAGGAGATGTCGATCTTGCGCGTGTGGATCTTGCTCTGCACGGCCGGAAGGCCGGGCGGAGGCGCGGAGAGCTCCCGGTACAGATAGGCGATGACGGACGCACCCTGCTGCTGGACGAGCGCCTCGAAGCCCTCGCCGATGAACGCGCCGTCGGACGCAGCCCCGTGAGCGATGGTCTTGGCGAGCAGTGGAGCCCCCCCCTGCGTGAGCCACTTGGTGTCATAGATCTCGATCACGGACGGGGCGCCCTGAAGGATGAAGAGCGCCGGAAACGGCTGCGGCCCGCGCACTATGACGTGGGTGCTGTCGCCCGCGATCGTCCCGGCCGCCATCAGGACGTTGGGCGGCTGGAACTCGTACACGCGGGTCCCGTCGTTTCCCTCCGCCGAGAAGATGAAGATGCGGCCGTTCACGACGCCGACATCGATAGAGTCCGGCATCGATCCGAACGGCGCGGACGCGACCTCGTTGGCCGTGCCGCTCGAGGTGTTGATCTCCGCGACGTGCATCCTCGAATCCCCGGAGGTCGCGCCGACCAGGAGGTACTTGTCGTAGGCGGGAACCGTCACGTGCGCGGCGTTGATTCGAGCGCCCTGTCCCGACGCGGAGGGCGAGCTCCAGGCGATGGCGAAGGTGGGCTCGATCGGGTTCAAGTAGCTCGGGCTGCCGCTCGGAGCCGTGACGTCCGCCACGTAGACGCCCGCGCCCTTGACCGGAAAGTACCCGAAGTATTTCTGCGAGGGCACCGCGTAGATCGAGGCGATGCGGGACCCGTTCGGGACCCTGGCCGAGAGGTTGATCTGCTGGCCGAAAATCGGTGCGCTACTGCCAACGGTCTGGTTGACCATGGCCGGGTGTCCCGAAAAGCTCGAGTTCGGAGGAGGCGGCGCCGGGCCGCCTTGTACGTAGGGCTGCCAGTCGCCGACCATGCGCGAGTTCCCGCTGGGCCCCTCCGCAACGGACATGGTGTTCCAGCCCTGGTGGCAGTCGCAGGCCAGCGGAATGATCGCGGAGCCGCCGCCGTCGCTCGAAAGAACGACCTGGCTGTAGGGCCCTGGGTTAGCGGGGTTCGCGAGGCTCGCCCGCGCCAGACCCCACTGCGTGAGCACGTAGAGGTAGCTCGAGCCTCCGCCGAGGGACATATCCCCCGAAGGCGGCAGCGTCCCGGCGAGATTGGGAAGCGAAGTCTCCGCCGCTCCCTGCAGGATGCCGCAATTGGGCGACTGGGCCAGGCCGGCGACCGCCAGGAGAGCGAAGGCGGCTATCGCCGCGGACACACGCAGTGCAGAGCGGTTCATGAGCACAGGATCCTCCGGAAAGGGTTCGGCGAGAACCAAATTGAAGAAGCTTTGAGATCCGCTTTCATCTTCCCCCACGCGAGCCGAAGAAGGTGGACACACTAGGAGAAGCTGAAATCAGACCTTCGGGACCACCATGAGGATGCACCCGCTACCAAGAGAAAAAAGTGGGCGAGACTCTCGTCCCGCCCACTCCGAAAAAACGACTAGACGCCGATTCCGGTTCCGATCGGAACGCTCGGAACGTCGGGGAAGACGAAGGCCGAAGCGGGGAACTCATAACCGAGCGGGTTGCAGCTCGACGGATCCAGCTGCGTGCCCGGAACGAGGATCGTCTCGAAAGCGAGGTTGCTCTCGAACGAGTAGTCCACCCAGGCCTGATCCCACACGTCGCCGGCAGAGAAATTCACGAAGTCCATGTTCACCCAGCCGGCCACGGCCGTCGGGTGCGAGAAATCGGTGATGTTCCGCTGCTGCGTCTCGAGCGGGAAGTTGAAGGTCGGCTGCGTGCAAGGCGAGGGGCAAACACCCTGCGTGACGGTGTTCTCGTCCTCGTCGAAGAACGTCAGCGTGACCGTGGGCTCGTTGAAGACACAGTCGCCACCGGTGATCGACGAACGCCACACGCGGAAGTTCGAGGTGATCGTGGTGTCGAGGTCGAACCAACGGGCCGCCCAACGCAGGCCGAGGGGCTCGCGCTGGTCGCCGTAGCCGATGTCCCAGGGCGCGCTGATCAGCAGGTCGGTGTCCGGGTTGCCGCTGCCGCAGTTCGGGCAGGACGACGGCGGCGAGATATCGCCGTCGTTGTCGCCCTCGTTCCAGTAGCGCGCGTAGAGCGTGCGCATCGGGATCGTGGTCGTCTGCGAGATGTCACCGATCACGGAGTCCGCCTCGATGTTGACCGTCGAGAGGCCGTAGGTCGGGATACCCGTGCCGGACGTGAAGATGATCTCGCCCCAGAGGTTGTTCTCCATGCCGATCGCGTCGTTGGTGTAGTAGGCCGGATCCGTCGGATCGGACAGGTTGCAGTAGTTTGCGTGGTCGATGAGGATGTAGCCGATAGCCAGATCGTCGAGGTCGCCGTCGCAGTTCACGCGCAGGTCATCGACGATGCCGAAGCCCGGGCCGAAGGCCGGAACCGGGTAGTCGGTCGTCGCGAGCGTGTTGTCGTTACCGGTCGCCGGGGCCAGCGGGCGGACCCTTATGAAGCCGTCGGGGTTCGGGTAGACGTCAGCCGCCGGGTTGCGCTGACATACGTCGAAGCCGATCGTGTCGCCCGACGCCGGCAGGATGCCCGCAAGGATGTCCGAGACGCGCATCGCCTGGACGTCAAAGCCGGTGAGAGCGATGTTGAAGTCGAGCACCAGGACGGACTCGCGGGTGTACACGTTGACGTGCGCGATCATCGGCGCCGCGGAGGCGTTGGCGATCGTCACGATCGTGTCGCGGGCGTCCGGCCCGACTGAGACCAGGTCGCTATTGCTGTCGTAGCTGACCTGGAAGTACGGGACGAGCAGCGTCGCAGCAGGACGCTGGTCGATGGTGCACGTGACGGCGACCGCCGTGCCCGCAATCGCGAACACCGCGATGATCGCCAGACACGTCATCAGGGTTTTCTTCATTGAGATCTCCTCATTTCGGTTAACTGTTCGAAAACACACGATTGAGAATTCCTTCCATCGAACGATCCCATCACCTCCCGCACTTCGATTATCTACACCTCAAAAAGCTGATAACTAGTCCAGATGGGGCCTTACCGACCCCGGGTACTGATCGGATGATCACCCCCGCGGGAGTGGGAGTCAAGGGGAAAAAGCGGTTTTTATGCTTTGCGGTCATAAAACCGGTCTTAGAGCTCAGGCCGAAATCACTTCACCCTGTTCAGGTAGACGGTCCAGCCGCCCTTCTCGTTCGGGTTGGCCGAGGTGATCGTCTTGGAGACCACGACGTCGAGGCGGCCGTCGGCGTTCAGGTCCGCCAGCCGGACGCACTGGCCTGGAGAGTCGATCGCGGGCTCCTCGGCCTCGTCGACTTCGCCGAAGGAGCCGTCCGGCGCTTGCGTCAGGATGCGCAGGCGCCGGCGGTCGCTGTCCGTAAAGACGACCTCGTCGAGCCCGTCCCCGTCGAGGTCTCCCATCGCGAGGCCGTAGATGCTCGACTTCGGGTCCGACTTGCGCCAGAGACGGTGCCTTGCCCACTCGCCGTTCTGGAAGGAGTACAGCGTGATTCCCGCGGCCCGGGCGTTCTGGGGGACGTTCGTCTGCATGAGGATGGAGTCGGCAAACGCCGCTGCGCGTCCCTTTCCGAACGTGCCCGGGGCGGTCGCGAAGTGGTAGGAGTAGACCTCGATGGCGGGAAACATGACGGGCGAAAAGGTGCCGTCGCCCTGGTTCTTCCAGAGGAGCGTCAGCGCGCCCGTGTAATGGCTGCCGGTCAGGACATCCTGCTTTCCGTCCGCGTCGAAATCCCAGGTGTCGAGGCTGTTGGAGTAGAAGCCGCCGACGATGCCCTCCTTGCGGTGCTCCCAGCCCTTCTCACGCCCCAGGAAGGCGTAGACGCGAACCTGCATCTTGTCGACGCCCTGGTTCGGCTCGGGGTCCACGATGTCGCGGGAGGCCACGAGATCCAGCTTCCGGTCGCCGTCGGCATCCACGAGGGTCACGGCCTGGGCCGAGAGGTCGCGCTTGGGGAGGCCCGCCCGCACGACCGCGAAGCCGCCCTTGCCGTCGCCGAAGAGGGAGACGAGGCCGCCTCCGTGCGAGGCGGAAACGACGTCGGTATGCCCGTCGCCGTCGATGTCGCCCACGGCGACACCGCCGTAGTCGATCGAAAAGCGCATCAGCGGCTTGCCGCCCTCGGACATTGAGAGAGGCCAGGGCTTGAAGCGCCCGGTCCCGTCGCCGATCCAGATCTTCAGGTCGCCGTCGCCCAGGCGCGCCGGCGGCGCGACGATATCGGGAACACGGTCGCCGTTGACATCGGCCAGCCGGAAGGACGCGCGCCACATCCCGTTCTCCGGGAGCCCCGTCGAATCGACCGCCTCGAGGCGGTACCCCGCCGCAACGCGCGGTGGGTTCAGGTCCTCAAAGTCCGCGAGCGGAACCGCCGACACCACGCTCGAGGGCGCGGGCGTCGAGTCCGTGGGGCGAACGACCCTCGACTGCTCCCGTTGCTGACGCCTGGCCTCCTTCTCCTCAGGCAGCGTCTTGGAGACACTGATGTAGTAGTACTTGTCGTCTTCCTTGAAGAACTCGACCGGCTGGGTGATCAGCGGGTGCTTCACGTGGCGGTCGTCCACCTTCAGGTACTGCGCCTTGGGCAGGCGCTTGATGTAGTTGGTATCGGTTTCCTCGACGACGTCGGGATCGACTCGCGAGACTCGCCCGGGTGAGGCCGCGTCCGGGGCGGGCGCCTGGGGAGGCGGGGCCGAGGGCCTGCTCGGGGTCGGCGTCGAAGACGTGCAGGCCGCGGCGGCCAGGACGAGCAGCAAAGGAATCCGTTTCACGAAGCCTCCGAAAGAAGTTGGAGTCGGGAGTCGAGGTCAGGAGTTGCCGGGACGAGAAACCGCGGGAAACCCCCGTTTATTCACGCGATTTCTCAGATCAGGTCGGCGAAATGCGGGCGCGCGCGCGAGAAGAGGGCAGCCCCCGCCACCGCCGCGAGGACGCAGAACGCCGCGAGATACAAGATCGAGCCGGGCTCGGGCGCGGCGTGCAGCGTGAAGGCCCGCCGGTACAGCTCGACCAGGGGGGTCACGGGGTTCCCCTCGATGAACGGCCGCAGGCGCGCGGGAACCATGGAGGCGGGATAGACGATCGGCGTCGCGTAGAAGACGACGGTCAGCACGATCCCGACGGCGTGAACCGTGTCGCGGACGAAGGCGGTGAGCGTGGCGGCGATGCAGCCGAGCCCGAAGGTCAGCAGGATCTGCAGCAACAGCGCCGGCAAGACGAGCAGGAGCCACGCCGCCTGCAGGTGGCCGATCAGGGCCACGTAGATCGCGAACACCGCGAACGCGATCAGCTCGTTGACGACCGCGGCCAGCACGACCGAGAGCACGAGCAGCTCGACCGGGAAGACCGTCTTCTTGACCATCGCCGCGTTGTCGACGAGAACGGAGGCCGAGCGCGAGATTCCTTCCTGAATCGCCATCCACGGCAAGAGGCCCGCCATCAGGAATTCCGGGAAGCTCGTAAACCCCGCCTCGACGGGCACGCGCAGCACGAGCGCGAAGACCGCCGTGTAGAGGAGCATCCAGAGGATGGGCTGGGCGAACGCCCAGATCAGCCCGAGCCCGGAACCGGCGTACCGGGCCCGGACGTCGCGGATGACCATCTCCTTGAGCAGGAATGCTTTGGACGCGAAAGCGCGGTTCTGGCTGGACATACTTCAAAGACGGCGCATTATATGGGGGTGACCTATGTTTTAATAGCATTTCCGGAACAACCTATGTCGTCTCATCCGCCCCGAAAAGTCGCTCTCGTGGGCTCGCGAATCCGCGAGCTCCGCAAAGGGCGCCATCTCACGCAGACCGAGCTCTCCGAAAAAATCGGCGTCGCGCAGTCCGACCTCTCGCGCATGGAACAGGGCGAGTACAAGGTGGGCCTCGACACGCTCTTCAAGATCCTTCAGGTCTTCGACCTGAAGGTCGGCGAGTTTTTCGAGGAGACCGAAACCCCCGCCGAGCGCGACGCCCGGAACATCCTGACGGAGATCCGCGGCCTCTCCGAAGAGGCGCGCCACGAGATCCGGGACTTCGTCCTTTTCAAGAAGCTGCAGGAAGAGACAGCCGACGGGGCGCCGGTCGAAACGGAAGAAAAGCCTTGAGCCGGCCCCCGCTTGACCTAGAATCATGCGGCTACCAACCGACTACGACACCATGAGCGACCGACGCAAGCACCTCGAGTTTCTCCGCAAGACCGCGAAAGACGCGATTTGGAGCGGAGACTACGAGCGTGCGCTGACGCTCTACGAGGACGGCCTCGCGCTCGCCCGCTCCTGGAAGGACCGGGAGATCGAGGACCTCTTCACCTGCAACCGCGCCACGACGCTCCTCGAGATGGACCGCCAGGACTTCGACCTGTCGCGCCTGAAGGAGATCGTGCTGCGCAGCCCGGGAAGCCCGAACGCGGTGCTGGCAGCGTACGCTTCGGCCCACGCGCACGAGGTCCGAGGCGAGTACGCCAAGGCGACCTTCTACGCGCAGAGCGCACTCCAGAAGAGCCGGGACCTGCGGCTCGAAGACTGGACGGCAGCTTCGCTGAACCTGCTCGCGAACCTGGAGCTCCACGAGAGCCGGTTCATGGAAGCCCGCTCGCTCTTCCAGGAAGCGCTCGAGGGCTACGACGCGAAAGGTCAGTCGCAGTCCCGCGAGGCGGCCGTCGTCTCGGACAACCTCGGCTACTGCCACATCGCCCTCGACGCGGTGACGGTCGGCCTGCCGCTCGTGCACCGTTCGCTGTCGCTCCTCGAGAGCCTCGGGTCGCGCCAGGCGATGGACTACCCCTGCCTCGACCTCTGCTTCGCCTCGCTGAAGATGAACCGCGCCGAGGAAGCCGAGAACTGGGGCGTGCGCGCCCTCGGTCTCGGCAAGGAGTTCGGCCGCAACGACGTCGTCAAGAACGCGCACTACCTGCTGGCCGAGACGTACAGCGAGCTCGGGCGCGACGACGCGGCCGAGGAGCACTATGAGGCCCTGGCAAACTACTACCCGAATTTCCCGGCGTTGAAGAACTACCTCCATCAGATCAGCCTGATGGGGATGATCAACCTGAGGGCATGATGCGGCTGCGCGGTCTCTGGCGGCTCTTCGTTCTGGCGGCGGCGCTCCTCGCCCTGCCGCGACTCGCGCTTGCCCTCGAAGAGCAGTCGCTGCTGACCGCCGACGGCACACTGCACGTCGTGCGGGCGGGCCGCGTCGTGGACCTCGGGATCCAGGACGCCGGCCTCTCCCCGGAGGACGTCGTCATCGAGTGGGCCTCCCGCGCTCAGGACGGAACCGTATCGGTGTCGGTGATCCCCGGCACGGAATCGAACGGGGACAAGCGCGGACTCCACGCCTCCTTCGACGAGCAGACGCAGACGCTCCTGCTGCTGTGGACCGAGGATATTTCGGCTTTCTCGCAGATCCGCGTGGGCGTCCTGCGCGACGGCGTCTGGACGAACTCGGGCCTGCTGCCGAACCAGGGCATCTCGCGCGCTTTCAATCCGCAGATGCGGGTGACGCACCAGTCGGTGACCTATCTCGACGAGCAGGACGCGCCGGTCGTCAAGGCGAGCTCGATCCTCTCCATCATCTGGTGGGAAGAAGCCCGGTACGGCCAGGCCCGCCTGGCGACTCTCTTCCTGGACGAGAATGCCTTCGATCCTGCCACCCTCGCGATCTACGACCTGCCCGTGTTGACCGGCGGCGGCGGCGAGGTGTCGTACGACGACATCCCCTCGGGGGCTTATCTCTACCCGAGTCTGCAGGCCGACGGCCTGTCGGGCGCGTTCCTGATCAGCTACGCGGACCTTCACGAGCAGCGGCATCGGGTCGTGCGCGTTCAGTTCCCGGACGACCAGGGCAAGCCCACCGAAGCCGGAAACCTCAAGTGGCAGCGCCGCCACATCCCGATCGTCGGGATCACGAGCTCCGGACCCGTGGCGCGCATGGCGCCGAGCGTGGCCCGGAACGCAACGGCGGAGTCTTCGGTCAGCACGTCCATCGGTGCCGGCTACGTGCCCACGCTGTACTGGCGCGACGGCACGATCCTCAAGTACTCGCGGCTGGAAGGCTCCGACTGGGCGCCCGTGCGTTCCATCGCGATCGACGAGTCGATGACCTACGAGAGGGCCCTCGCGCTCGTCACCGGGATGGGCGAGCGCAACTGACGGATATCCGCCCGGTCCCGCCATCTCCTCCCCTCTCCCTTACCCGCTAGAATCCGACCTTCGCGAAGGAGGCTCTCCATGTCACTGCTCGCCGTGGGCGAAAAGGCGCCGGCGTTCCGGACGGTCGACCAGGACGGCAAGCTTGTCACCCTGTCCGACTTCAAGGGGCAGAAGGTCGTCCTGTACTTCTATCCGAAGGACGACACGCCCGGCTGCACGAAGGAGGCCTGCGCGTTCCGCGACGAGTGGGCGAAGTTTCGCAGACGGAAGCTCGCGGTCCTCGGCGTTTCCGTCGACGACGCAAAGTCGCACCGGAAGTTCGCCGACAAGTACTCCTTGCCCTTTCCGCTCCTGGCCGACACGGACAAGAAGATCGTCAAGGACTACGGCGTGTGGGGCGAGAAAAGCATGTACGGGCGCAAGTACCTGGGCACGAACCGCGTGACGTACCTGATCGACGAGAAGGGGAAGATCGCGGCGGTCTGGCCGAAGGTCAAGCCCGACGCGCACACGGAAGAGATCCTCGCGGCAGCCACAGCGTAGCGGAGGGGCGGTGAGCTTGCCGGGCGACGGATTCCCTGGTCGCTACAATCCCTTCGGCAGCTCCGCTCTCACGTCCCCGTCATAGAGAGAGCCGAGCAGGGTCGCCGCGTCCATTCCCGCGGGCGTCGGCTTCTTCGGGACCATCACGCGCACGGTGTAAAGATGGTCGCCCGCCGCTCCGGTGCGCGGGTCCTTGACGCCCTTGCCGCGCAGCCGGAACTTCTGGCGGCCCTGCGTGCCGGGAGGGATCCTCGCCCGCACCATGCCGTGGATGGTGGGCACGTCGATCTCGGCGCCGGCGTACGCCTCCTTGATCGTGATGGGAACGACACCGTGGACGTCGTTGCCGCGGCGCTCGAAGTACGGGTGCGGCTGCACGCGCACAGTGACGAAGAGGTCTCCGACCGGAGCCCCGCGGGACCCCGGAGCGCCTTTGGCCGGGATACGGATCGTTCCCCCGTCCTCCGTGCCTTCGGGAATCTTGATCCGCACGCGCTCGGACTCGACGGCGCGGCCCTCGCCGTGGCAGGTCGCGCAGACGGTCTTACCGACACGCCCGGTGCCGCCGCACGTCGGGCACTCTTTCTCCCGCCGCAGGGACAGCGAGGCCGTGCCGCCGAGAACGGCGTCGCGGAACGGGATGTCAATCTGGCCGCGCAGGTCCTCTCCAGGCTGAGGGCCCGCGGATCTGCGGGCACCCCCGAAAAGGTTGCCGAAGATGTCGCCGAGGTCGCCGCTCTCGAAGTGAATCCCCTCGAACGGGGAGCCCGCCGGCGCCCCGCCGAAGCCTCCGAAACCGGGTCCCGGGCCTCCGGGCTGGCCCCGTGGGTCGAATCCGGGACCGGGCCCCGCGTGGCCGAACCGGTCGTAGGCGCGGCGCTTTTCCTTGTCCTTGAGGACTTCGTAGGCCTCCTGGACCTCCTGGAAGCGCTTCTGGGCCGCCTTGTCGTTGGGGTTGACGTCGGGGTGGAGCTTCCGGGCCAAACGGCGGTAGGCCTTCTTGATCTCCGCGTCCGAGGCCCCCTTGGACACACCGAGGACCTCGTAGGTGTCGCGCTTGGCCATCCTTGCGCGGGCATTATAGCCACGCCGAAATTAAGCCATTGACACGCGTTTACAGGCTAATATTATTAGCCATAATCATCGAAGCCTCTAATCTTATAAGGCAGGCTTGAGCTGATCACAGCGATTCGCCCATGAGCATCGACGAAATCGACCTCCGAATTCTCGACATGCTCCAGCGCAATGGGAAGCTGTCCCAGGCGCGGATCGCCGGCGCCGTGGGCCTGACGACCCCTTCGGTCAACGAGCGCATCAAGAAGATGGAGCGCCACGGGATGATCAAGGGGTTCGTGGCGCTCCTCGACCACGAGAAGATGGGCCTGCCCCTCACCGCCTACGTGGATGTCTCGCTCGAGCATCCGCGCCACGAGAAGGGCTTCGTCGACGAGCTGGAGAGACTCCTCGGCGTGCAGGAGTGCCACTATCTGGCGGGAGAGTTCTCCTACCGCCTGAAGGTCAAGGCGGCCGACACGGCCTCGCTCGCCGACTTCCTCCAACGGCGCATCCTGACGATCAAGGGCGTCACCCGCATCCAGGCCCAGATCTCGCTCGTCGCCAAGAAGGAATCGACGCTCCTGCTGCTGGTGCCGGACAAAGAGAAGGGCGACAAGGAGCCGAAGTAGCCTAGAAACGCGCCACGAACCCCGCGTCCGCATTGATGAACTGACGGTGCGGGTGCGCCGAAATGTTGTGGTACGTGAAGCGGAGGACGAGCGAGAGGCGCCGGAGGAGTCGGAACTCCCCGTCGAGCCCCCCGTGCCAGCCGAAGACAGTCTCTCGCCGGTCCGCGTACGCCCTAAGCTCCGGGGCAACGGCGTCGGGCCGGATGCCGTAGCCGCCGATCCCGGCGAAGATGCCCGACGTGTAGAAGCCTTCCCAGAACAGGTACGACACGCCCACGGTCCCGTACTCGATGCGCGACTTGAACTCGGGAAGCGCGAAGGGACCGGGCACAGTCTCGATGACGCTCTGCGAATTGGCCTGCCGTGTGCGCATGTTGCCGTACGTCAGCCGCAGAATGGCGCCCGGCTCGAGCCGGTAGTCGAACCAGCCGGTGACCTCGCTGTGGTCGAAGTTGTCGAGCCTGACTTCGGTCGCGACGTCGTTGGGAAGGCCGACGGAAATCCCGAGGCCGAAGGACTGGGCGCGCGCGGTTGCGGCCGCCGCGCCGCACGCCAAGACAAGAAGAATGCGTTTACCCATCTACACGGCTCCTCCGCTCCACAATCAGGTTCGGGACAATTCATGCTAACCGGATTCCAGCCGGGAAGGGCTACAATCCCGCCGCTTCAGGTTTACGGAAGCGAGAGCGGAAACGCTGAGACGCAAAGAGTGATCGAGCTCGCACGGGCCGCGGCACGATTCGTCCTGCCGTCGGTGTGCCTGGCCTGCCGCGGCCGCGACGCGGAGGAGTTCTTCCGCGGGGGCGTCTGCGCCGCGTGTTGGGAGTCCCTTCCGCTTCCCCACTCGACGCGCTGCGAGCGCTGCGACGAGGCCCTTCCCGGCGCGCCGGCCGCCGCGGTCTGCGGGCGCTGCCTGATCGACCCGCCCGACTTCGAGCGGCTCCGGGCCGCCGCGCCCTACGTCGGATCGGCGCGCACGATCCTCCTGGCATTCAAGTTCCAGGGCGCGGACTACCTGGCGGCGCACCTGGCCGAGATCCTGGCGGCGCGCCTCCCGGAACCGCGCGCCGACGAAGTCGCGGCCGTGCCCTCCACCCGCCGCGCGCGCCGGCAGCGCGGCTATCACCCCGCCGAGGCGCTCGGCGCCGCGGTGGCGCGGCGATTCGGACTGCGATTGACGCGCGGGCGTCTCGTCAAGACCCGCGAGACGCAGGTCCAGAGCCGTCTGCCCGCGTCGCAACGGCCGGCCAACGTGCGGCGCGCGTTCCGCGTCGCCGGGAAGCCTCCGGCACACGTCCTCCTCGTCGACGACGTCGCCACCTCGGGCGCCACGGCCCGCGAATGCGCGGCGCGCCTCGCCGCCGCGGGTGCCCGGACCGTCACCGTGTGGTGCTTCGCCCGGGCCTCGCGCGCCGACATCGCGCTGGACTTCGATTGAACCCGTTCAACAGCCTCGTCGTCCGGACCCTGCCGCTCGTCCCGAAGTCGATCGTGCGCCGCATCGCCTCGCGCTACGTGGCCGGCGAGACGATCGAGCAGGCGCTCGACCTGGTGCGCAGCCTGAACGCCGAGGGCTGCATGGCGACGCTCGACGTGCTGGGCGAGGACGTGACGCGGCGCGAGGAAACCGAGCAGACGGTGCTCGAGTACCAGCGCGCCCTCGAGGAGATCGCGGCGCGGCGCGTGGACTCCAACATCTCCGTCAAGCTCACGGCCCTCGGCTTGAAGCTCGATCCCGCCTTCTGCCGGCGGCAGTTCGCGCGGATCGTGGACGCGGCGAAGACGCGCGGCAACTTCGTGCGCATCGACATGGAAGATTCCTCGGTCACAGAGGAAACGATGCGGGTCTTCTTCGAGTTCCGGGAGCTCTACGAGAGAGTCGGGATCGTCCTGCAGGCGTACCTGCGCCGCAGCCTCGAGGACGCGCGGCGCGTCGCCGCCGTGCGCGGGAACGTGCGCGTCTGCAAGGGCATCTACGTCGAGCCTCCCGAGATCGCGTTCCAGGACCGCGAGGAGATCCGCCGCGGCTACATGGCCCTCGTTGACACGCTGCTCGACGCCGGCTGCTACGTCGGCGTCGCGACCCACGACCCCGTGCTCGTTGAGCGCGCGCGGGCGGCGGTCCGGAGGCGAGGCCTTCCCCAGGAGGCGTACGAGTTCCAGATGCTTCTGGGGGTAGCGGGGACGCTCCGACGGCAGCTCGTGGCGGACGGGCACCGACTCCGCGTCTACGTGCCGTACGGCGAGGCCTGGTACGCCTACTCGATCCGGCGGCTGAAGGAGAACCCGTCGATCGCCGGTCACGTCCTGAGGGGCCTCTTCCGGCCCGAGGGCCGGGTCGGCCGCCTCTGACCGGAGCCCGATTTCCGGAATGATCCCGTCCCCCGGCAAGTTGCCCAGATCCAGGAGTTGCCTACCATGTGGCAATTGACCTCGCAGAAACCTATACTCCGGGGTGGGACCCCGGGGTCCGGTATATGAGACGGCGCCGAATCGCCATTGCGATCTTCTCCCTCTTGCTCGTCGCAGCAGGCGGGACAGGCCTCGCGATCTCGCCGCCTCCCCCGATCTCCGGTGTCGTGCGTCATCACGAGGTGCCCGTTCCGGGCGTGCTCGTCATTTTTTACAATCTCGGCGACAGCTCGCTCACGCGCCTGCGGACTGCCGCGGACGGGACCTTCGTCCTCACCTCGGCTCCGGCCGGCGTCTACGACCTGATCGCGTACAAGCGGGGATTCGAACCGGCGCTCCAGCGGCTCTGGCACCAGGCCGCGGCCGCACAGATCTCCGCCGTCTCGATCGCTCTGCTGCGCAAGGACGGCGGGGCTCCCGCGGCCCTTGCCCCGGCGACGATCTGGGACCTGCGCGGCCGCCTGCCGACCGACGTCCTGCGCGAGCTCGGCATCGAGGACGATGGTTCCGGCCTCGCGGAGCCCGCCGCCGTCGCCGCCGGCCGCGTGCCGCTTTCGCGGCTGTTGAACGGCGAGGTCCGCACGATGACCGACGTCGCGGCGCAGTCCACGACGGGCTCCCTGTCGCGCGCGGAAGTCGGGCTGCACGGCGGGCTTCCCAACGGCTGGCAGTACGGAATCGCAGGCGACTACGCGACGCTCGGCAACGCGGACCTGCCCGGGGAATCGACGACGGGCAACGCGGCGGGGCTCGCCCTGAACGTGGCTCCTTCGGCTGCCGAGACGCTGCGCGTTTCGACGCGGCGCAACACCCTGTCCTTCGGCGACAACCCGGCGACGCTGCAGGCCCATGCAGTGAGCTGGAGCCGCGGCGTGGAGAGCGGTCGCGTCGAATCGGTCGCGGCGCGGTATACCGAGGAAGCCAACCTCTACCGGGCGACCGCGCTCGGCACGACGCTGTTTCCCCTGGCCTCGCGCACGTGGGAGATCAACGGACGCTACGGACGACCGGCGTCGGACACGCCGGGGGTGGCCCTGGGCATGACGTACCGCCACCGCGAAGCGAGCGTGGGTCCGTCGGGCGTCGGCGCGCAGGGGGCGTTCTTCCAGTCGGCTCCCGACGCGGACCTTTCGGCGGCGACCTCGGTGAAGCTCTCGGATTCCATCGAGGTCGAGGGCGGTGTGGTCGCGCGCTACATGGGGAGCGCCGCCGCCGCGTACGGCCTCGCGCCGACGGCGACGGCCCGCTACACCGTGGGATCGGCGACCGTTTACGTGCGCGGCCTGTACCGCGTGGCCGGCTCGACGCAGGGGGCGTCGACCGTCATGCCGCGCGTCGCGTCGATCGAAGAGAGCCAGGAGCCGGCCGCGACGCAGGCCTACCTCGTGGGCTTCGAGCACCGCGCGGGCCGCGACGGCCTGGTGCGGCTCGAGGCCTCGGAACAGCGCATGGGCGAGCTCGTCCGCGCGTTCTTCGCGGGCGATTTCCTGACCGACTTCGACAGCGTCTACCTGCTCGACGGGAACGCGGTGCGCCAGTACACGGCGTCCGTGCAGCAGCGCCTGACCGATCGGCTTTCGGGAAGCCTGTCGGTCCGCTACGGCTCGATCGACGGCGCCGTCTCCGCCCAAAGCGCCGCGAGCTACGGCATCAGCGGAAACAGGGGCCACTTCTGGTCCGCCCGGGCCTCCGTCGAGATCCTCCCGACGCGGACGGGTTTCGCGGTGCTCGTGCGCGGGATCCGGCAGGATTTGGAGACTCCGGCGACCCTGCTCGTCAACGACTCGGACAAGCTCGCGCTGTCGATCGCCCAGGACCTCTCGGTCGTCGGCCTGACTCCCTTCGGGGCCGACTGGAAGCTGCTGCTCGCCTTCGAGCAGGCGCACGGAGCCTCGGTCGCCGAGCGCAAGGACGACACCGCGACCGCCAACCGTCTCCTCGGCGGCGTCGCCGTGGCGTTTTAAGTCCGTCCCGGATCAGGGGCATGCCCTCCCGGCGTGAACCGGCGACCGCAAGGGCCGCCCCACAAGCCCTTCCCTGCATCCAAAAGAATTTTGGACCATATTCAAATTCTTGATTCCATCCGGGGATCCCGCCCGCACAGGCCCGTGGAAATGCGACAGGTCAATAACTTAGCGAACGATCCGGGATTCCGACGAGTGGCATTCGGATTGCTGAATCACGTGGTGTGACTCGCGTGGCGAAACGACTGCTCCTCGGTGCTCTGGCCATCGCCACACTGGCCACCGTCGGTATTGCCTTCGTCTCCTTCGCGCGGAAGGTCGACAGCTTCTCGACAGCCGGATTTGCGTACGACCGGGACGGTGGCGCACTCGTCCTGAGATCGGTCGAGCCCGAAGGCGCCGCGGCGCGGGCCGGTCTGAAGGTGGGAGATCGGATCATCCTGGCCGACGGCCAGACCGCCGCCTCGCTCGCCCACCCCGAGAAGACCCTCGCGCGTAAGCCTCTGCCTCACCGTCTGGTCGTCATGACCGGCGGCGAGGTGCGCGGCATGACGCTCGGCGAGCCGTCTGTCCGCTTCGACGCGACCTACCTCTTCCTCGCGTTCGTCGGTTTCCTGTACCTGATCATCGGACTCTTCACGGTCGCGCGCGAACGCACGGCAGCCGCCGCCGTGTTCTGGGCCCTCTGCCTCTGCTCCTTCGCGGTCTACGTCGTGACGCCGGCCGGGCCGCGCGACGCGGTCTGGAAAGCCGCGTGGCTGACCGAGGACTTCTACCGCGCCTTCCTGCCGGCGCTGCTGCTCCATTTCTTCCTGGTCTTTCCGCGGCCGGTACGCGTGCGCCGGTTGATCCCGCTCCTCTACGTTCCCGCCCTCGCCTACGCGGCGATGCAGCTCGCCCTGCTCGGCTCGGAGCCTTCGCCGGCGGTCGCCGCCATGCTGGAAGGGGCCACGCGCTTCTGGTTTCTCTACCTCGCCGTGTACGTGGCCGCCGTCCTGGCGCGCCTCTCGGAGCTCGTGCTGCGGCACCGCGAGGACGCGGAGGCCGAAAAGCAGGTCCGGTGGATCGGTTTGGGCGTGATCGTGGGCCTGGCCCCGTTCCTGATCCTCTCGGCTCTCCCCCGCGTTTTCGGCCTGGAGTCGCCGCTGCTCTCGAGCGTGGCCGTCGTGCCCCTCGTCCTCATCCCGCTGGCATTCGCGTACGCGATCCTCAAGTGGCGGCTCTGGGACGTGGAGATCTTCGTGCGCGAGGCGATCGGGACCACGGCCGCGGTCCTCATCGGCGGAATGACCTTCGTCCTGCTGAACTCGTTCCTCGACCGGACGCTCGAAGGCATGGCCGCGGCGGGCAAGAACGTCATCGCGTTCGGCTCGGGCCTCGTGCTCGCCTCGCTGCTGGTTCCCGTCAAGAAGCGCATCACCGACGTGCTCGAGCGCATCCAGTACCACGACACGTACCGCGCCCGCCGCGCCCTGCTCGACCTCGCGCGCGACTTTGCCACGCCGCGGCCGCGCGAGGAGGTCGTGCAGGCGATCGTCAAGCGCGTCGAGGGGGCGCTGCGCACCGTGCCCTGCTCGCTCTTCCTGTTCGAGGGGCCGGGCCGCGATCCGGACGCCGCGGCGCTGGCGGAAGCGCTCGCGGCCGAGGATCGGCTGCGCCTGCGCGGGACGGCGTTCGGCGCCGCGCCTCCGGCCGCGCTCCTGCGGTTCCACGCGCTCGGCTACCGCGCCTTCTTCGCGATGCGGTGCGGCGGCGAACTCGTCGGCGCACTCGGCGTGGGATACAAGGACGGCCGCGTGCCGCTGTCCTCGGAGGACGAGGCGCTGCTGACGGCAGTGCTCGCGCAGGCGGGCCTGGCCTACGAGAACGCCCGTCTCTACGGGGCGCTCGCGGAGCGCCTGCAGGAGATCCGCACGCTGCAGGAGTACCAGGAAAGCGTCATCCGCTCCTCCTCCTCGGGCATCGTCGTCCTCGACGCCGGGGAGCGCATCCACTCGGCCAACCCGGCCTTCGCCCTGCTCGTCGGGAAGCGCGAGGACGAGCTGCCGGGACAGATGCTGTCGATCGTGCTCCCGGGCGTCCAGCTCGGCGCGCCGGCGGAGAACGGCGAGGAGCGGCGCTTCGAGACGTCCTTCGCGACGGCCGGCGGCGAGGAGCGCGATCTCCAGCTTTCCATCTCGGCTTTCCGGGGCTCCCCCGACCGGCGCGTCGTCGTCGTCGAGGACATGACCGATCGCATCCGCGCGGAGCGGGCGCTGGCCGAGCGCGAGCGCCTGGCCTCGCTCGGCGTGCTCGCGGCCGGGGTCGCCCACGAGGTCAACACGCCGATCGCGGGACTGTCCTCGTACGCGCAACTGCTCCTTTCGGAAACCTCCCCGAGCGATCCGCGCTACTCGATCCTGAAGAAGATGGAGCGCCAGACCTTCCGGGCGGCGCACCTGGTGAACAACCTCCTCGAGTTCGCCCGTCCGCGAGCGCGCACGCCGCTGAAAACCGACCTGCGGGTCGTACTCGCCAACGCCGCCGAGTCCGTCGAAACGGCCTTCGCGGGCCGCCGGCTCGAGCTCGATGCGGATGCCGGCGGCGACCCGGCCTGGGTGGTCGGGGACCCGCGGGAGCTCGAGCAGGTCTTCGTCAACCTGCTGACCAACGCCCGCGACGCATCTCCCGACGGCGGGACCGTCACCTGCCGGCTCGAGCGCAACGGCGAGTCCGTGCGTGTCGTCGTCGGCGACCGCGGGCCCGGGATCGCGGGGGCCGCGGCCGGCCGGCTCTTCCAGCCCTTCTACACGACCAAGAAATCCGGCGGCACCGGGCTGGGTCTGGCGATCTCGCGCGAGATCGTCCACCGACACGGAGGCGAGATCGCCCTCGAAACCCGCAGCGGCGGCGGTGCCGAGGCGCGGGTCAATCTGCCCCTCGTGCCCCCCGGGACGCCTTCATGAAGGTCCTCGTCGTCGACGACGAGGAGGTCATCCGCGACGTTCTCGGAACACTCCTGACCCGCGAGGGCTACGAAGTGGCCGCGGCAGCCACCGCCGCCGAGGCGATCGCGCTCTTCGAGGCGGAAACCTACGACGTCGTCCTCCTCGACCTCATGCTGCCGGACCGGCCGGGCCTGGAACTGCTGCGCGACATCCGGCGCCGCGACCCCGACGCCGTCGTCGTCATCGTCACCGCGTACTCCTCGATCGAGGGTGCCATCGAAGCCGTGCGCCAGGGCGCCTTCCACTACATCCCCAAGCCGTTCCAGAACGAGGAAGTGCTGCTGACGCTGCGCAAGGGCTCCGAATCGCGGCACCTGACGGAGGAGAACCGGAGGCTGCGCGAAGAGCTGTCGCTGCGCTACGGCCTCGGCCGCATCGTCGGCAAGTCCGGCGGCATGCGCAAGGTCTTCGAGCTCGTGCGGCTGGCGGGACCCTCGCGCTCGACGATCCTCGTCGAAGGCGAGAGCGGGACGGGCAAGGAGCTCGTCGCCCGCGCGATCCACACGCACTCTCCACGCTCCGGGGAGCCGTTCGTGACGGTCCACTCGGGCTCCATGCCGGCGGACCTGCTCGAGTCGAACCTCTTCGGCCACGTGAAGGGGGCCTTCACCGGCGCGATCGCCAACAAGAAGGGCCTCTTCGAGGTCGCCGACGGCGGCTCGATCTTCTTCGACGAGATCGGCACGATCTCCCCGGAGACGCAGGCCAAGCTTCTGCGCGTGATCCAGGAGAAGGAGTTCATGCGCGTCGGGAGCGTCGAGACGCAGAAGGTCGACACACGCATCATCGCCGCCACCAACGTGGACCTGAAGAAGATGGTGCTGGAAGGCCGCTTCCGGGACGACCTCTACTACCGCCTCTGCGTCATCACGATCTCGATCCCCCCGCTACGCGAGCGCCGCGAGGACATCCCGCTCTTAGCCGAGCACTTCATGCGTTTCTACGCCACCGAGAACTCGAAGCCCATCGGCGGGATCGACCCGGAGGCTTACCGCGCGCTCCTCGACCACGACTGGCCCGGCAACGTGCGCGAGCTCGAGAACGCCATCGAGCGCGCCGTCGTGCTCTGCCCGCCAGGGGGAAAGATCGGCCTCGACCTGCTGCCGGAGACTGTTCTGTCGCCCGACCGCGGCGAGCTGCCGATCCGGCTGCCCGAGAACGGCGCCACCTACAAGCAGCTCGTCGAGGACTACGAGAAGCGCCTGATCCGCACGGCCCTGCGCCGCACCGGGGGCGTCCAGAAGCGAGCCGCGGAGCTCCTGAAGATCAAGCCCACCACCCTCCACGAAATTATCAAGAGGCTGGAAATCCGGGATTGACCGGGGTCTGGCGTTCGATTTTTCCGGATTCCAAACGGACCGACATCGCGCAACGCGATGCCTGAAATCCGGAAAAACGAAGGCCTGACCCCCTCGAAGCGCGCAAGCCTCCGAGCCGGAGGCCGAAACTCCGAAGAATGAAGACCTGACCCTAGCTCGGGGCCAGCCGCCGCACCATCACCAGCGTCCGGTCGTCCGCGAAGGGCTCTCCCTGCGCGTGGGCGTCGAGAGCCTGGCCGAGCTCGGCCTCGATTTCGTCGGCCGGCTTGCGGCCCTGCCTGGCGAGAAACTCCTTCAGCTTGGGCATGCCGAACTCGTCGCCCGCGGGGTTGTTGGCCTCGGTCACGCCGTCGGTGTACAGGCACAGAAGGTCGTGCGGCTTCAGCACGAACTTCGAGGAGCCGTACGGCTTCCCGGGAAAGAGGGCCAGGGGCAGTCCGTGCGATCCGAGCTCCTCGATGGTGCCGTCGTCGTGGAGGAGGAGCCCCGGGTTGTGGCCGGCGTTGGTGTATTCGATCTCGCCACTGGCGGGGTCGAGAATCAGGAGAAAGAACGTGATGAAGCGGTCGGGCCCGGTGCGCCGCGAGATCGCCTCGGAGAGCCGGCCCGTCATCTCCGGCACTCCCACGCTCTCGTCCGCCCACGCGTGAAAGGAAGCCTGGAGCGAGGCCATCAGCAGCGCCGGCCCGACACCCTTGCCGCAGACGTCGGCAATCGTGGCGTAGATCCTTCCGTCGGGGCGCGGCCGGAAGTCGAAGTAGTCACCCGAGACCTGCCGCGAGGCGATGTTGGAGCCGTGCAGCTCGTAGCCGGGCAGCGGCGGCGGGTCCTCCGGGAGAAGGCGCTGCTGGATCTCCCGGGCCAGCGCGAACTCGCGGTCCATCTGCCGCTTCTCGGCGTTCTCTTGCATGAGCCGCGCGTTCTGAATCTTGGCCGCGGCCACGTTGGCGAGCGAGGTCAGGAGGCGGAGGTCCGCCTCCTCGAACGAGCGGTGCCCAACGCGGCAGTCGACGTAGATCAGGCCCACGACCTCGCCCTCGTTCTCGAGCGGCGCCGCGAGCACGGACTTGATGCCCGAGAGACGGATCGAGTCGGCGAGCGAGACCCCGGCGTCCATCGAGGTGTCCATGAGAAGCAGGCCGTTGCGCTTCTCGACGACAGCGGCCACGAGCGTCTTCGAGAGGCGGATGTCCTCGGCGGAGATGCCCTCGGCCACCCGCACGACGGCGGGAACGAGCTCGCCGCTGGCGCGGGAGCGCAGGAGCACGAGGCCGCGGTCGGGTTTCAGAGTCTCGAAGACCTTGTCCATCAGGAAGCCGAGGAGCTCGTCGACCGAGATGTCGCGCAGCAGCTCCACCGTCAGCTCGTTGACCACGCGGAGCGACTCGATCAGCTTGGCGAGCTGCTCGGCTGGCAGGCGCGGATCGGTCTCGGCGGCGTGCGCGCGTAGCAGCTCGGCCGAAGCCTTGAGGATCGTGTTGTCGAGGGGATCTTCGCCGCCGCCCTCGATCCGGACTCGGGTCGTCGACTCGGACTCGACCTTCAGCGTCACGCCGCCGACGGTGATCCGATCGCCGGGCTTCAGGGGCTGGAGGGTGGTGAGGCGATCGCCGTTCAAGAACGTGCCGTTGCGGGAGCCGAGGTCCTCGACGGTCAGGGCCCCGTCATTGTCTCGCACGATCCGCGAGTGCTGCCGGGAGAGCATCTTGTCGGAGATCGGCAGGTCGTTCATCGACGAACGTCCGATGGTCGTGACGGGCTGGTCGAGCGAAACTTTTCGCGCGGCCATCCCGGGGGCGGTGACGTAGAGGTAAAACACAGGTTGCCTTAGAGTTGGGGATTCTAACCCGCCCCGCGGGAGCGGAGGACGGAGCGGGAAAGGCCCCGTTTCGGGCCGGGACTTGCGCCGGGAGGCCCGTATCCGTAGAATGCCGCGTCCCATGAAACTCAAACTCCACCCTGAGCTCCACGACGTCCTGGTCCACTGCGCCTGCGGCGTGACCTGGAACACCCGCTCCACGAAGAAGGAGCTGCGCCTCGAGATCTGCAGCAGCTGCCATCCCTTCTTCACCGGGAAGCAGAAGCTCGTCGACTCGGCCGGACGGGTCGAGCGCTTCCGCAAACGCTACGAGAAGAAGGCCTCCGGCGCCTCCGCTTAGGGGAATGTCCACCGCATCTCCTCGCCGCTTCCCTTCCCCCGCCCTGTAGCGAAAATGCTTGAGGCTCATCGGGCTGGCCGCTGAGCGCCGGCCAGGAAGCTCCCTATGTTCGAGAAACTCGACGAAATACGCCGCAAGTACGACGAGGTCAAGTCCCGCCTCGCCGACCCGGACTTCGTCCAGGACCACCGCGCCGTGCGCGACGCCCAGAAGACCCTGACTGACTTCGAGCCCATCATCGCTCTGATGGAGGAATACCGGCAGGTCCGGAAAGAGCTGGAGGGCGCGCGCGAGCTCGTGGAGTCGCTGTCGCCGGGTGACGAGCTGTACCAGATGGCGGCGGCCGAGCGCGCGGCGCTCTCGGAGCGTCTGCCGGCCGTCGAGCAGGAGCTCAAGATGCTGCTCCTGCCGAAGGACCCCAACGACTCCCGCAACGTCTTCCTCGAGATCCGGGCAGGCACCGGCGGGGACGAGGCCGCGCTCTTCGCCGGCGAGCTCTTCCGCATGTACCAGCGCTACGCGGAACGGCGCCGCTGGAAGGTCGAGATCGTGGACCGGGACGACACCGGCATCGGGGGCATCAAGACCATCACGGCCTTGGTCGAGGGCGAAGGCGCGTACTCGCGCCTGAAGTACGAGGGCGGCGCCCACCGCGTGCAGCGCGTCCCTGCGACGGAGTCGTCGGGGCGGATTCACACGTCGGCGGCGACCGTCGCTGTCCTGCCCGAGGCGGAGGACGTCGACGTGAGAGTCGAGGACAAGGACATCCGCGTCGACCGCTTCTGCGCTTCGGGCCCGGGCGGCCAGGGCGTGAACACGACCTACTCGGCCGTGCGCCTGACGCACCTGCCGACCGGCCTGGTCGTCCAGTGCCAGGACGAGCGCAGCCAGATCAAGAACAAGGCCAAGGCCATGCGGGTGCTCAAGTCGCGCCTCTTCGAGATCGAGCAGGCCAGGCAGGAGGGCGCGATCGCGGCCGAGCGCAAGAAGATGGTCGGCTCGGGCGACCGCTCCGAGAAGATCCGCACGTACAACTTCCCGCAGTCTCGCATCACCGATCACCGGATCGGCTTCACGACCCATCGACTCCAGGACGTTCTCGACGGCAACCTCGACGAGCTCGTCGAGCCCATCTCTTCCCACTTCCAGGCCCAACGCCTGAAGGACGAGCTGGCGAAGGCATGACGGGTCGGGAACTCCCATGACGATCCGGGAGCTCCTCGAAAGCGCGGCGGACAAAGCCGTCAAGGGGACCTCGGACGCCAACCTCTGGGACGCGCGGTTGCTGCTGGCGCACGCGCTCGGAGGCCTGTCGCCCCTGGCGCTCGACTCTCGGCAGACACTCGATCCGGCTGTCACCGCGCGCTTTACGCTCCTCTGGGAGAAGCGGCTCATGGGCGTTCCCGTGCAGCACCTGATCGGTGAGTGGGACTTCTACGGCCGCCCGTTTCGCGTGGACAGCCGCGCGCTCGTACCGCGGCCTGAGACTGAGATCCTCGTTGAGCAGGCCTTGAAGGAGGCCCCGGAGGCCCGGCACGTGCTCGACGCCGGGACGGGAAGCGGCATCATCGCGATTTCGTACCTGCTCGAGCGCCCGGCGGCCCGCGCGGTCGCCCTGGACATCTCCATCGACGCGCTCGCGCTCGCCCGGCAGAACGCGCGCGCCCACGACGTTCTGCCGCGCTTGTCGCTCCTGGCTTCTGACTGGCTCACGGCTCTGGGTCAGACCGAGTTCGACCTGGTGCTCTCCAACCCCCCGTATCTGGCCATCGGAGAGTCTCCGCAGCTGCCGCCGACCGTGCGCGACCACGATCCGCGCCGGGCGCTTTTCGCGGGCGACGACGGCCTGGCGGCGATCCGTCAGCTTCTCGCCGCCGTGCCCGCCTACCTCCGCTCCGGCGGCGTGCTCGTGTTCGAGATCGGCTTCGGCCAGGCCGAGGCCGTACGCTCCGAGATTCTGGCCCGGCCGGTCTGGCGCTTCCTGAAGATCGAGCCGGACCTGGGTGGGATCCCGCGCATCTGCGTCGCCCGCCTCGAGTCCCCCACGGAAAGAGTCAATAGAATCCGCAAGCCGTGGACAAGTTCGTAATCGAGGGCCCCGCCCGCCTCTCGGGCGAAGTCACGATCTCGGGAGCTAAGAACGCGGCGCTGCCATGCATCGCGGCCGCGCTTTTGACCGCGGAGCCGGTGCGCCTGACGAATCTGCCGAACGTCGACGACATCCGGACGCTCGGGAAGCTCCTGCAGCACATCGGCGCGAAGGTCGAGGCCGGCGCGAACGACGCGACGCTCGAGATTCGCGAGATCGGCTCGGCCGACGCCCCCTACGACCTCGTCAAGACGATGCGTGCCTCGGTTCTCGTGCTGGGACCGCTGCTCGCCCGTGCGGGCTCCGTGCGCGTGTCGCTCCCCGGCGGATGCGCCATCGGCGTGCGCCCGATCAACCTGCACCTCCAGGCCTTCGAGAAGCTCGGCGCCGAGGTGCGCCTCGACCATGGCTACGTCGAGGCGCGGGCGTCGCGCCTCCGGGGCGCCGAGATCGTGTTCGACACGGTCACCGTCACCGGCACGGAGAACGTGATGCTCGCGGCGACCCTCGCGCGCGGGATCACGCGGCTGGTCAACGCGGCCCGCGAGCCCGAGGTCACGGACCTCGCTCGGATGCTCTTGGCGATGGGAGCGAAGATCTCGGGCGCCGGCACCGAGACGATCATCATCGAGGGCGTCGAGGGGCTT
Source organism: Thermoanaerobaculia bacterium (assembly GCA_046716885.1). Classification (GTDB taxonomy): domain Bacteria; phylum Acidobacteriota; class Thermoanaerobaculia; order UBA5066; family Gp7-AA6; genus DAHUXD01. The sequence goes on along the minus strand of JBKJWL010000056.1, from coordinate 25,174 downwards.
CACGGCACAGAGCACGCCGTCATTCCGGACCGGATCGAAGCCGGCACCTATGCCCTCGCCGCCGCCGCCACGCGGGGCGACGTCACGGTGCGCCGCTGCGCGCCGGGGCACCTGGCGGCGTTGACGTCCCGCCTCGCCGTGACGGGGGCGCGCATCGACACGATCGGAGACACCCTGCGCGTCAGGGCCGTTGGGCCCTTGCAGTCCCACGACGTCGCGACGGCGCCCTACCCGGGCTTCCCCACCGACCTGCAGGCGCAGTGGATGGCGCTCGCGGCCGGGATGAACGGAGTCGCCACAATCACCGAGACGATCTTTGAGAACCGCTTCCAGCACGTCGCGGAGCTCGTACGGATGGGGGCCCGGATCCGCCTCGAAGGCCGCTGGGCGGTCGTGGAGGGCCCGGCGAGCCTGACCGGCGCCCGCGTCATGGCGAGCGACCTGCGGGCGTCGGCAGCCCTCGTCATCGCCGCCTTGACCGCCGAAGGCGAATCCACGATCGACCGCGTCTATCACCTCGATCGGGGCTACGAGAAGATGGAGGAGAAGCTCGGTGCGATGGGGGCGAGGGTGAGGAGGGTGAAGTGAGAGACTGCCTGTTCTGCAAAATCGCCGCGGGCGAGATTCCGTCGACGCCGGCCTACTCCGACGACCAGGTGTATGCGTTCCACGACATCTCGCCCAAGGCTCCGACGCACATCCTGGTGATCCCGAAAAGGCACATCGGCCGGCTCGCCGAGGCGGAGCCGGAGGACCGGGCGCTGCTCGGAGAGGTCGTCTCCCGCGCCGCGGCGATCGCGCGTGATTTGAAGCTGGAGCACTACCGCCTCGTCGCCAACAACGGCGAGGGCGCCGGCCAGACGGTCTTCCACCTCCACTTCCATCTCCTCGGCGGCCGCCCCCTGGCCTGGCCGCCGGGATAGCGCCCCCTCGGGGCCCGCGCCGGTTCTAGTCGGGCACGGTCACCGGGGCGAAGTTGGCGTGGACGAGCATCCACTGGCCGCCCTGCTTGACGTACACGCGCGTCGATTTCGCCAGGGTCGGCGTGACCTTTCCGTCCTTGTCCTTCGACGCGCCGATGTAGTTGTAGCTGAGGATGGCGACGTCGCCGTAGACCTGGACCTTTTCGTTGGCCATCTCGGCGGTCACGATCGTGTCGCTCCCGCCCGCGTTGCCCGCGTCGATGCGCTGCGTGAGGCCCTTGCCGTCCAGGCGCGTCGGGTAGGCGCCTTCGAAGACCGTGTAGTCGTCGGCGACGTTCTTGCCTGAGCCCGCGGCGTCCTTCTTCATTTCCGCGGCCCACTGCGCCTTCGTGACCGCGATGACTTCATCGGCGACCTGTTTGGCGCCGGGCGCCGCTTTGGAAGCGGCCTGGGCGAGAACCGGCAGACTCGACACGGCGAGGATCCCGACGGACAACAGGATGCGGTGCTTCATGATGCCTCCTTATTTTGGGATGCAGCTATACCACCGTTCCCGGGGGTCAGGTCTTCATTCTTCGGAATTCGAGGGAACCGGTAGCAGCGGACCAGTGGGCTTCGAATTCCGAAATCCAGAACTGACCCCTACTGGAAGTCCCGCGGGATCGTCTCCTGCCAGGTCTTCTCGCGGATCGCGATACCGTCCTTCCGGAGCTCGCGCCTCAGACGGTAGTAGAAGTTCTGCGCATCGCTCGAGACCTCGAGCTGCGCGTGCCAGGAGAGGACGCGATCCTTCAGCGTGATCGTGGTCACCGCATCGCCGGCGATCTTCGCGGCCTCGGGCCGCGCGTCGGCGACGTCGTAAGTCATGTGCTCGACGTCTTCCACGCGGCCCCAGGGAAAGTCGGCGACCGAGCTACCCCGCCAGTCCCCGTGAGCCGTCTCCGCGACCTCGTCGCGACAGATGGTCCATTGCCCCGGCCACGCGCCGCCCGACGAGCGCACGCCGGGCGGCCCCTTCGAAGGCCCGGGGCGTCCGAAGCTCGGGCGGCGGGCTGCAGGATCGGGCGGGATCACCGGAAGCACGAGTCGCGAGCCCTCGGCGCCGAAGGCCAGGCGGGTTGTCATCGCGTGCGGCGTGGGCCAGATCATCGGCCAGAGGGCGTTGGAGACGGCCAGGCGCACGCGGTGGCCCTTCGGAAACACCCAGGAGGTGAAATGCATCTCGATGTCGAGGGGGTAGAGCTTCCCGGGCTCGAGCAGCTTCGGGCTGGAAGCGGACTCGTGTTGCGCGCCCGAGAGCCCGGCTCCCGTCACGAGCGTGACCTGGCCGTCCGGCGCCACGTCCGAGAGCCGCACGAACCAGTTCGCGAGCGGCGCGTCGGCGGAGGCGCGGAGCAGCGCCCTCGGAAGACCGAGGATCTCGGTGTCCTGCGTCAGCGGCTCGGAGTCGTAGACGAGGCTCCAGGCGTCGGCCGGCCGCTGATCGGGCAGGAGCTCGCCCCACCAAAATCCGGCCGCGGCGCCCGCCGACGGCACGTAGGCGAGGGCATGCTCGCCCGCGCCGCCGGAGGCCGCCCCGAGCGCGTGGTCCGGCGTGAGGTGGAGGGTCGTCTCGCGCGTCCGGGCAATCGGCCAGCCCTCTTCGTACCGCCACTCTCCCGGGATCGTTTTGAGGTTCACGTCGGGCGCGTGGTAAGCGCGCACGAAGACGGCCAGCCGCGGCTCCTTCTCGATCCCATTCTCGATGCCCTTCAGATACCGGTCGAAGAATCGCGCGGCCTCGCGGAGCCAGTCGATCGAGGGCCCCGGCGAGCCCGAATCGGGGCCCGAGTGGTTCCACGGACCGACGATCGCGCGGACGGGAGCCTTCATCTTCTCGAGCATCCGAGGGATCGAGTCCCGGTAGCCGTCGTACCAGCCCCCGAGGAGAAGCGTCGGCACCTCGATCGCGTCGTAGCGGCCGGGCGCGAGTGACGCCCGCCGCCAGAACGGGCCGTCGCGCTGCTGTTTCTTGTAGAGAAGCGACCACGGCGGGTTGTCGAACCGCGCCGCGAGGCTCGCCTCGTCGAGCGGATAGTCCGGCCAGCGCGTGATCGCAGGCTGGACCTCCATCGACAACTCGTACTCGTCCACGTGGAAGAGGCCGTCGATGTAGTGGATGTCGTCCTGGAAGAGGTCCTCGGCCGCCTCCATCGGGATGATGGCCTTCAACCCCGGCGGGCGCCGCGCCGCGATCTGGATCGCGTTGAAGCCGCCCCAGGAGAACCCCCACATCCCTACGGCGCCGTTCGACCAGGGCTGCCGCGCGAGCCACGCGATGACCGCGACTCCGTCCTCCTGCTCCCGGTCCGAGTACTCCCGGTCGGGCGGCTTGCCCTCGCTGCGGCCCGTGCCCCGGATGTCCACGCGGGCGCCGATGTAGCCCCGAGCGGTCAGGTAGGCGTACTGCGGATAGTCGCCAGCGAAAGTGCCGTCGTCCTTGCGGTAGGGCAGGTACTCCAGGACGACCGGGAGCCGCTCGCCCGGCTTCTCGCGGTCGGGCCGGTAGAGCGTGGCCGCCAGACGCACGCCGTCCTTCATGGGAATCCAGACTTCCTCGGCCCGCATCGCGAGGAGGGCCGGGGCGGGCAGCAGGAACGCCAGGGCGACTGCGTAGCGCCGAATCATCGGGCCTCCTCGTCGGGAACGACGGGCAGGACGATCCGCGCCGGATGCGCGGCGTCGTGGTGGATGCGGATCCTCGCCGGACGGGTCGCCGCTGAGCGCGCCTCGGACTCCCCCGTCTGGAGGTTCCGCGAGAAGTGCGGGAGGAAGCTGCCGCAGAGGACGACGCGCACCCGGTGGCCCTTCGGAAAAAAGTTGCCCGTCCGCAGGTTCGGCAGGCGGAGTGTCACGATCTCTCCGGGCCCGAGGAGCTTCGGCGCCGCTCCGCCCTCGCGCTCGCTCGCGCGGAGCACGTCGGTGCCGGGACTCGAGAGGTTCCAGGCGGTCCCGTCGGGCGCGACGTCCTCGAGCTTGACCCACAGGTCGAAGTCCGGCGCGTCGGCCGACGCGAAGATTTCGGTCTCGATCGGGCCGACCACGCGGAGGCCCTCTCTGAGCGGCTCGGTCTCGAAGACGAGCGCGTCGCCGCTCCGGGCGAGCTTGCGGTAGTCGTGCGCGCCGGCGGCCGTGCCGTAAGAGTCGACGACGGGCTTCGCGGGGTCGGAGACGAAGGTGCTGGAAGCCGAACGGGAGTCGGGAGCCAGGGGTCGGGGGTCGAGCTTTCCGCCCGGCGACAGGTAGAGCGCGAGCGGCCTCGTCCCCTCGAGCGGCATCGTCTGGCCGGTGCGCCAGGTGTTCTCGCCCATCACGAAGGCGCGCACGCGAGGGTCGCGGTCCAGGCCGTTGTCGATCCCGCGGACGTGGCGGTCCATGAAGCGCAGGACGACTCCCGCGTAGTCGATCTTCGCCTTCGGTCCGAACACGCGGTCGCCCGCACGATCGGACTCCTCGCCGCCGTGCGTCCAGGGCCCGAGGAGGAGCTGCGCGCGCGGATCCCCGTCGGCCGAGCGGGCTGCGAGCAGTCCCTGGAAGTTCGTGATCGCGCCTTCGGGCCCGTAAGCCTCGTCGTGCCAGCCCGAGAGGTTCAGGACGGCGGCGCCGACCCGCCCGTACTTGCCCCGGATTTCACACCAGTCCCAGTACGCGTCTCCGGGGCGGTGCGCCAGCCACTCGAAGTAGTAGGGCGCGGGGTCGCGAAGCTCGGGAAGGTCGGTCAGCGGCAGGCGGTACGGCAACGGCGGCCGGAACCCGTCCCGGGCGGCGCGGGCTTCTCTGCCCGTCCGCGGCCCCGAGAGGTTGCGCCGCACGCGCGTGTCCGGGGCGATGTTGTCCCAGATCCAGGCGATCCAGGAGAGGTCCCAGGCGCCGCCCGCGTAGAAGAAGTTGCGCGGCGTCGAGAACGTCATCGCCGGCACCATCGCCTTCAGGTGCGGCGGCGACTCCACGGCGGCGAGCCACTGCACGGCGCCCGGATACGACAGACCGAACGTCCCGATCTCCCCGGTCGACCATGGCTGCGCCGCCGCCCACTCGATCGTGTCGTATCCGTCGCGGCCCTCGTTGGCATACGGGACGAACTGGCCCTCCGATCCGTAGCGGCCGCGCACGTCCTGCAGCACGACCGCGTAGCCGCTGGCGACGGCCCGCCCCACGACGTCGCTTCCCTCGGCGTGCTTCCGGTCGTACGGCGTCCGGTACACGAGCGTCGGGAACCGGCCCGTCTCCGCCGGGCGCAGGACGTCGGCCTGGAGCCGGACCCCGTCGCGCATCGGAACGGCCACGTCGCGGGAGACCGGAGCGGGAGCCGCGGCGAGGAATGTGGCGGCGAGCAGGATGCCGCAGAGGAGCCCCATGGGGTCAGGTCTTCATTCTTCGGATTTCAGGGCAGCGCGACGACCGCACGCTCGCGGGGGAAATCCGAAAAGTCAAGACCTGACCCCGAAATTCGGTAGATCGAGATGCGCGACTTCTGCCGGAGCTCTTTCAACCACTTCGCGACTTCCTCCTCGAAGGCGCGCTCCGAGGAGCGCTTGCGCATCTCCTCGCCGACCGATTCGAAGGGCGCCGCCGGCTGGCCAGCGGCTGTCTGCCCGGGAACGTAGTTTTTCTCGTATTCCTCGCGCGCCTCCCCCTCGTCGGCGAAGGCGATCGGGGCAAACCGCTCGCGCAGGTAGCGCGCCACGATGAGCTGGCGTTCGAGTGTGGCGCGCACGTCGTCGGGGGTCATGCCGGCGCTCGCGAATTCGGCGTCCGGATCCTTGCCCTCCGCCTTCAAACGCTCGCGGAGCTTCTCGAGCGCGGCGTCGATCTCCGCCGCGTCAGGAGGCGCCGGCCCGAAGCGGACCGCGTCCTCGTATTCAAGGTGCTGGTCGATGAGCGCGTCGAGCACTCGCGCCCGGAAAGCCTCGGGATCCTCGCCCGCCTCCGGCTGGAGGGCCGAGACGACCATCGCTTCCCGGACCTCGCTCTCGGGGATCGCGGTGTCGTTGACGGCGGCCGCGATGCGGTCCACGATCTCCCCCGCCCCGTCCAGGGCGGGCAAGAGCGACAGAGCGGTGCAGAGCGCGAGCCGACGCATGCGCGATGATAACCGCAGGCTCCGTGCTATTTTTCCGATCCCGGTGAGTCAAACGGAGAAAAGCGGGCGTCTCCTCGTCGTCGGGACGCCCATCGGCAACCTCGAAGACCTTTCACCCCGCGCCCACCAGGCGCTCTCGGGAGCGGACGCGATCTTCTGCGAGGACACGCGCGTGACAGCCAAGCTCGCGGCGCGTTTCGGGCTTTCCGCGCGGCGCGTCTCCTGCCCCGGCCCCCGCGAGCAGTCCCGTGTTTCGGAGCTCCTCGACCGGCTGGGCCGGGGCGAGACGGTGGCGCTCGTGTCCGACGCCGGAATGCCGGCACTTTCCGACCCGGGTGCGCGGCTGGTGGAGGCCGCGGCGAGGGCGGGCTACCCCGTGCTCGTGGTTCCGGGTCCTTCAGCCCCCGCCGCCGCCCTGGCGGTCTCGGGCCTGCCCGCCGTGCCCCACCTCTTCCTGGGTTTCCTCCCCGCCCGCCAGGGGGAGCGCCGGCGCTTCCTGGAGGCTCTGGGAGGCCGCGCGGAGACCCTCGTGTGGTTCGAGGCCCCGCACCGGCTCCGCGAGTCGCTGGAGGAAGCCGCGCGCGTCCTCGGGCCCCGCCGCGCCTGCGTTGCCCGCGAGCTCACGAAGCTGCACGAGGAGACTCTCCGTGGAACCCTGCCGGAGCTCGCATCGACGCTCGCCGATCGCGGCCCGGCGCGCGGAGAGATCACCGTCGTCGTCGAGGGGAGCCGCGGCGAGGCCGCACGGCCGTCTGCCGAGGACGTGGACGAGCGGATCCGCGAGGCGCTGGCCGCCGGAGCGGCGCTGAAGACGCTCTCGCGGGAGATCGCGAAGTGGTCGCAGCGCCCCGCCCGCGAGATCTACGCGCGGGCCCTGGAGCTGTCGAAACCGTGAGCGAGCCGGTCGTCCGCGTTGCGCGCCTCACGAAGGTCTTCCGGTCGTACCGGCGCCAGGAGGGGCTCAAGGCCGCCCTGAAGTCGCTCGTGCGCCGCACGGCGACGGAGACGGCGGCCGTCGCGGACGTCTCTTTCTCGGTCCAGCCGGGCGAAATGGTCGGCTACATCGGGGCCAACGGAGCCGGCAAGTCGACCACGATCAAGATGCTGACCGGCATCCTGACGCCCACCTCCGGTGAGGTCGTGTGCAACGGCTTCGTGCCTGCCCGGGACCGCACCCGGTACGTCGCGACGATCGGCGTCGTCTTCGGCCAGCGGACGCAGCTTTGGTGGGACATCGCCGTCATCGAGTCGTTCCGGCTCCTCAAGGAGATCTACGGCCTGACGGAAGGGCAATACCGGGAGCGGATGGCGCTCTTCGACAGGGTCCTCGCCTTGAACGCCTACCTCCACCAACCGGTCCGCAAGCTCTCGCTCGGTGAGCGGATGCGCTGCGACCTGGCGGCCTCGCTGCTCCACCGGCCCCCGCTGCTCTTTCTCGACGAACCCACGATCGGTCTCGACATCGTGGCCAAGGCGAACGTGCGCGAGTTCCTTCAGGAGATCAACCGGCAGGAGGGGACGACCGTGCTCCTGACGACGCACGACCTGGCCGACATCGAGACGCTCTGCAAGCGTGTCATCGTCATCGACCACGGGCGCCTTCTCTTCGACGGCGCGTTGAACGAGCTGCGCGACCGGATCCTCCCGGTGACCTCCATCGTCTTCGACGTCAAGCACGCTCCGGACCCCGGACAGCTCTCGTTCCAGGGCCTCCAGGCGCGCGAGATCGGGCTCCACCGTTACCGTCTGGACGTCGACCGCCGGACGACGTCGCCCGCCACCGCCGTCAAGGAGATCGTCAACCGGTTCGAGGTCTCGGACATCAAGATCGAGGAGCCGGAGATCGAGGCGGTCGTCAAGCGGATCTACCAGGAGGGGATCTCGTGAGCGCGGCCTCGGCGACCTGGCGTTCCGCGGTCCCCTTCGCGAGGATCGGCTTTCTCAACATGCTGGCCTTCCGGGCACGCTACTACGTCGGCGTCCTGACGTATCTCTTCAACGTCGCGGTCTACTACTTCATCTGGCGCGCGGTTTTCCGCAGCGGCGGCACCGTGATGGGGATGACGTTGGACGACATGATCACGTACGTCGCGGTCGGCTGGGCGATCCGCTCGTTCTACTTCAACGAGATCGATCGCGACCTGGCAACGCAGGTGCAGGAAGGCAAGCTCGCGATGAACCTGATCCGGCCGGTGGACTTCCAGGTGGTGATGATCGCCGACGCAGCCGGCCAGTCGGCCTTTCGCGCGATTCTGTTCACGGTTCCGATCTCCGTGGTGCTGGCGCTGGTCTTTCCCCTGAAACCTCCTGCGACGGTCGGGGCGGGGCTCCTGTTCCTGCTGTCCGCGACGATGTCGTTCTTCCTCGTGGCGGGCTTGAACTTCCTCGTCGGACTGGTCGCGATCCGCAGCAAGTCGATCCTCGGACTCCTCCGCGCCAAATACCTGGTCGTGGAGCTATTCTCGGGACTCCTGATCCCGACCACGCTCTTCCCCGAGCCCCTGCGCTCGATCCTCCTGGCCTCCCCCTTTCCCCACATCAACTTCACGCCGGCGGCGCTCTACCTCGGCAAGGCGGCCGGGCTCGAAGCCGCCCGTCTGCTCGCGCTTCAGGCCGGCTGGACGGTCGCACTGATCGTTCTCGGGCAGTGGGCCTGGCGGCGGTCGCGCGAGCGCATCACGATCCAGGGCGGATGAGGATGCTCCCGAGCCTCGCCCGCCACGCGCGTCTCTTCACGCTCTACTTCTCCCAGTACGCGAAGGCGAGGCTGGAGTACCGACTGGACTTCTTCTCGAGCGTGTTCGCGTCCTTCCTCGGCACCGCGGCGTCGTTCGGCTTCCTGCTGATCGTCTTCTCGCGCGTTCCGTCGATCCCGGGCTGGTCGTTTGAGGAGATGGTCTTCCTGTTTGGCTTCTCGCTGATCCCGCTGGGGATCTTCAACGTGTTCTCCTGGAACCTCTATCTCTTTTCGGACCGGTACCTGATCGAGGGGCGCTTCGACCGCGTGCTCGTCCGTCCGGTCGACTCGGTCTTCCAGGTCCTCTTCGAAGCCTTCCGGCTCGAGTCCCTGCAGGAGACCGTGACCGGCATCGTCGCCGTCGCGTGGGCGTCCCGCCGGCTCGGACTCTCCTTCGGCCCGGTGGACTTGCTGCTCTTCGGAGTCTGGGCGGTTTGCGGCGCAGCGATCTACCTGGCGATCTTCATCGGCCTGACCGCCACGTCCTTCTGGATCGAGGACCGGATCGGGATCGTCCCGCCCGTCTTCAACCTGATGCAGTTCGGTCGCTATCCGCTGACGATCTACGACGGGTGGATTCGCTTCACCCTGTCCTTCGTCATTCCGTTCGCGTTCGCGTCGTTCTACCCGGTGATGCACTTCCTGAGGCGCCCGGAGTTCGCCCGCGAGTTCTGGGCCGTGCCGGTCGTCGCCGCTCTCTCACTGACCGCCGCGCTCGCCGTCTGGAAGAGCGGCGTCAAGCGCTACCACTCGACGGGCTCGTAGGGGCGGGGCTTTCCCCCGCCCGCGGAATCTCCCGATCCCGCCGCCCCGTCAGTATCGCAACGCCCGCCAGCACCAGCAGCACGACGGCGAAGCCGCCCGCGGCCTGATCCGCCGCAGCGGGCTCGGCGAGCAGCTCGAGCGCGGCCCGCCCGCCCAACGCCAGCAGGCCGAAGAGCACCCAGGCCGCGGCGTGATCGCGCAGCAACCCGAAGGCCGCCACGGCGAGCCACGCAGCGATCAGGAGCCCCGGCACGTACTCGGCGACGAACTCCCCGGCGGAGTGGAGGTTTGACGGCAACAACACCACAAGAACCGCCAGGATCCCCAGGGCCCTTCCCGCGGGCGTCCGGAAGAAGTCGCTCCTCCACGCCAGAGCCGCGACGGCCGCCATCGCGGCCAGCGCGAACCCGCCTCGCCCGGCCGTCCAGAGCACGTCGATCGCGGGAACGGCGAACTGGAGGCTCGACGGAAGCGACGGATCCGGTTCGTACAGAGCGGGCACTCGCGACGCGATCACGTGGAACCAGCGGGAAAGGCCGACGAGGCCCCCGGCGGCGATTGCGGCCCGCAGCATCGCGTCGCCGAGCGACCCCTTTCGGCGCAGGGCCTGCGGAAAGCCGGACCGCGCGCCGGCGCACAGGACGAAGCCCACGATCGCCGCCAGCAGGATGGCGAGCACTCCGATCGTCAGCGAAACGGCAAGCCCCACCCGGAAGAGGGCTATCGGGATCTCGGTCGGGTACTGGCGGAAGAGATACGGCACCGTGTTGGCGATCCCGGCGGCCGCGAGGGCTCCCGCGACCGCGAGCGGACGCCACATCCCCGTCCAGCGGAACCCCGGCTGCCGGACCAGGCGCAGGAACAGGATGATCGCCAGACCCACCAGCGCGCCCGCGGCGACGACTTTGACGCCCGTCAGCAGCCACTCGACGGCGGAACGCTTCCGCTGTTCTCGCAGAAAAGTCTCGGGCACCCGGATCGAGGGGATGAAGGACGCAAGGCGGGGGCCGTGAAAGACCGCGGTCAACCGCGGCCGGGCCTCGCCGAGGCCGGGGGGTTTCGACTCGAGGACGACGGTCGTGTCCACGCGCTTGGGACGATTCTCGGTGCCGACCTCCAGGACCTCGTACTCGGCCGCGGGGTAGCCGAGCCTGCCGGCGGCCTCGACTGTTCGACGGCGCGCGCCTTCGACGGAGGGCGGCGGCTCGGCGGCCGCATCCTCGGGCAACGGATTCACGAACGCGGCGACGTGCGCGCGGCGCGTGTCGACCAGGACCTTCCACTCCTCCTTCTTCTCGGGCTGGAAGAAACGCACGACCCAGAAAGCGACGGGAAGCTGGCGCGCGGCAAGCTTCCGAAATGCCGCGGGCCCTCCCCGGTCGATGACATAGCGCGCCGCGGCGTCGGAGAAGCCGGGGATCCCGCCCTCGTCCTGCGGCTTGGCATCCCGAAGCTCCTCGTCGTCGGCAAAGCCGGTGCCCAGATAGGCGACGCTGCGCCACGGGTCCGGGTCGACGCCGTTGACACGCAGGAACCGCCTCGCCATCGCCTCGGCCGCGACCCGGCCCACCCGGTCCTCGGCCAGAGGGTCGCCGGAATCGAGCGACGGAATGAAGAAGGAGGAGATCAGGACCAGCGCCGCGGCCGCCGCGAAGGTCCGGGCACCCCGCGGGAGCGGCCGCACGTCCGGAACCGTCTCGGGCGCCAGAGCGGCCGGGGCCGGCGCCGGCACGAACCCGAGGTCTCCGTTCCGGAGCCCCGCAGAAGGAAGAAATCCCCCGCGCTTCCAGTACAGCACGAGCGAGACGAGGAGCGGGAGCAACAGGATCCCCGACGCGATTGCGCCGGACACCACGTAGTAGGGGTTGCCGGAGCGCAGCAGCAGCAGGGCCGTGTAGATCGCGTCGACCGTGAAGTGCCAGACCAGGAGCGGCACGACTCCATAGCGCAGCATCAGGAAGCCGATCAGCACGCCCGCGAGCCCCACTTCGAGCCCGCGGATGTAGAAGGGCTGGTTCGGATATCCCGCATGTCCGAATCCCCAGATGAACGCCGGGACCACGACCGCGAGGAAACGCCCCGCGCCGAGGCGGTCGAGGAAGGAGATCGAGAACATCCGGCTGATCCCCTCCTCGGAAACCGCCGGCAGGAAACCGATGAGCAGCACGGTCGCCCAGGGGAAGGCCGTGTTGAGCATGTCGCTGTAGGGCACGTCGGCCGGCGCCCACGCGCCGAACCGGGCGGCCACGACGTAGAAGACCGCCTGATAGGCGAAAAAGAAGGCCGCGAGGGCGTAACCGAGAACCACGGCCGTGAAAAAGCTCTTCGTCTGGATCCCGCGCCACGAGAACGCTCCGCCGAGCGACATCTGCCGGGGGAAGCGCTCCCGGTAGATCGGCTCGGCCGAGGCGACGACGATCGCGATTCCCGCGCCCGTCGCGATCGCGCCGAGGATGCCGAGCACGATCTGACGCGTCAGGTACGCGGACAGCGGGCTCGCCGTGTCGTATTGAAAGAGGGTCAACGGAATCTCGTTCAGGGTCGAGAGCAGCGCCAGCACGAACGCGATGCCGCCGAAGGCCGCGACGGCGGGCCACTGGATGTCCTTGCGCACGATCTTCGTCACGAGCACGCCGAGCATCGCGAGGATCGTCATGAAGAAGGCGGCCGTCGCAACCTGGCCGGCCGCCCCGTTCTTGGCGCGCAGGCGGTCGTAGTCGCGCGTCCACCCCTCGGGCACGTGCACGAACTCGCGGAACCCGGTCAACCGGTCGCCGGAGACCGTCGTCGAGTAGCGGATCGTCGCCTCCCCGAGGCGCACGCCCGCCTTCTCGTCCACGAAGATCCAGTCGGTGCGATGTGGGCGCGCTTCGGGCTTGGCCTCGATCGGCTTCAGGCTCGCCTCTGGCAGGGACCGCGAGGCCAGGAACTGGAGGGCGATCGCGCGGGCCTGCGGCTCCGTGAGACGGGCGCCAGGCGCATCTTCCTTGAGAACCGAGCGGAAGCCGATCAGGTCCCCGAGCGGCGACACAGTGACCCGCTCCTCCTCGGTCACGCCCGACCGGTACCAGCGCATTCGCCACTGCCAGATCTTGGCGTCGCGGCCGTAGAGCGACCCGGCGCGCTCGAGGCCCAGCTCGCGCTCCAGATACACCTTCACGGTCTCGTCCACGTCGAACTGGCCCGCGAAGCGGGCGCCCGAAACGTCGCGGCCGCGCTCGGCGAGAAGCTTCTCCCCGAGGTGCCGCGCGCCTTCGCGGTTCACTCGGAACTCGATCGAAGCTTCGGGGAAGGCGCGGCGGAAGAGAGCGCTCGTGATCGCGGCGCCTGCGGCGATGACGAGGAGGCAGGCCGCGACGAAGCGCCAGTCCCGGCGGTCGAGGCGCTCCATGGGCTATCCCGCCAGCACGCTGCCGCCGTTGACGTTCACGACCTCGCCCTGGATGTGCCGGGCCAGGTCCGAGACGAGAAACAGGATGGGTCCGGCGATGTCCGCGGCTGAGGCGACGCGGCCCAGCGGGATCAGCCTCTCGATCTCCGCGCGTTCCAGCGGGTTGCCGAGCACCGCGGCGGACATGTCCGTGTCCACCCATCCTGGAGCGACGGCGTTGACGCGGATGCCGCGCGGCCCGAGCTCCGCCGCCAGCGACTTCGTGTAGGAGATCAACGCGCCCTTCGACGCGGCGTAGGCCGAGTGGCGCGCCTCGCCGCGCTGTCCCGCCGTGGACGAGAGAAAGACGATCGAGCCACCGTGCCGCTCCAGGTGCGGTACGGCCGCATCGGTCACGAGAAATGCGCCGCGCTGGTTGATCGCGTAGGTGCGGTCCCAGACCGCGAGGTCCCCACGGCCCGCCACGTCCTCGTCCCAGATGCCGGCGTTGTTGACGAGGATGTCGAGGCGGCCCCACGCCGACACGACGTCGCGCACGAGCTGCCGCGCCTGATCGGGCTGCGACACGTCGCCCGCGAGGGCCATCGCCTCGCCCCCCGCCGCCCGGATCTCCTTGACGGCGGCGTTGGCGGCCGTCTCGTCGCGCAGGTAGTTGATCGCCACGCGCGCGCCCGCCCGCGCGAGCAGGTCCGACGCCGCGCGGCCGATTCCTCTCGAACCCCCTGTGATCAGAGCAGTTCGGGGAGACAGGTCGATCGTGAAACTAGCGGGCATCGAGCTCCGTATACTAGATTAGACATCGAGACCTTCCACAAAGACAGGGCGGCGCTTCACGGCGTCGCCCCCCGCATTTTTGCCGAAGGCACTGCGCGTCTCAGGTCCCCGCGATAAGCCTGCCCACGTAGACCGAGAACGTCTCCAACATCGGCGCGGACGTCTTCAACTGCACGTCCACCTCCGCCGCGCGCGCGAGAGACCGGGCGAGCTCCGGGGCCGTAAAGCGCGACGCGCGGCGGGCCGCCTGGAACAGGGCGAAGGGATGCGCGGGGCCCCGCGTGGTCTCGAAAGGCGAACGGCCGAACGGCGCGGCCGGCGCCATCAGCCTCGGCAGCACGCGCGCCTGGAAGGCCGAATACGTCATCGACGCGTCGAAACCTCCCCCGCCCTCCTCGAGCCTCGCCCGGATCAGCAGCATCTTGCGAATCTCGCCCGTCAGCATGGCGAAGAACTGGAAGGGCCAGATCTCGCTGTCGACCTTGTCGAAGGCGCGGTCCCCCTGGCGCACGTCCCGCCCGTCGAAGAGGCGCTCGAGCCGCAACAGCGTGTCGCCGGCGTCGCGCCGCCCGATCGCGTCAAAGAGGCCGTAAATGTCCTCGGAGGACTCGTCCTCGACGTTTCCCTCGACGTCGGAGGCCCGGATCCGCCCGCCCTTGCCGGCCCAGGCCAAGAGCTTTTCGAGCTCCATCGAAAATCGCGGGGGATCCCCGTCGGTCCGCGTGAGCAGGCGTTCGACGGCGCCGGGCTCGAGCCCCACCTCGTACTCTTTCGCGCGGCTCGCCGCCATACGCCGCAAAGCCGAGGGGGGATCCGCTCCGGCCGTGCTCTCGAGGACGAGTCCGCGCGCGGCAATCTCCTTCAGCAGGTCAACACCGGCCGGCGGCTCGAAGGCGCGCGCGAGGGCCACCGTCCCGTCGTTCCCCCCCCGATCGAGCAGGACTCTCAGGGCCGCCCGGATCACCGCCGGCCCGCCGCTCTTCTCCTCCGGCAACTCCTTCAGGATCTCGGCCAGGAGCGGCGCCTCCTCCTTCTTGCGGACCTTCTTCGCCGCCGCCTCCGCGACCTCCTGGGGATTGCCTCCGGCCGGAAGGTCGAGCGCCGAGAGAAGCGCCCGAGCCTGCTTGAAGGCCTCGCGGCGCTTGTTCTGCTCCCAGGCCTCCAGGGCTTGCGTCAGGAGCCGCCCCGGCGTCTCCGTGCCGAGGAGCCGCGAAATGTCGAGCTCCACGATCCGCCGCGGCGAGAAGAGCGAGCGGTTCAGCAACGCGTCGGCGATGGCCTCGGCCGGGGCGTCGTCCTCGAACCTCAGGATCTCCGCGTCGCTCTTCGCCAGGGTCTCCCGCACCTTCGCGGCCGCCTCTTCGACGAAGAACTCCACGCCGCCCGTCACGAGCACGACGGCCGGCGCGTCATCGAAGGCGGGGAGGGCCTCGTCGGAAAAGGGCAGCTTCGGCAAAGCTAGTTCTGGAGCATCCCCTTCTCGGCCAGCTCCTGGCAGTCGAGGCAGTACGGAGCCCAGGGGACGGCGTTCAGGCGCTTCTCCGTCATCGCGGTGTTGCAGTTGACGCAGAAGGCGTAGGTGCCCGCGTCGATCCGGAGGATGGCGTCGTCAATTCGCAGGAGGGTGTGGCGCTCGCCGTCGGTCAGGGAGTAGAGAAACTCACGGGTGTAAGAGGAAACGGCCTTGTCGGCGATGTCCTGGGTTGCCTCCTCGCTCGTCTCTGCCTCGGCGCTGCGTGTCTTGGCGATCTCGGCCGAGAGACTCGCCTTCTTCTCTTCGAGGAGCCGCCGGTACTTTTCCAAATCTTTCTTGGTCAACCGGGCGGCTTTGGCCGCTGTCGAGGGCATTCGTGGCTCTCCTTTTTCGTGCCCCCCTCCCAGGTTCGAAGGGGCTGATTTTCGAGTCGCCGATGATAACCGATCCTCGCGCGCAGTCCAGTGACTTCCGAGGCTTAACAGAAGCGTGCGCCCGGTTATTTCTTGCTTCTTTCCCAGAGGAACTTGCGCGAGACCCCGAGGCGTTTCGCGGCGAGCGAACGGTTTCCTCCCGCGCGGCGGACCGTCTCCTCGATGTAGGCGTCGGTCAGCTCCCGCAGCGTCCAGCGGTTCTCGACGGCCGAGGCGAGGAGCGACTCCGGGGCCCCGAGTGATCCGGCGGGCAGGTCCCCCGAGCCGATCTCCGCCGACTCGGCGGTCAGCACCGCCTTCTCGACGACGTGCAGCAGCTCGCGGACATTGCCCGGCCACGGGTGCCGAAGGAGAGTCTGCTCGGCCTCCTTCGTGAACGTCCGCGCGGGCCGCTCGTACGCGCGAGCGGCGCGTTTGGCGAACTCGCGAGCGAGAGGCAGCACGTCTTCACGGCGATCGGCCAGGCGCGGCAGCCGCACGGAGACGACGTCGATGCGGTAGAAGAAGTCGTCGCGGAAGGCGCCCTGCTCGACCAGGCTCGCCAGGTCGCGGCGCGAGGAGACGATGAGACGGGCGTTGAACGCGTGGGTCGTCACACCCGACAGGCGCCGGAAGTTCTTCTCCTGCAGCACACGCAGGAACTTCGCCTGCGCCCCCGGAGAGAGGGAAGAGACCTCGTCGAGATAGACCGTCCCGGCCTCAGCGACCTCGAGCAGACCCTTCTTGGCGGCGAACGCGCCCGTGAACGCGCCCCGCTCGTGGCCGAAGAGCTCGCTCTCGAAGAGCTCGTCCGAGAGGTTGGCCGCGTCCACGCGTACGAAAGGCTGCGCGGCGCGGGACGAGACGTCGTGGATCGCGCGGGCGAGGCGGTCCTTTCCGGTGCCGCTCTCACCGAGAATCAGGATCGTGGACGGGAGGCTCGCGGCGCGCTCGATCGCCTCGATCTCGCGCCGGAGCGCCCGATTACGAGTCCGGAAGTGCGACCGGAGGGAAGGCGACTTCTTGTCCGCCATGGGATGCAGCTAGAGCGGCCGTCTACTCTCGTACAGCGGCGTCGAGCCGCTGCTAAAAAAAACCGTCTCATTCTCTGCGTCGCC
Organism: Thermoanaerobaculia bacterium; assembly: GCA_046716885.1. Lineage (GTDB taxonomy): Bacteria > Acidobacteriota > Thermoanaerobaculia > UBA5066 > Gp7-AA6 > DAHUXD01. The sequence goes on along the minus strand of JBKJWL010000056.1, from coordinate 8,457 downwards.
CCACAACCGCTCCAGGGCGTAGAACTTCCGAGCCTCTTCCTGGAACACGTGGAAGACGACGTCGCCGTAGTCCAGGAGGATCCAGTTGGCGGTCGCCATGCCCTCGACCGAGTTGGCGGGTCCGAGCTTCTCGGCGATGGCGTCGGCGATTGCACGCGCCTGGCGGTCCGAACGGGCGGTGGACAGGACGAAATAGTCCGCCATCGTGGTCAGATCGATGAGGTTGAAGACGAGAACGGCTGCGGCTTTGCGGTCCAGGGCCGCGGTGAGACCTTCGCGGACCTTGTCCTCCGAGGAGAGGCCGGGTGTCAACGCTGCTCGTCCCCCGGCTTGTAGAGACCCTGTTTCGTAATGTACTCCGCGACTGGCCCCGGAACCCGTCCCGCGATGCTGCACCCGTGAGCGAGATCGTTCCGAACGTCCGTCGCAGCGATTTTAACCGATCCGGCGTCGAAAACCGACAGACGATCCGTAAGACCCGGAACCTCGGGAATCCGCAGCCCCGCCCCGACAAACGGCTCCCGGTGGAACGCGGCGATCCGAGCGATTTTCAGGATCTCATCGGGCGCCTTCCAGCGCGCGAAGCCGGCGAGACTATCGGTCCCCATCAGCAGCCAGAGCTCGTCTCCGGGATGACGCGCCTGGATCGCCCGCAGCGTCTCCACCGTGTAGGACGGCGGCTCCCGGTCGAGCTCCTGGAGGTCGATCGGCCAGTCGGGGTGCCCCGCCAGGGCGAGCGCGAGCATCGCGACGCGGTGGCGCGGATCTGTCGGCGAGGCCTCCTTGTGCGGCGAAACACGAGCCGGAACGTAGAAAACGCGCCGGAGCTGGAACTTTACCGCCGCCGCTTCGACGGGCAGCAGGTGGCCGTTGTGGACCGGATCGAAGGTGCCGCCGAAAACGCCGATGCGCACGGGAGGATCCTATTCCTCGGAGGCCCCGGGCTCGATTTCCGGCGTCGTGGCGACTTCGTGAAACAGAAAGCCGACGAGCTCCTTGAGCCCCGCGCCGGTGGCGGCCGAGATCTCGAGAAACGGGATTCCCCGCCGCTCCCCGGCGCGGCGGATCGAGGCCAGCCGGTCCGGGCCGGACACGGCGTCGCACTTGGACGCGACGAGGACGCGCGGCCGCCGGGCGACCTCGGCGGAGAACTGCTGGAGCTCCCCCTCGATCGTCGAGACGTCGTTCTCGGCATCGCCCTCCGCCGAGGCGTCCACGAGATGGCACAGGAGACGGCAGCGTTCGACGTGCTTGAGGAATCGAATGCCGAGGCCGGCGCCCCGGTGCGCGCCCTCGATGAGACCCGGGATGTCGGCCACGACGAGCGTGCGTTGGTCGTGGTGCGACGTCACGACGCCCAGGTGCGGCACCAGGGTCGTGAAGGGATAGTCGGCGATCTTGGGCTTCGCCGCCGAGATCGCGGAGATGAGGGTCGACTTGCCGGCGTTGGGAAACCCGATGATCGCGACGTCCGCGAGGAGCTTGAGCTCGATCGCGAGACGGCGCTCTTCCCCCTTCAGTCCGGGCTTCGCGAACCGCGGCGCCTGGCGCGTCGACGTCGCGAAGTGCTGGTTGCCCCAGCCGCCGTTTCCGCCCTTGACGAGAAGCACCCGGTGGCCCGCCTGAACGAGGTCGGCGATCGTCTCGCCGCTCTCGAGATCGGTGACGACCGAACCCAGGGGAAGCCGGACCTCGACGTCCTCGCGGGTCTTTCCGTGCCGGTTGGACCCCATGCCGTGCTCCCCGTGCTCGGCGCGATAAGAGCGCTGATGGCGCAGGTGGTAGAGCGTGTTGTACGCGGGGTCCGCCACCGCCCAGACCGAGCCGCCGTGGCCGCCGTCGCCTCCCGACGGGCCGCCACGCGGCACGAACTTCTCCCGGCGGAAGGCGACGCAGCCGTTGCCGCCGTCGCCGCCCTTGACGTAGATCTCAGCGGTGTCGATGAACATGGACTGGGAAGTGTAGAGGCGGGCTCGTCCCCGCCCGCGGCGGCCGTTACGTCCCTAGGACGCGGAGGCGGTGATGCTCGAGCTTGAGGGTTCGATCGAGATGTGGCGGCCCAGGCGGCCCTTGTCGTGAAAGCGCACGACGCCGGAGACCTTGGCGAAAAGCGTGTCGTCCTTGCCGCGGCCGACGTTGACGCCCGCAAAGAACTTGGTGCCCCGCTGGCGCACGAGGATGGTCCCGCCGGGGACGTTCTGACCCCCGAAGGCCTTCACGCCGAGGCGCTGGGAGTTGGAGTCGCGGCCGTTGCGGGAAGAGCCCTGTCCTTTTTTGTGTGCCATGGGGGGCGCCCTAACCTTCTAACCTTCGATCGCTTCGATGCGCACTTCGATCATCGTCTGGCGGTGGCCCTTGGTGCGCCGGTACTGCTTGGTGCGCTTCTTCTTGAAAACCAGGACCTTGCGGGTGCGGACCGTGCCGAGCACCTTGGCTTGCACTTTGACGCCCTTCAGCGCCTCGGCTCCCGTGCGCACATCGCCGTCCCCGGAGACCAGGATCACGCTCGTCCCCGACAGGGCGAGGGACTCGCCCTTGGTGATCTTCTCGCCGGCCGGCTTCTCGATCCGAACGATGTCGCCCGCGGCGACCTTCAGCTGCTTCCCGCCGGAGCGGACGATGGCGTACATGGAGCGGCGAATCATAAGCGTTTCCCGGGGAAAGTCAAGCCCCAGTGCTATCAGTCACTTAGGGCGTTCGGAGTCCGGCTCCTCGTCGATCGCGTTGGAGAGCTCGTCGGCGTCCTCGGAAAGGCGCGGAAAGTGCCGGCCGAGCACCTCCCCGACCCTCTCGACGCAGCGGACCACGCCCTCGGTGAACTCGCCCCTGCGGAAGGACTCCTCCATCCCGTGGGCCACGTCTTGCCAGAACTCTGGGCCGCACTTCTCGTGAATGGCGACGTCGCCCAGGATCCGGAACTGGTGGGCCCGGGGAGCGATGTAGACGAGCACGCCGTTGCGGCCGGCGGTCTTCGTCATGCCGAGGAGCTCGAACCGCCGGAGGGCGCGTTCCTCCAGGTTCTCCGGGATTCTTCGCGTGACGTGGACGCGGACCTCGCCGGACGACTTCTTCTCCGCCGCGGCGATTGCCGCGACGATTCGGTCCGAGTCGAACCTGGAAAAATGGTTGGTCATGGATTCTTACCAGCTCCCGGAGGCTCCGCCCCCGCCGAAAGAGCCTCCGCCCCCGGAAAAGCCCCCTCCCCCGCCGCCGAAACCGCCCCCCGAGAACCCGCCGCCGCCCCAGCCGCCTCCCCATCCGCCTCCCGTCCACCATCCCCCGCCGCCATGGGAGCGGAAGCCGCGCCTGCGCCGCAACAGCGTCGGGAAGATGACGAAGATCCCGAAAAAGAGGAGAAACGGCAGGCAGCCCGCGATCTGGTTTCGCTTCCCTCGCTTCCCCTCGTCGACCGTGCGCCCGGAGCCGCGATACTCGCCCTTGACCGCCGCCATCATCGCTTCGGCGCCGGCGCGGACGCCTCCGGGGTAGTCGCCGTCCCGAAAACGGGGAACGATCTCGTCCTCGATGATCCGCTTCGCCGTGACGTCGGGGAGCGTGCCCTCGAGGCCGTAGCCAACCTCGATTCGGACCTTGCGGTCCTCCGGGAAGACGAAGAGGATGGCGCCATTGTCGGTCTGTTTCTGGCCGGCGCCCCACTTTTGCGCGGCACGGACAGTGAAATCCTCGAGGGTGAAACCCTCGGGGATCTTCTGGTCCGCCCAGACGAGGACCTGGCTAGACGTGTCGCGCTCGAACTGCTCGAGCCGCGCGTTGAGGGCCTCCGCCTCTCCCGGGCCGAAGACGCCCGCGCGGTCCGTGACGTAACGCTGCGGCTTCTCCGGGATGAGATCGTCGTACCGGTCGGCGGACAGAGGGGCCGCCGCCAGGGCGACCCCCAGGACCGCCAGGTAAGCCAGCCGGCGCAATCGCCTGCCGCCTTCCCCTTTATCGCCCGCCGCCCCTCACTGCGCCGGGGCCGGCGACGGCGAGAAGTTGAACTGGACCTTCGGCGCCTCCGCGGCGCCTGGCGAGGTCGCCTTGAAGTACGGCTTTTCCTTGAAGCCCAGGAAGCCGGCAATCAGGTTCGTGGGGAACTTCTTCAACACCGTGTTGTAGGCCTGCCCCGACTCGTTGAAGCGGGCCCGGGAAACCGTGATCCGGTTCTCCGTGCCCTCGAGCTGGGCCTGGAGGTCCCGGAAGTTCTGGTTGGCTTTCAGCTCCGGATAGCGCTCCGACACGACGAGGAGGCGCTGGAGGGCGGCGCCGAGCTGGTCCTGCGCCGCCTGGAAGCGGGCGAGGGACTCGGCGTCCGTGGGAGCCTTGCCCGGCGTGATCGTCGCGCGTCCCACCGAGGCGCGCGCTTCCGTGACTGCCGTGAGCGTCTCCTTCTCGAAAGTCGCGGCGCCCTGCACCGTCGCCACGAGGTTCGGGACGAGATCCGCACGGCGCTGGTACTGGTTCTCCACCTCGGACCACGAGCGGTCGACGTCCTGCTCGAGCGTCACGAGGCGGTTGTAGGTTCCGGCGAACGACACACCCAGGATGACGGCGAGAACGACGAGGATCCCGAGACATCCGAGACCGAGTTTGCCCATGCGAGTCCTCCTCCATGAAACAATTTTCCCGACCGAAACAGAGGCTGGATTCTATCGGAACCCGGCTACTCCCCTGCCGCGAGAAGGGCGAGAATCCGGGCAGGCAGGAGCGCGCGGAGCGTCGCGGGGCCGCTGCCCTCCCAGGTCAGGCGGGCGACCGCGGCCTTCTTCATCGGGATCTCCAACCCCCCGCTGCCGGAGACCAGCCTGCCGAGCAGCGCTCCCAGGTGCGGCTCATGGCCGACGAGCAAGACCACCCCCGCCTTCTCCGCGCGCAACTCGTCGAGAACCTCTTCGGGATTGCTCGACGGCTCGAGGGCCTGCGTCTCGCGCAGCTTCGAGGTCAGGTGCAGGGCGCGGGCCACCGGTTCGGCGGTCTGCCGCGCGCGCTCGAAGGGCGACGTCAGAATCAACTCGATGCCGGGCTCGAGCTCCGCCAGCCCGCGAGCCACGTCGCGCGCGCGTTTGTGGCCGTCTTCGGTCAGCGTGCGATCCGCGTCGCGACCCGAGTCCGCCCGATCCTCGGCGGAGGCGTGGCGCAGGAGCCATATTTCCATCGCGCACCAAGTGTAGCCGAGTATCCTAGGGTGACATGTCCCTGGAAATCGGCCAGCAGGTCGGGCCCTACGAGGTCCTGGCTCCACTCGCGCGGGGCGGCATGGGCGAAATCTATCGGGCGCTGGACACCCGCCTGCAGCGCGAGGTGGCGCTCAAGATGCTGCCCGATGCCGCGGCGCACGACGCCGACAGCCTGACCCGCTTTGATCGGGAGACGCGCGCGGTCGCGGCCCTGAACCATCCCAACATCCTCGCGATCCACGACACAGGATCGCTCCACGCGATCCCCTATGCGGTCACCGAGCTGCTCGAGGGCGAGACGCTGGCCGACCGCCTCCGCACGGGCCCCCTCGCGCCGCAGAAGGCGGTCGAGGTCGCCAGCCAGATCGCCGACGGACTGGCCGCCGCGCACGTGCGCGGGATCATCCACCGCGACATCAAGCCCGACAACATCTTCCTGACCAACGAGGGGCGCGCCAAGATCCTCGATTTCGGCATCGCCCGGATCGAGCAGCCCGCGCGGACCCCGGGGATCGCCGGCCCCACGGCGCGGCGCGGCTCGAGCTCCCAGTTTCTCGTCGGAACCGCGGGATACATGTCGCCCGAGCAGGTCCGCGGAAAGGCGATCGACGCGCGCACCGATATCTTTTCGCTCGGCGCGACCTTCTACGAGATGCTGACGGGGCGTCGCGCTTTCGCGCGCGACACACCAGTGGAGACGCTCGGCGCGGTGCTCCGCGACGACCCGCGCAAGCATCCGGAGACCGAGAAGCTCGCGCAGGAGCTGCAGGGGTTCGTGTTCCGGTGCCTCGAGAAGGACCCGGCGGACCGCTACCAATCCGCCCGCGACCTGCTCCTCGACCTTCGCGCCTACCAGGCCGAGCGGCTGCACGAGGCCTCGACTCGCGTCAACTTCCGGAGCGAGCCGCCGTGGAAGCACCGGCGGACGCGCGTCCTTCTGCGCGCCGTCGGTGGGGTGGTCCTCTTTGTGCTGGGACTGTGGGCGGGCTCGTGCTGGGAGCGGGGGCGTCGGGGAGACGCGCCGGCCTCCCGGTCCGTCGCCTCAACACGCTTGTTCTAAAGAGGATGCGCGCCGCGTGCCCCCTCCGCGGATCGGCCTGCGCCTCCATAGGCAAGCTTCTTGAATCGTCCCTGACTCCGATGAGACACGGAGCGCGGTGGGGTCTCCAACGGGGGCTCCGGAGCCTCCTGCTCGTCCTCCTGGCATTCAACCTTTCCGGGTGCGTTTCCCTGATCACGCCAATCGTCGGCTCCGAGAAGCGCCAGGCTTACAAGTTCGATCGCCCGTTCAACGTCTCCGACCCCGACTTTCGGCGCTCCGCCGAGGCGCTGGGAAACGTGATGGTTGAGGGCAATTCCGCCCGGTTGCTCGCCAACGGCGACGAGATCTTTCCCGCGATGACCCGCGACATCCGAGCGGCGAAGAAGACCGTCAACCTGGAGACCTACATTTTCAAGCCGGACCGCGCCGGCCGGCAGTTTGCCGACGCGCTGATCGCCGCCGCGAAAAACGGGGTCGAGGTGCGTCTCCTCGTCGACGGCTGGGGGAGCAAGTTCAAGGAGCTGAAGAAGGAGTTCGACGCCGCCGGCGTCCAGGCGGAGAAGTATCGCCCATTGCGCCTCTTCTCGATTCATAAGCTCGGGAGGCGGACGCATCGCAAGATTCTCGTCGTGGACGGCCGGATCGCCTACACGGGCGGCCTCGGCATCGACGAGCGCTGGCTCGGCGACGCCCGGAACACCGGGGAGTGGCGCGACACCCAGGTGCGCGTGGAGGGGCCCGTGGCCGCCCAGATGCAGGCCATCTTCAGCGAGGACTGGACCTTCACCACCGGGGAGATTCTTGCCGGCCAAAAGTTCTACCCGCGGGTCGAGCCGGCCGGCGAAGCGCTCGTCCACGCGGTCAAGGCTTCCCGCGGCGATTCGACGTCGCTCGCGAAGATGCTCTACTTCGTGGCGATCGAAAGCGCGGCGAAAACCATTCGCCTCCAGAACGCCTATTTCCTTCCGGACAAGCAGGTGCGGCAGTCGCTCGCGAGAGCGGTCAAGCGCGGTGTGGACGTCCAGGTCATGGTTCCGGGGAGGCACATCGACCTGCCGATGGTTCGCGCGGCGTCCTGGAAGCGTTACGGCGAGCTCCTCGAGGCGGGCGTCCGGATCTGGGAGTACGTCCCCACGATGCTCCACAACAAGACGATGGTCGTCGACGGGATCTATTCCACGGTCGGTTCGATCAACTTCGACGAGCGCTCCATGAGCAAGAATGCCGAAGCGAGCATCGGCGTCTACGACCGAGAGTTCGGCCGGGAGATGGAGGCCATGTTCGAGCGGGATCGCGCCCGTTGCGAAGAGATCACCTACGAGCGGTGGAAGAAGCGCGGGATCACGAAACGGCTCTCGGAGTTCGTCTTCTTCTGGTTCGAGGAGTACTACTGAGCCCGAGGGGCTAGGCCGACGCGAGCCCCGCGTTTCGCCCGGATACGGCCTTCGGGAGACGGCGCGAGTCTGTCGTCCGATCACGAGTCCCGCTAGACTGTCTCCCGATGTCTCGGGAGATCGGTCGGGGAGCTGGATCGCCGGCCCCTGCGCGTCTCGCCGCGGCTCCGGAACGGCTGGACGGTCCCACTCGCCTTCTCGCGCTCGCCGCGGCCTTCGTCTGCGCCTGGCTCTACCTCGGACGGCTCGACCGCCTCCTGCTTCAGCGCGGCAATGAGGCGATGTACGCCACGCCCTCGATTCACATGCTTTCGAGCGGCGACTACCTGATGCCGCGCTGGCAGCATCAGGACTTCCTCGACAAGCCGCCGCTGACCTTCTGGATCGTGGCGGCGAGCTATCGCCTGTTCGGCATCAACCTGTTCGCGGAAAACCTGCCCGCTGCGCTGGCGGGACTGGCAACGGCGGCGTTCGTGGGGTTCTGGGTGCGCCAGCGCTCCGGCGGACGTGCAGGCCTGCTCGCGGGCATGATCCTGGCGCTCTTCCCGCTGTTTCTGACGGTCTCGCTGACGTTCGCCGCCGACGCCTTCCTGACGCTGGCGATCGCGATCGCGGTCTTCGCGATCGACGGCGCCGTGCGCCGCCGCGACGGATCGGACGCCCGCTGGGGCGTTCTCTGCGGAGCCGCCCTCGCGTTTGCGTTCTACTGCAAGGGGCTCATCGGCGTCGTGCTTCCCGTGGCCGCCGTCGCAGCGGGCCTCGCACTGGACCGCGCCTGGCCCCTCCGCTGCGTCCGCCGTGCCCTCTGGGCACTCGCCGTGCTCGCGATCCTCGTCCTCCCCTGGCA
>JBKJWL010000055.1:0-3009 GCA_046716885.1 Thermoanaerobaculia bacterium | reverse complement strand
CCCGCACGGGGGGGGGCGCGCTACCCCCCACAACCGCCGCGGCCGCCGCACCGGGGACCGGCCGGGGGGGAATGACTCGCGGCTCTGCCGCCCGAGAAGCCGGGCGGCAGAGGGCGAGGACGAAGAGGCAGGAAGCTGCGAGCGCGAAAAGCGCAGCCGCCGGCCGGGCACGGCGTGCGGACGACCTCCCGTCCGCACCCTGCCCGCTCCTTTCGTCAGCGACGCGCCTCACGATCGAAAGTCAGTCGAACCTCAGAAGCCCACGTTCAACCCGACCTGGAGGCGGCGCGGCTGCGTGATGAGGCAGTCGGGCGTGCCGAAGTTCACGTTGGTCTCGCCCGCGGGCGGAATGAAGCCGTCGTAGCAGCCGAAGTTCTTGTGGTTGGTGACGTTGAAGACTCCGGCCCGGACTCCGACGTAGGCGGCCTGCGTGAAGTAGAACTGCTTCTGAAACGAGACGTCCCACTGCTGGAAGGGAAGAGTTCCCTCCGGCTGGCCGCCGCCGAGCCGGACCTTGAATTGGTTCGGCCCGAAGCCGTCGGTCGCGTCGAAGACGTTGAACGGCGTGCCCGTGCCGACCTGGACGAGAGTGGACAGCGTGACGTCCCACGGCAGCCCCACGATGCCCGAGAGCACGACCCGGTGCCGCTCGTCCTGGGGCGCGCGGCGCCGCGGCGAAGCGGCCACGTCGACCCAGTCGAGCGTGAAGAAGTCGCCGCCGTTGGCCGTCGCGTGACCGTAAGTGTAGGCCAGCGTGGCGCCCCACTTCGAGGAGGCCGTATAGGCCTTGTCCACCTGGAGGAAGCCCGCGTCGTACCAGGCGCGTTTGGTGGGGTCGGCGAGGAGCACGTTCGAGAAGAACGGCGAGACGGACTCGCAGCAGCCGCCGTCCGGCCGCCGGTTTCCGAATATCCAGGTGTAACCGTTCTTGGAGCGGACCCCGGCGTACGACAGCGACACGCCGATCGGGCCGAGCTGCTGCCGGATTCCGCCGGTGAACTGGTCCGAGACCGGCGGCTTGGTGTTGTTGCTGACCAGGAAGACCTCGGGGTTGGGCCGCGCGGGGCTGTCGATGATGGTCTGAAGGCCGGCGGCCGTGAGGTACGCGTCGTTCCACAGGATCGTCGGGTTGCCGTCGCGCGGCTGCCCGTCGGCCGAGAACCGGAATGTGAGCGTCGTGTACTGGAGCCGGAACTGCTCGTCCAGGATCGCGTTGTATTCGACGCGGTCGGTATAGCGCCCGTAGCCCCCGAAGAAGACTGTCGTGCCCTTCTTCGACAGGTCATAGGCGAATCCGATGCGCGGCTGAAAGGCGTTCTTGTAGGCCGGACGGTCGCTGCCGTTGGTGAAGAAGTCCGACGAGTAGCGGTCGGACAGCTCCGAGACGACGAGCGCCGGCGTCACGTACTTGTTGTTGAGGCCGTTGGACTCGACGTCCCAGCGCAGGCCGACGTTGACGGTCAGCTGCGGGTTGATGGTCCAGTCGTCCTGCACGTAGGTGCCGAACTGGTTGTTGGTGAGCGAGAGGTCCGGGTTCCCGAAGCCGAACTGCGCCTCGAACGGGAAGTCGAACGTCAGGCCGGCGTTGACGTCGTTGCGGTAGCGGTAGATGGGAATCCCGAAGAACTGCTTCTGGACGTCGTACTTGTTGTGGCTATAGATGACGCCGACCTTCACGACGTGATCGCCAGCCGCACGGATGTCGAGGAGCGTGAAGTCGTTGCGCACGCTGAAACGCTTCTGGTTGAAGTTCTGCAAGTTCTGTGTCGAGCCGATGTAGAGGGCGTTCTGGAAGTCCTGGCCGACGATGCCGGCCTGCACGGGGCTCGGGTTCCACTTGTAGTCCTGGTATCCGACGATGGTCTCGTTCAGGAAACTGGTCGAGAGCCACGAGTTCCGGGCCTGGACGTTCCACACCCCGTTTTTGATGTTGGTGCCGGCCTCGAAGGCGCGCGAGCCGCCGAAGTCCTTGACCTCGTTTTCCTGGCGGTAGAAACCCGTGAAGTCGGCGACGTCCGCGTTCGTGGCCTGCCAGCTGATCTTGCTGAACGCCAGGTTCGACTTGAACGGGCTCGCGGCGATGCCCGTGAGCGCCAGAAGCTCGGATCGCGTCGGCTCCGGCACCAGGCCGATCTGGGACCCCGCCGTCACAGTGTTGTTCCGGTTCTGGTTGTTGTACTCCCAGGACCCGAAGAAGTGGAGCTTGTCCTGGATGATCGGGCCGCCGAGCGAGACGCCGGCCTGCCAGCGCGTGTAGTCGGGTTTGACGAAATTGGGGTCAGGATCGCTCGCGCACCGGTTTCTCATCAGGTCGCACTCGTTGGTCGCGACGAGCCCCTTGGCCTGATAGTCCGCGAAGCCGTCTCCATGAAACGTGTTGCCGCCGGACTTCGTCACGGCGGTGATGATGGCGCTCGAGGACTTTTCGTACTCGGCCTTGAAGTTCTGTGTGACGACGCGGAACTCCTGCACGGCGTTCTGGGGGAACGGGTTGCCGCGGCTGGAGTCCTGGCCGACGACGCCGCCGTTCAACACGTCGTTCTTGTAGCTCGTGCCGTCGATGAAGACGTTCGTGTTGAAGCCCGGGAGCGCTCCGCCCAGCACCTCCTTGTTGTTCTCGTCGGTGGAAGTCCTCACGCCGGGCGCCAGGTTGGCGAAGTTCAGGAAGTTGCGGTTGTCCTGCGGCAGGACCCTGAGCTGCTCCTCCGTGACGTTCGTCGCGATCTCGCTCTGCCGCGTCTCGATGACCGGCGCCGTCGCCGTGACGGTGACAACCTCGGCCGCCCGGAGGGACAGCAGGAAGTCGAGCCCCTGCGTCTGGCCGAGCAAGACGACCACGTTCTTCGAGTCCGCGCCGAGGCCCTCGAGGCTCGCTTTGACCGTGTACGTGCCGGGTGTCACCGAGATGTTGAAGAAGCCGTCCGGGCCCGTGACCGCGCTGCGGGTCTGGCCCGACGCGTCGTTCACGGCCTCGACTGTCACTCCTGGCAGCGCCGCGCCGGTCTCGTC
>JBKJWL010000054.1:0-82684 GCA_046716885.1 Thermoanaerobaculia bacterium | reverse complement strand
ACGTGCGGCTGATGTCCTCCAACGCGATCGCGGCGATCGGCAAGGAGGCAGCGCCCGCGGTTCCGGCGCTGATGACGGCCTGCTCGGTCAAGAACGAGCAGATCCACGTCCTGCGCGCCTGCGCCTCCGCGCTCGGCTCGATCGGCAAGCCGGCGACTCCGGCCCTGCCGCTCCTGAAGGAGCTGGCGAAGATGCCGCGCGTCAAGTGGGCCGCGGACCGCGCGATCCAGAGCATCCAGTAGGTTAAGATCGGCTCGGGAACGCATGGCAGCTCACTCGCGGCGCCGCTTCCTCCGCCACGCGGCCACGGCCGCCTCGGCCACGTGTGTGGCTCCCGGAATCCTGGCGCGGCACGGAGCGCCGAAGGGAAACGGCATGAAAGCGTCGGAAGCGATGGAGGACGCGCTCGCGCTCCTGGCCCCGACCGGGCCGGAGTACGCCGGCCGGCTGGCCAATCACGGGCCGATGGCCGCCGAGGCACTCGTGGTTCTCGATCGGCCCGACGCCGTCGTGCCGTGGGTCGAGCGGTACAAGAAACGACTGCGCGAGCATCCCGGCGGCACGAGGCCCATCGACCCCAAGGCCTGGCGTGAGGCGCTGGGAGACAACGATCGCGTCGGCGATTGGATCGTCTTCTTCCGCCGCGAGATCGCCGAGCGCCCCTGGAAGACAGTGCTCGCAGAATGGACGGCGCGCTTCTCGCCAGGCGTGGTCGCGGCCGCGTTCCACGGCGCGATTCGCACGGCGCACGCGGTGCGCAGCCTCGAGGCGTCGGAAACTCCGGCCCGGCGGCGCGAGCTGGCCGAAGGGCTCGGGTACTGGGCGGCGACGTACAACGCGTTGCCGGAAGCGGCCACGCCGGAGAAACCGCCCGCGGGCCGCCGGCCCTCCATCGCGATCGCGGGAGTCCCGATCCTTCCTCTCGAGCGACGCGTCTCGTACGGGAACATCACCGACCGTCTCTCGCCTCTCGACGCCTTCCCGCCGTTCGCCGCGGTAGCCGACGCCGTGGACCCGTCGGGCGACGCAGAGGCGTTTCTGTCGGACATGACCGAGACCTTTGCTGCGGTCTACCTCGCGAGCGCTTCGCCGGGCACCATCATCACGTTTCTGCACGGCGTCACGGGTCCGGTCGCCGTCCGCACGCTCCTCCCGTATGTCTCCCCGGAGGAGCAGCGGCGGCTGCTTCGCTACACCTGGCAGGCCGCGGCCTCGTTCTACTCCTCTGCCGGAGGCAAGACCGCGCCGCCTCTTTCCGCCGACGCGCTGCCGTCGCGTGACGAGCTCGCGGATCGCGCGATCGCGACGGGCGACGAGCACGCGATCAAATTCACGGAGGCGTGCTTCCGCGAATACGCGCGCAACCCGAAGCCCGTCTACATTCTGGCCGCGCGCGACGGCGTGGCGCGCCTGGGCTGACCTACTTCAGCCCGGTCGCGAGGTAGAAGTCCCCCAGGGTCCGGCGGTAGGAATAGACCCAGGTCTTTTCGTCCGGAGCGATGACTGCGGGGCCGACCTGGTCGACCCCCGTGGAATCGGCCGGCTGAAATTTCTTCCACGTCGTCCGCCGACCCGTCGCGATGTCCAACACCTCGATGATCCCCGGGGGCGCCGCCCGCCTCGCGACGAAGAGCGAGCGCCCGTCGGCCGTCCACCGTACCGGAAGCTCGTCCTGCGCCATGCCGGGCACGATGCGCGGCTCGCCGGGCTCCGTGGGATAGAGGGCGTGGCGGCCGTCCGGAGAGCGGGCCACGATCCAGCGGCCGTCGGGCGACATGGCCTGCGAGAGAATCGTCACGCCTTCCGGGGTGATGGCTCGGGGCTGGGTTGCCGCCGTCCTACGGACGTCGTCTCCTACTGCCGAGGGTCGTCCGCTGGTGGTCGGATCCGCGCCGGCGAGGTCCAGGACCCACAGCCGGGGGCCTCGGCCGGGCTCGCTTGCCGATACCACGATCCGGCGGCCGTCCGGGAACCAGTCTGCCCACTGGCAGGTCAGGTCGCCGGTCGAAAGCGTCTTCGGCTCTCCCGCGCCCGTCGGGAGGAGGATCAGCGGCCGGCGCTCGGGCAGCTTCCCGGTCAGCGCCCACTGCCCATCCGGCGAGAAGGCGTACGCCTCGCCGTCGCCGATGCGCACGGCGGGCGAGCCGTCGAGCTTTCGTATGTAGACGCCGATCGGCGCGCGTTGCTGCTCGCTGAAAAGGACGGTCTTACCGTCGGGCGAGATGTCCACGGGGAACGACCAGTTGAGCCCAGTCAGGTTGCGCTCCGCCGAATCTCCCGCAGCGACACCCACGATCTCGCGACGGGAAGATTCGCGCGAGAAGAGGACGCGCCCGTCGCGCCCGATGTCGTGGAGATTGATGCTCGGAGCCGTCCAAACGGTGCGGCTCTTGCCGGACATCGACGTGGCCTGGATGTTGCCGGACCAGATCTCCTCGCCTCCCGGGGACCAGGCCAGGCCGCCGGTTGCGAACGGTCCGGTGAAGCGGAGCTTGCCGCTCGTGTCCACGACCTTTACGTGGCCGTCGTTGTTCCCGCGCTGCTGATGGTCGAGGAAGGCGACCAGTTTCCCGTCCGGCGAGACGCGGACATCGCTGACCCATCCGGCGCCCTCGTAGAGGACCTTGCCGATGGGGTACTCGAGCCGGCTCCGGTTCCCGACCTGGCGGGACACGGCGAAGTTCTTTCCATCTGGCGACCAGTCGGCGTCCTGAACGCCCTCGAGGATCTCGCGCGGCGCTCCTCCGGCCAGCGGGACTCGCGCCAACGTTCCGGTCGCCTCGTAGCCGAAGAGAAAGTGACGGTTGAGGGAGACGGCGAGCTCTCCGGTCGAGGAGATCGAGAGGACCGCGGCTCCCGACAGACCCAGAGAGCGGGACTCGGCGCTGTCGGCCCGCGTCGAGAAGATCTCGAGCGGCCCGCCGTCCCAGGCCGCGCTGTACGCGATCGTCTGGCCGTCGGGAGCGAAACGCGCCGACTGAAGGAGGCCCCGCTGAAAGGTCAAACGCTGGAATCCGACGGGGGAATCCGGCTTGCCGCGGAGGGCGTTCTGGAGAAGTAACGCGAGGCCGCCCCCCGCGAGCAGGGCGAGGAGTGCCGGCAGAGCCCAACCGCGCCGGCGCGTCCGGGCCGGCTCGGCCGCCTCGAGGCCTCCGGAGGCGGAGGTCTCGGAGAGGTGGTCCCGCACGCTCTTCAGGTCTCGGGCGAGGTCCTTGGTCGAGGCGTAGCGCTCCTCGGGGTCCTTGGCGAGGCAGCGCTCGACGATCCAGCGCACGGGAGTGGGGGCCTTCGGCGCGGCCTGCTGCAGAGGCTCGGGCTCCTCGCGGATGATCGCGACCAGCGTCTCGGCGCCGGTCTTCCGGGAGAACGCGCGCTTGCCCGTCGCCATCTCGTAGAGGATCGAGCCGAACGAGAACTGGTCGGAGCGAAAATCGACGGTCTGCCCGCTGGCCTGCTCGGGGGACATGTAGCCGGCCGTGCCCATGACAGTGCCGGGCTGCGTGGGCGAGGCGACGGCCGTCGGCAGCACCGAGGCGTCCTGCGACACCGGCTCGGTCAATTTCGCGAGACCGAAGTCGAGGATCTTGACGTAGCCGTCCTTCGACACCATCAGGTTCTCGGGCTTCAGGTCCCGGTGCACGATGCCCGCGGAGTGCGCCTTGGCGAGGCCGTCGGCGGTTTGCACGGCGATGTCGAGGAGCCTCTTGGTCGGCAGCGCCTCGCCCGAGGCGACGAGCTCGCGCAGGGTTTTTCCCTCGACGAGCTCCATGGCGATGTAGACGATCCCGTCGACTTCGCCGATGTCATGGATCGTCAGGATGTTCGGGTGATTCAAGGCGGAGGCCGAGCGGGCCTCCTGCTCGAAGCGCTGGCGGCGGTCCGGATCCGACGCCATGGCGGAGGGGAGGACCTTCACCGCGATCTCCCGCCCGAGCTTCGCGTCCCGCGCGCGGTACACCTCGCCCATCCCGCCGGCCCCCAGAGGGCCCAGGATCTCGAACGGCCCGAGCCGAGCTCCCGCCGACAGGGTCATCCCGCTCCCAACTCCGAAATCCGATCCCCGAAATCCGAAATCACTTCATCCCCGTCGCCAGATACAGGTCGTCCCGCGTGTGGCGGTACGAATAGACGTAGGACTTCTCGTCGGGGGAGATCACGGCGGGGCCGACCTGCTCGATTCCCGTCGGGTCGGCCGGCTGGAACTGCCTCCACGGCGTCCGGCGACCCGTCTCGACTTCGACGACGTCGATGACGCCCGGCGGCTCGGAGAGGCGCGTCACGAAGAGCGAGCGCCCGTCGTTCGTCCAGCGAATCGGAATCTCGTCCGGGCCAAGGCCCGGCACGGAACGAGGCTCCCCGGGCTCGGCGGGATACACGGCGAACCGGCCGTCCGGGCCGCGGGCCGCAATCGACTTGCCGTCGGGCGAGACGGCCTGCTGGAACAGGATCTGCACACCCTCCGGCGTGATCGCGCGGGGCAGGGTTGCCGCCGTCCTACGGACGGCGTCTCCTACTTCGGAGGGTCGCCCGCTGGTGGTCGGATCGCCGCCCGCAAGGTCCTGGACGAAAAGCCGAACCCCGTGTCCCGCCTCGCTCCCGGAGATGAGGATTCTGCGGCCGTCCGGAAAAAAGTTCGCCCATTGGACGGTGATCGCGTCGCCCGGAACCGCTCTCGGCTCCCCGGGGCCGGTCGGCAACAGGACGAGCTGCTTGCGTTCGGGCGGACGCGTAGCAAGCGCCCACTTCCCGTCCGGAGAGAGCCCGTACGCCTCGCCCTCCCCGATGCGAACCGCTGGGGATCCGTCGAGGTTCCTCAGGTAGATGCCGAGCGGCTGGCGGTTCTGCTCGTTGAAGAGGACCGTTGCGCCGTCGGCCGAGAGGTCGACCGGGAACGCCCAGTTGAGCCAGGTCAGGTTGCGCTGCGTTCGGCCGTCCGGAGCGAAGCCGACGGTCTCGCGGCGAGTGGTGTCCTGGAGAAAGAGCACACGTCCGTCGCGCGCGATGTCCTGGAGCCCGACGCCAGGAGAGCTCCAGACGATCCGGGTCTTGCCCGCCATCGACGTGGCGGCGATTGTCGACGTGGTCGTGAACGATCCGTACCAGACCTCGTCTCCGCGCGGCGACCAGGCCACGCCCCGAACCCCGCGAGTACTGGTCAGGCCGCTGACGAGAAGCTTGCCGTTCGTGTCGATGACCTTCACGGCGCCGACGAGGTTCCCGCGCTGGGGATGCTCGACGAAAGCGATGAGACGCCCGTCGGGCGAGACTCGGACGTTGCTGACCCAGCCCGCGCTTGCGTAAAGGACCTTTCCGATGGGGTACTCGATCCGGCTGCGGCCGCCCGCCTGGCGGGCCACGGCGAGGCTCGCCCCGTCGGGAGACCAGTCGGCGTCCTGGACGTTCTCGAGGATCTCGTGAGGCGCCCCACCGGCGAGCGGCACGCGCGCCAGCGTGCCGGAGGATTCATACCCGAGGTAGTAATGACGTTTGAGCGAGACCGCGAGCTCGCCCTGGGAAGAGATCGAGAGAAGGTCGGCGCCCGGCAAACCCAGCGAGCGGGACTCGGGGCTCTCGGGGCGGGTCGAGAAGAGCTCCAGGGGTTTTCCCTCCCAGGCCGCGCCGTAGACGAGTGTCTGGCCGTCCGGCGCGAAGCGCGCCGTCTCGATGCGGCCGCGCTGGTAGGTCAGCCGCTGGAACTCGACGGGGGAGCTCGGCTTGCCCCGCAGGGCGTCTCGGAGAAGAAGCCCGATTCCCATTCCGAAGAGAAGGGCGAGCATCGCGGGGGCTAGCCATCGGCGTCTCGGCGCCTTCGCGGGCTCGGCCGCTTCGAGCCCGCCTGAGGCGGAGGTCTCGGAGAGGTGGTCGCGCACGCTCTCGAGATCGCGCGCCAGGTCCTTGGTCGAGGCGTAGCGTTCCTCGGGGTCCTTGGCGAGGCAGCGCTCGACGATCCAGCGCACGGGAGCGGGCGCCTTCGGCGCGAGCTGCGACAGCGGCTCCGGTTCCTCGCGGATGATCGCGACCAGCGTCTCGGCGCCGGTCTTCCGGGAGAACGCGCGCTTGCCCGTAGCCATCTCGTAGAGGATCGAGCCGAACGAGAACTGGTCGGAGCGGAAGTCCACGATCTGCCCGCTGGCCTGCTCGGGCGACATGTAGCCGGCCGTGCCCATGACCGTGCCGGGCTGCGTGGGCGACGCGACGGCCGTCGGGAGCACCGAGGCGTCCTGCGACACCGGCTCGATCAGCTTCGCGAGCCCGAAGTCGAGAATCTTGACGTAGCCGTCCTTCGACACCATCAGGTTCTCGGGCTTCAGGTCTCGGTGGACGATGCCCGCGGAATGCGCCTTGGCCAGGCCCTCGGCGGTCTGCACGGCGATGTCGAGGAGCCTCTTCGTCGGCAGCGCCTCGCCCGACGCGACGAGCTCTCGCAGTGTCCTTCCCTCGATGAGCTCCATGGCGATGTAGACGATCCCGTCGGTTTCGCCGATGTCGTAGACCGTCAGGATGTTCGGGTGGTTCAGGGCGGAGGCGGAGCGGGCCTCCTGCTCGAAGCGCTGGCGCCGGTCCGGATCCGAGGCCGTGGCAGACGGCAGCACCTTGATCGCCACGTCGCGCCCGAGCTTCGTGTCGGTCGCGCGGTACACCTCGCCCATCCCGCCCGCGCCGATCGAGGCGGTGATGCGGTAATGGGCGAGCGTGCGGCCAATCATGGCTTGTGCTTCCCGGCCGCCTTCGCGGACGAGTACGACTTCGTTCGGAACATCAGCATCGCCAACTACGACGTCACGCCCGACGGCCGGTTCATCAGCTTCGGCGCGGCGCGAACGGCGGCAACCTGCGTGCCGTCGTCAACTGGACCGAAGAGCTGAAGCAGATTCTCGCGTCGGGCGGCGTGCGTTGAGCTCCGCGCAGTGCGTGCTGTGAGCCGCCCGCCGCGAGATGGAGACCCCGGCTACTTCTTCGCGGCCCAGACGATGTCGAACTTTCCGTCGCCCTCCATGAAGAACACGCACTCCGAGGCCTTGTCGCACACCGTTGTGTGCTTGTAGCCCGCAGGCTCGGAGAGATACGAGCCCGCCGAGAGTCTCACCTCCGGCTTCCCCTCCGGCCCGTGAATCACCGTGCCCGAGACGACGACCGCCCGAAGGTTCGCCGAGTGCCAGTGCAGCGCGGACGTGAAGCCCGGCGGGAACTTTTGAAGGGTTCCGGAGGCGCCGGTCGTCGGATCGCCCCAGAGAACCGCCTGCTTGACGCCCGGAGGGGCGTTGGGAGCGTCCGTCCATTTCAGTTCCCCGGCCGGCCACACGACTGCCTTGCCGGCCTCGGCGCCCCGCGCCGGCTCCGCCGAGGCAAGGATGACCGCGACCGCGATGCCCAGAGCTACAGCCCATTTCCTCAACATGGAATCTCCTTTCGGCCGAGATCGTATCGCAGGACTTGGTGATGGGTCCCGGAGGAGGTTGGATTCATTTGGAGCGGGAAACGGGGATCGAACCCGCGACTTCCACCTTGGCAAGGTGGCGCTCTACCGCTGAGTTATTCCCGCTCGGGAAGGCGAAGGATAAAGGAGGCTCGGCCCCAACCGGCGGCAACCTGCTCGCTGTCGCCAACTGGACGGAAGAGCTGAAGCGGATTCTCGCGTCGGGCGGCGTGCGTTGAGCTCGGCGCGGTGCGGGGGCTGAGCCGAGGGCCTCTACTTCATCTGCGCGCTGCCATCCCAGGTGGCCATGACCTTGCCGTCGGGCCAGTTCAGCGCCAGCCGATAGGTGCCGCCACCCGTCAGCCCCTCGAACTTGCCGGTGCCACCGATGTAGTACCACTTGCCGCCCTTCTCGGTCGCACTCCCGTAGGCCCAATAGACGTCTCCGTCGGCATCCATGCCGTCGCAAGAACCACCAGAGCTGAAGGTTTTCCCATCCGCCGAGGCCACGGTGGTGAACATGCAGTCCTGACTAGCGTTCGAAAGCGGAGTGTTCGGGTTGTCGGCTATCGCGGCGCCCCTCAGGACCTGGCGCTTCACGGTGCGGCCATCCGCCAGCTTGACACTGGTCTCCGACACCGGGGTCCAGGTCGAGCGGCCCTTGAGCGCGATAGTCCCTGCGGCCGAGGCTCCCGCCAGTCCTAAGAGACTCGAGACCGACAACGCGACGATGCGGTGGGTTTTCATCACAGTTACCTCCTCAAAATCAATTGAATCTTCGCAGGCTACAGCCCGCGATTTCTTAGGGCGGGGCGGGCTACTTCGACTTCCAGGTCCCCTTCCAGTTGTTTCCCTGCCGCCCATCCTTCCATCCCGCGGTCGGCTCGTAAGTGCCGCCGCCCTCGACGGTGACCCACTTCCCGGTGCCGCCGAGGAAGCCCCAGCGGCCTCCGTTCTTTTCGTCGGCCCGCCACCAGTAGAACGCCACGTCACCATCGGCGTCGACCGAGTCGCAGGTGCCGGCGGACCGAATGGGCTTCCCGTCCTTGGCGACGACCGCGGTGCCCGTGCACACCATGCTGGCCAGGCGCAGCGGGTTCGACGGGTCGTCCGCCGTGATGAAGCCCTTGAACGACGTGCGGTTCACGGTCGTGCCGTCCGTCAGCGTGAAGGTCTCGACGATTTCCGGCACGAACATGTTGCTCCCCGAGCCCTTGACCTCTTGGGCCGAGAGCGCCGGGGCGACCAGGGCGAGACCTACAAGCACGACCCCCACCGTGGCGAGTCTCGTTTTTGACATGGGATCCTCCTGTGACTCCGGATACTACTGTAGCCAAGCAGTCCTGCCCGCGCCGATCGCCGACGTGACTGCTTCGTGTCCGTGGCGCGGTAGACCTCGCCATCCCGCCCGCGCCGATCGCGGCGGTGATCCTGTAGTGCGCGAGTGT
Source organism: Thermoanaerobaculia bacterium (assembly GCA_046716885.1). GTDB lineage: Bacteria > Acidobacteriota > Thermoanaerobaculia > UBA5066 > Gp7-AA6 > DAHUXD01. Next base: position 73,819 of record JBKJWL010000054.1, on the reverse strand, counting down.
CCGGCCGATCAGCGTCGGTCTCCTCCCGGTTCCGGAATCCGAACTCCGAATTCCGAAATCACTTCAGCCCCGTCACGAGAAACAGCTCGTCGAGAATCCGCCGGTAGGAGTAGACGTAAGACTGGCCGTCCGGGGTGATCAGGATGGGCCCGACGGCGAGGACGCCGGCCGGATCGGGCGGGGTGATCTCTTTCCAGAGGCGGCGCGCTCCCGTGGCGACGTCCAGAATCTCGACGCGCGCGGGCATGCCGATCCGGCCGACGTAGAGAGCCCGGCTGTCGGCCGTCCATCCGAAGGCGGTTTCGCCTTCGAGCACACCTGGAAGCGGCTGCGGTTCTCCGCCCTCGAGCGGCCACAGATGGATTTTCCTGTCCGGTGCGAGCACCGCGACCGTCCGGCCGTCCGGGCTCATCGGTCTCCCGCCGAACGGGAGCTCGAACCCCTCCGGCGTGATCGGCCGCGGCTTGCCTCCGTCAATCGCCTGAACGAAGAGGCGGCTGCCGTGGCCGGGCTCGTTCGCCCAGAGGAGAAGCCGTTTTCCATCGGGAAAAAACGTTCCCCACTGATAGACGAGACCGGTTTTCGGGAGCGGCCTCGGGCTGCCGGCTCCGGTCGGCAGCAGCGTGAGTTGAGACACGTCGGCGTTTGCCGTGAGCGCCCACCGGCCATCCGGGGAGAGACTGAAACCGGTCGCCTGACCGAGCAGCACGGCCGGAGATCCGTCCGTCTTGCGGACGTAGCAGAGGTAGTTGTCGCGGCCGCGACTCTGCTCGTCGAAGAGCAAAGTCTTGCCGTCGTTCGAGATGTCGTCGGGAAAGGACCAGTCGAGCCAGGTCAGGTTGCGCTCGCGCGACTCGCCGGCCGCCACGCCCACGATCTCCCGCCTGTAGCTCGCCCGCTTCGCGAGAAGCCTTCCGTCCGGGGCGATGTCTTCCGGAATGAACCCGCCCGCGAGCGCGATCGAGGGACGCGACTTCCCGGAAGTGGAGACTCGTCGAAGATTCCCTCCGCCTCCGAGCGTGACGTCGCCTCGCGGCGACCACGCAAATCCCGCGGTACCGGGGATCGGGGGACCCTCGACCAGCGAGCGCTTCGCCACATCGAGGAACACGAGCCGGCCGGCGTTGTCGCCGCGCTCTGGGTGACGGAAGAACGCGACGAAGCGGCCGTCGGGCGAGACGCGTGGGTTGCTGAGCCAGCCCGTCGCCTCGTGGAGGACGGTGCCGATCGGGTACTCGAGACGCGCGCGTTCCCCCGCGCGATGGATCACGGCCAGCTCCTTGCCGTCCGGCGACCAGTCCGCATCCTCCACGTTCTCGAGCACCTCCCGGGGCGCGCCGCCGCTCGCGGGGACCCGCGCGAGCAGGCCCGTGGACTCCCACCCGACCAGGGAACGCCAGCCGAGCGAGATCGCGAGCTCACCGGTGCGGGACACGGCCAGGACGTCGGCCGAGGGAAGGCCGAGCGACTTCGACTCCGGGCTCTCCGGCCGGGTCGTGAAAATCTCGATGGGATTTCCGTCCCAAGCCGCGCCGTAGATGACGGAGTTTCCATCGGGAGCGAAGCGCGCCGTGACGATCGCGCCGCGGCGATAAGTGAGTCTCTGAAACACCGGCGGGTCCGGCACGAAGAGGCCGAGGCTGTGCGCGGCGAAGAGCGCGATGCCCGCACCGGCGGCGAAGGCGAGGATTGCCGGCGCGAGCCAGCGACGTCTCGGCGCTTTCGCGGGCTCGGCCGCTTCGAGGCCGCCGGAAAGGGAGGTCTCCGTCAGGTGGTCGCGGACGCTCTTCAGGTCGCGCGCGAGGTCCTTGGTCGAGGCGTAGCGTTCTTCGGGATCCTTGGCAAGGCAGCGCTCGACGATCCAGCGCACGGGCGCCGGCGCCTTCGGAGCCGCTTGCTGCAAGGGCTCGGGTTCCTCGCGGATGATCGCGACGAGCGTCTCGGCGCCGGTCTTCCTCTCGAACGCCCGCCTGCCTGCCGCCATCTCGTAGAGGATCGAGCCCAGCGCAAACTGGTCGGAGCGAAAATCGACCGCCTGGCCGCTCGCCTGCTCGGGCGACATGTAGCCGGCCGTGCCCATGACAGTTCCCGGCTCGGTCGGCGCGGCGATGGCCGTGGGCAGGACGGACTGCACCTGCGAGGCGGCCTCCGTCAGTTTCGCCAGACCGAAGTCGAGGATCTTTGCGAACCCGTCCTTCGACACCATGACGTTCTCGGGCTTCAAGTCCCGATGCACGATGCCGGCCGAATGCGCCTTGGCCAGGCCGTCGGCGATTTGGACGGCCAGGTCGAGGAGCCTTTTCGTCGGCAGTGGCTCTGAGGAGGCGACGAGCTCGCGCAGAGTCTTCCCCTCGACGAGCTCCATGGCGATATAGACGGTCCCATCGACCTCGCCGATGTCGTAGATGGTCAGGATGTTGGGGTGGTTCAGGGCGGAGGCGGAGCGGGCCTCCTGCTCGAAGCGCTGGCGTCGATCCGAATCCGACGCCATGGCGGGGGGGAGAACCTTGATGGCGATCTCGCGGCCGAGCTTTGCGTCCCGCGCCCGGTAAACCTCGCCCATGCCACCCGCGCCGAGCGGCGCGAGAATCTCGTAGGGCCCGAGTCGGGATCCGGCCGAGAGCGTCATGAAGAAGTGGGGCGATTGTATGCCCCCCTCGCAAGGAGATAATCGGCGCTGCGGAGGGGACGTTGCTCGGTCGCACCCTCTCTCACTATCTCGTCGAGAGCCGACTGGGGGCCGGAGGAATGGGCGAGGTGTTTCTCGCCCGCGATCTGGCCCTCGGCCGGATGGCCGCGGTCAAGGTGCTTTCGTCCGCGCTGTCGCCCGACGCGCGAGCGAGGCTCCTGCGCGAGGCGGAGGCGTGCGCCCGGCTGCAGCACCCGGCGATCGCCACGTTCTTCGAGGCGGGCGAGTCCGACGGCGTGGCCTTTCTCGCCATGGAGTTCGTCGCCGGCGAGACGCTGCGGGACCGGCTGCGGCGCGGCCCTCTTCCGTTTCCGCAGGCGCTGTCCCTGATGGCCTCGCTGCTCGAGGCGCTGGTGCACGCGCACGCGGCCGGCGTCCTCCACCGCGACATCAAGCCGGAGAACGTCATGGTGACCGGGGACAACCTCGGCAAGCTGCTCGACTTCGGGATCGCGCAGATGCTCGGGCGCGTCGGCGCGAGCGAAGCCGCGACCGAAGTGGCGTTGACGGCGCCCGGCGCCGTGATCGGGACGCTCGGATACATGTCGCCCGAGCAGCTCCGCGGGCAGCCGCTCGACGAGCGGTCGGACCTCTTCTCGCTCGGCGCTGTCTTCTACGAAGCGCTGGCGGGACGGGCCGCCTTCCCCGGAGAGACCGCCGCGGACCGGATCGCGGCGATCCTGGCGGCCGACGTCGAGCCGCTGCGCAGGACGGGCGTCGCGCCGGAGGCCGGCGTCGTGCTCCACCGCGCTCTTGCCCGCGATCCTGAGCGGCGGTATCCGTCGGCGGCCGCCTTCCTCTCGGATCTGCGCGCGCTCGCGTCGGGGGAGCTGGTCGCCTCGCTTCCGGACACGCTCGCGATCGTCGATCTTCGGAACCTCTCGAGCAACCCGGACGACGACTGGATCGGCAGCGGCTTCGCCGAGAGTCTCGCCGCGGACCTCGGACGCCTTCCTGGCGTTTCACTCGTTCCGCGGGAGAAGGTGCGGCACGCCCTCGCGGACACCGATGGGGGCGCGTCCACGCTCGGCCGCATCCTCGGGTGCCGGTGGGTGCTCTCCGGCGCCTACCAGCGCGCCGGGAGCCGCCTGCGCGTGACCTCGCAGCTCTCCGATGGCGTGACGGGCGAGACCGTGGGGTCGCAGAAGATCGACGGCGATTTCGACGAGATGTTCGCGATGCAGGACCGGCTTTCCGCCGCGGCCGCGGAGCACCTGCGGCCCGGCGGCGTGGCGCCGGTCGTTCGCGCGCCTCCGCGCATCGACGTCTACGAGCGCCACGCGCGGGGGCGCCGATTTTTTCATCGGCTCGAGAAGGGGACGCTCGACCAGGCGCGGGTCCTGTTCGAGGAGGCTGCCGGCGCCGATCCCGCGTACGCTCCTGCCCTCGCCGGGCTTGCGGCCGTCCACGCGATGCGTTTCCCCTTTCAGACGGATCCGGGGGAGCTCGAGATCGCCGAGAGCTACGCACGCCGGGCCATTGCGGCTGATCCCGAGCTGGCCGAGCCGCGCATCTGGCTGGGATACTGCCTGTCGCGGGAGGGGCGTCAGGACGAAGCGTTCGAGCAGGAACGCCGGGCCATGGAGCTCGACCCCGCGAACGCCTACGCCCCCTATTTCGGCGGGTTTTCTCTCCTCCAGATTGGCAGGCGGGCCGAGGGCCTTCGCCTGTTTCAGCGGGCGGTCGAGCTCGACCCGCGCCACGGCTTCGCGTGGCTCGCTCTGGGGTGGACGCACCTGGAGCTCGGCAGCCACGCGGAAGCGCTCTGGTGCCTCGAGAAATGCCTGGCCTTGGAAGGGGAAGCGGGGATGGGCCCCACCGCCGGCGTCGGAGGCTACCTCGGCGAGTGCCTTCGCCGCTCCGGCGATCTGGCCGGCGCCCGCGGCGCCTGTCTGCGTGGGCTGGAGGCGGTCGAACGCTCCGACTTCATGTACCGCGACACGTTTCGCGGCGTGTGTCTCTGCGCTCTGGGGCGCACGGCGCTCGACCAGGGCGACACCGCCGCGGCCCACGCCGCGTTCACGCAGGCCGTGGCCCATCTGCGCGGCCGGCCGAGGGCGCTCGGCGGCGGGCACCTCCTTGTCCAGGCGCTGGCCGGTCTCGCGCGGACCGATGGGGAGGAACCGCTCGAGGAGGCGCTCGAGCTCTTCTCCGGCCGTCGGGGGCATGACTTCTCGCTGATGTGGGCCTGCTCCGACGACGTGACGCTGCTCGAGCTCTCGCGCGCGGCCGCGGCGGTCGGAAGATCATCCGAGGCCGCGGATTTCTTCGAGAAGGCGCGGGCCGCGGGATCGCAGGAAGCGCTCGCGTCGGCCGGCGCCTCGCCGTAGGCCCTACGGTAGCTACGGGGTCAGACCTTGAATCTGAACCTTTTCGAACGGAGAGGCTCCAGACTCAAGGTCTGACCCCCACTCAACGCGTCTCGATGCCCGGCGCCACCGTGACCGCGAGGGTCTGCTCGGACTTCGCCTTCCCGAAGGTCAGCGTCACCTTGTAGTCGCCCGCTCGGACGAACTTCGCGCCCTCGCCGCCGTATTCGGTCAGCAGCTCCTTTGACGGCTTCAGGTCCCAGACGATCCTCCCGAGGCCGGGGGTGGCCGGCGACGAGAGCTTCGCAACCGGCTGGTCGAGCGCATTCACGATCTCGATCTTGACCTCGTCACCGGTGAAGTCCTTGACCCACCAGGTCAGGAGCGCTCCGGGCTTGGGGTTCTCGCCGCGGAAAACCGCCACGCCGTTCCAGTCGCCGAATCCGGGCAGCGGGTTGAAGGCGTGCGCGGGCCGCGGCGGGAAAAGATGCGCGTCTTTCGCGCGGACCTCCGCCGTCAGCTCCTGGAGCGCGGTGATGTCGTCGAGGACGTAGAGGCTCCGTCCGTGCGTCGCGGCGACGAGGTCGCGGTCGCGGCCGTGGACGACGAGGTCGTCGACAGGGACCGTCGGCAGACCGCCGAGCTTCTGCCAGGAGGCGCCGCCGTCGAGCGAGGTGAAGAGGCCGAGCTCCGTGCCGGCGAAGAGGAGGCTCGGGTTCCTGGGGTCCTCGCGGATGACCTTGACCGGGCCGTCGGCGGGCAGATCCCCGGCGATCGACTGCCACGTGCGGCCGAGATCCGCCGTGCGGTACGCGAGCGCCGCGAACTTGCCCGAGCGGTGCGTCTCGACCGCGAGGTAGGCCGCCTTCGGATCGTGCCAGGACGCCTCGATGCGGCCCATCCAGAGTCCCTTCGCGGCGGGCGGGAGACTCGGAGTGAGGTCCGCCCAGTTCGCCCCCTCGTCGCTCGTGACCCAGACCTTCCCGTCGTCCGTGCCCGCCCAGAGGAGCCCCTTCTGGAGCGGAGACTCGGCCAGCGTGTAGACGACGCCGTAGTTCTCGGCGCCGCTCCCGACGGTCGTCGTCTTCTTCGGATCTTGCGTCGAGAGGTCGGGGCTGATCACTCTCCACGCCTCGCCGCGGGACGTCAGCTTGAAGACGCGGTTGCCGGCGAGGTAGATCGCTCCCTTCTCGTGGCGGCTGCCGATCAACGGCGAGTTCCAGTGGAACCGGTAGCCGGGCTGGCCCTCGGTCGGCGACGGGCGGAGGTTCTTGACGGCGCCGCTGCGCAGGTCGAAGCGGTGGATCTCGCCCTCCTGCGACTCGGCGTAGACGATTTGCGGGTTCTCGGGGTCGAAAACGCACGAGAATCCGTCGCCGCCCTCGATGTTGATCCAGTCAGTGTTGAGGATGCCCTCCTTCGTCAGGGTCCGGCTCGGGCCGACCCAGTTCAGGTTGTCCTGCAGGCCGCCGCAGATCCGGTAGGGAACGCTTTCGTCGAGGTTGATCCGGTAGAACTGGCCGGCCGCGAAGCGGTTCAAGTGCTCCCAGCTCTTCGCCGCGTCGAAGCTCTGGTACGCGCCGCCGTCGGTGCCCAGGAGCAGCCGCTCCGGGCTCCGAGGATCGATCGCCAGTGCGTGGTTGTCGGGGTGGACCTTCCCGAAGCGGTCTTCGCGAAACGTTTTGCCGCCGTCCTCCGAAACGTGGAGCGCGAAGCCGAGAACGTAAACCCGCTCCGGGTTCTCGGGGTCCACGCGGATCTGCGAGAAGTAGAAGGGCCGCGGATTCAGGTTGCTCCGCCGCGCCCAGGTCTCGCCGCCGTCTTCCGAGCGGAAGACCCCGCCGCTTTTGCTCGTCACGTCGCGGATATCGCTGGTTCCGCCCTCGCTCGACTGGACGATGGCGTAGACGATCTTCGGGTTTTTGCGGTGGATCGCGAGGCCGATGCGCGCGGTTCCTCCGGGGAGGCCCTTCGAGAGCTTCGTCCAGTTCGCGCCGCCGTCGGTCGACTTGAAGATGCCCCCGAGGTCTTTGCCGTCCGTCGCGTCGGGCCCCGCGGCGAACGACCAGGGCTGGCGCTCGCGGGCGTAGAGGGCCGCGTAGATCGTGTCGGGATCGGAGGGATCGAGGACGACGTCGCCGCAGCCGACGCGGTCCGCGTAGGGCGCCGCGGCCTGCAGGGCAGCGCGCCAGGTCTTGCCGCCGTCGCGCGTGGCGTAGAGTCCCCGCTCGCCGCCCCGCGCCCAGAGGTTGCCGGCCGCGGCGACCCAGGCGCGGCTCGGGTCGGTGGGATGCACGATGACGCGCGCGATCGCGCGCGAGCTCTTCAGTCCCACGTTCGCCCAGGTCTCGCCGCCGTCTTTCGAGAGATAGACTCCGTCGCCCCAACCGGAGCTGTTCCGGTCGTTGGCCTCGCCCGTGCCCACCCAGATCGTTTTCGGGTCTGACGGGGCCACGGCGACCGCGCCGATCGAGGCGACCGGCTCCGTATCGAAGAGGCCCGTGAAGGTCCCGCCGTTGTTGGCCGTCTTCGCCACCCCGCCCGTCGCAAACCCGACGTAGAACACATACGGGTTCTCGGGATCGAGAGCGATCTCGGAGACGCGCCCGCCCATCACCGCCGGCCCGATCGCGCGCGCCTTCAGGGCCTTCAACCGGGGCTCGTCGAGACGCGCGGCGGGGACCGGGGACGATGTGGGCGCCTTCTCGGGAACGGCGACGAGAACTCCGGGCAGCAGACACAGCACTGACAGGACGAACCGCCGCATGAAAATCTCCTTTCGTGGACCGGGGGCGAAAGGATATCAGCGGGCTTTCAGAGCTTCGAGTGCCCGCGGACGAAGTCCTCGACAGCGCGCCGGAAGGAAACCGGGTCGATCGCCGGATAGCGGTACATGTTTGGCGAGATCTGGTCAAAGTAGCGGAGCAGGACCGCGGGGTCGATCAGCCCGCGCCGCGCCATCTCTCCGGCGTCCCAAAGATCCCGGTCGTGTCCACGCTCGAGCTTGGCGAGCGCCTGGGCCGAGAAGTCGTAGTGGTGAAAGGACACGCCGCCCTCGCGGCGGATCAACGGGCTTCGCTCCTGCCAGCCCGGAAGCTCCGGGATGAACTCGTCCGGCGCCGCGAGCTCGACGTTGATCTCGAGGGACTCCTTGAGCCGGGGGATTGCCCGCAGAACGGCGTCGCTGTCGGGCACGATCTTCAGGTCGATGTCCACGGTGGATGGACGCCAGCCCTGGAGCACGGCCGTCGCTCCCCCCGCCAGATAGATGCGGACGTCGGCGCGACTCTCCCTCGCCAGGGCCGTGAGAAACTCTTCGAGCCGGGCCGCGTCTACGAGGCGCCGCATTCCGCCGCTCGCTCGAAGCTCACGAGACGCCGGATCAGAGCGTTGTACCGGGAGTGGGCGGAGTCCGAGTTGGTCCGCGCCAAATATTCGTAGAGCCGGTGCTCAGGCGACGGGATCGGGTTCAGGATCGTCAGTCCGGCTCGCGACAGACGAGGCGCGCCGATCGAGACGAGCAATGCCTCCAGGGTTTCCTCGCCCCTCGCGAGGTCCGCGATGCCCTTTTCGACGAGCTCTTCTCCCGGCAGGGACGGCACGAGGCGAGTATAGCCGCGGCTCGTGTCAGCGCTCCTCCGCGGTCGTCGGGTCCATCATGCGACGGACCGCCGAGATGCGATTCGCCGGGAATCCGCCGTGCGAGGCATGATCGAGGATCGCTTGCTCGTCCGGGGCGATGTACACGCAGTAGAGCTTGTCGTCGGTGACATAGCTTTCGACCCACTGGAGCTTCCGGCCGACCTCGGAGACGACGGTGTTGGACTTTCGGGAGATCGCCTGGATCTCCTGCGGCGACAGCTTCCCGATGCCGGGGATGTCCCGCTCGATGACGAACTTGGGCATGGACCACCTCCTCGAGAGGAGAAGTCTAGCTTCGAATCCCTCATAATCCGTCCTCCATGTCCGCAAACCGCCCGACCGGCCCGAACCAGCGCGAGCGCGCCGAGGCGCTCCAGGAGCTCCTCGCGGAGCGGATCCTGATCCTCGACGGGGCCACGGGCACCTGGATCCAGGGCCAGGACCTGACCGCGGAGGACTTCGGGGGCGCGGATCTGGAGGGCTGCAACGAGAACCTGGTCCTGACGCGGCCCGATCTGGTCCGGCGGATGCACGGGGACTACTTCGACGCCGGCGCGGACATGGTCGAGACGGACACCTTCGGGGGAACACCGCTCGTATTGGCCGAGTACGGTCTAGCGGACAAGGCGGTGGAGATCAACCGCCGGGCGGCGGAGCTCGCGCGGGAGTCGGCGGCGCAAGCCTCGACCCCGAGCCGCCTGCGCTTCGTCGCCGGGTCGATGGGCCCGACGACCAAGGCGATGACGGTCACCGGCGGCGTGACCTTCGACGAGATGATCGTCCACTACCGGATCCAGGCGATGGGGCTTCTCTCGGGCGGAGCCGACGTGTTGCTCCTCGAGACGACGCAGGACACGCGCAACCTGAAGGCGGGACTCATCGGTCTCGAGCAGGCGTTTGCGGAGGTCGGCTGGCGCGTGCCCATCATGGCCTCGGTGACGATCGAGCCGACGGGCACGATGCTCGCCGGGCAGGGTGTCGAAGCCCTCTACGCTTCGCTGATGCACGCGCCGCTTCTCTCGGTGGGCCTGAACTGCGCGACTGGACCGGAGTTCATGACGGACCATCTGCGCAGCCTCTCCGCCCTGGCGAAGACGCTGACCTCCTGCTATCCCAACGCGGGCCTGCCGGACTCCGACGGGAAGTACGCCGAGACGCCGGAGAAGCTCGCGCGCGATCTCTCCCGCTTCATGGAAGAGGGCTGGGTCAACGTCGTGGGCGGTTGCTGCGGCACGACACCCGCGCACATCCGGGCGCTCGCCGCGGCGGCCGAGGGGCGCAAGCCCCGGCGCGTCCCGATTCACAGCAAGACCCTCGTCTCGGGGATCGAGGTCCTCGAGCTGGACGTCGACAACCGGCCGGTACTCGTCGGCGAGCGGACCAACGTGCTCGGAAGCCGGAAGTTCAAGAGGCTCGTTGCCGAGGGCCAGTTCGAGACGGCCGCCGAAATTGCGCGCGCTCAGGTCAAGAACGGCGCGCAGGTCATCGACGTCTGTCTGCAGGACCCGGACCGGGACGAGGTCGCGGACGTCAACGCTTTCCTCGAGCGGGCGACGAAGATGGTCAAGGTTCCGCTGATGCTCGACTCGACCGACGCCAAAGTGCTGGAGCTCGGCCTGAAGTGGAGTCAGGGCAAGGCGATCCTGAACTCGATCAACCTGGAGGACGGGGAGGAGCGGTTCCGCTCGGTCGTTCCGCTGGCGCAACGGTACGGCGCCGCCCTCGTCGTCGGCACGATCGACGAGGACCCGGAGCATGGCATGGCCGTCACGCGCGACCGCAAGCTCGAGGTCGCCCGGAGGAGCTACACGCTCCTGACGGAGAAGTACGAGATCCCGGCCGAGGACATCCTCTTCGATCCGCTCGTCTTCCCGTGCGGCACGGGGGACGCCAAGTATGTCGGCAGCGCGGTCGAGACGATCGAGGGGATCCGCCTCATCAAGGCGGCCTTCCCGGAGTCGAAGACGATCCTCGGCATCTCGAATGTCTCCTTCGGGCTGCCGGAGGCCGGGCGCGAGGTCTTGAACTCGGTCTTCCTCTACCACGCGACGAAGGCGGGGCTGGATCTGGCGATCGTGAACTCCGAGAAGATCGTCCGGTACCCGTCGATCCCGGATGAAGAAAAGCGTCTGGCGGAGGACCTCCTCTACAATCGCGGGGCGGACCCGGTCGCGGCGTTCGCGAGCTTCTTTAAGGCCAAGGGCGCCGCTCCGAAGGCCCCGCGCGAGCGCGCCGGCACCCCGCTCGAACGGCTGCCGCGCTACATCCTCGAGGGCTCGAAGGAGGGCCTCGTCGAGGACCTCGAGGCCGTGCGCCTTTCGGGGACGGCGCCGCTCAACATCATCAACGGCCCGCTCATGGACGGCATGCGCGAGGTCGGCCGACTCTTCAACGCCAACGAGCTGATCGTGGCCGAAGTGCTGCAGTCGGCCGAGGCGATGAAGGCTGCCGTCTCCCACCTCGAGAAGTTCATGGAGAAGACGACCGGTTCGCGCAAGGGCAAGGTCATTCTCGCGACGGTCAAGGGCGACGTCCACGACATTGGGAAGAACCTCGTCGAGATCATCCTCTCGAACAACGGCTACGAGGTGATCAACCTCGGCATCAAGGTGCCGCCCGGGAAGCTCGTCGAGGCGTACCACCAGCACCGGCCCGACCTGATCGGCCTGTCGGGGCTCCTCGTGAAAAGCGCGCAGCAGATGGTGACGACTGCCCAGGACCTGACCGCGGCGGGTGTGGAGACTCCGATGCTCGTCGGCGGCGCCGCGCTTTCGCAGAAGTTCACCGACCACCGGATCGCGCCGGCGTACGGCGGGCTGGTGGTCTATGCCGAGGACGCGATGCGCGGCCTCGCGCTCGCCGACCGCATCCTCTCGGGAGACGACGCCCGCGCGGGGCTCCTCGCGGAGGCGCAGAAGCGCCGGGCCGCGATCGCCGCCGCGGCTCGACCGGAGGAGGAGATCCCGCTCGCCGCGCCGGCCGTGCGCAGCACCGAGGTTTCGATCGCCGAGGCCCTGCCGGCGCCCGACGGCGAGGAGCACGTCCTCGGCGAGCTCGATCTGTCGGAGGTCTGGCCGTATCTGAACCCCCACATGCTCTACGCGAAGCACCTCGGGCTGCGGGGCAGCTATTGGAAGCTCAAGGAGGCCGGAGATCCGAAGCTCGCCGAGCTCGAGCGAGTCATCGAGAAGGTGCAGGCGGCCGGGTGGCTCACGGCGCGGGCGATGTACCGGTACTTCCCCGCGTCCTCCGACGGAAACACGCTTCACCTGGCCGTGCCCGGCGGCGGCGAGGCCTGCTTCACGTTTCCACGGCAGGTGGCTGGCGAGCGGCTGTGCCTCTCGGATTTCGTCCACCCCAGCGCGCCGGGTGCCCCCCGCGACTCGGTCGGGCTCTTCCTCACGACGGCCGGCGAAGGCGTGCGGCAGCGCGCCGAGGATCTGAAGGCCTCTGGCGAGTACCTGCTCTGCCACGCCCTGCAGGCCCTCGCCGTCGAGACGGCCGAGGCGGCCGCCGAATGGCTCCACCGGAGGCTGCGCGAGCAGTGGGGCTTCCCGGATCCGCCCGAGACAACGATGCGGGACCGCTTCCAGGGGCGCTACCGCGGCAAGCGTTACAGCTTTGGCTATCCGGCTTGCCCCGAGCTCGCCGACCAGGTCACGCTCTTCCGCCTGCTCGACGGCCGCAAGATCGGAGTCGAGCTCACCGAGGGCTACATGATGGATCCTGAGGCGTCCGTCTCGGCGCTCGTCCTCCATCATCCCCAGGCGCGCTACTTCGCGACCTGAGATTCAGGCTGGGGTCAGGTCTGGACTTTGTCCTTTCGGACCGAACCGGAGGCCAGGTCAGCTCCGCCTCTCCCTAGTCGCCCGGGCGAAGGACAAAGTCCAGACCTGACCCCGTCCCACCGTCGCCAAACCTCAATAGACAAAACATCGTAGATCGTATACATTTTCAGAATGATCGACGGAATAGACACTGAAATACTGAAGATACTGCAGGGAAACGGCAGAACTTCAAACGCGGAGATCGCACGGCAGGTGGGCCTGGCGGCCTCGGCCGTCTTCGAGCGGGTTCGCAAGCTCGAGGAGCGGGGCGTCATCGAAGGCTACGCCGCGCGCGTGAAACCGAAGTTGGTGGGCCTGCCGCTTCTCGCTTACATCTTCGTGCGCGCCGACGAAAAGCCGGGCGAGGAAGAGACGGCGCAACTCGTCGCGGCGATTCCCGAGGTTCTCGAGGTCCATCACGTCGCGGGGGAGGACTGTTTCCTCGTGAAGGTGCGTGCGGCCGATACGGACGCGCTCCACAGGCTCCTGCACGATCGGCTCGGCCGCATCGAGTCCATCAAGTCCACCCGAACGACGATCGTGCTCGATACCGTCAAAGAGTCCTCGGAGCTGCCGATCGCGGCACCGGCGGACGCCATACCGGAGACCGTCCGTGCCTGACCCGCGCCCGGGAAAACCCCCGCTCGGCAAGGTCATCATGGCCTTTGCGGCCGTGTACGTCCTGTGGGGATCGACGTATCTCGGAATCCGCTTCTCGATCGAAACGCTGCCGCCGTTTCTGACGCAGGGTGTGCGGTTCGCTCTCGCCGGTGCCGTGATGTATGCCTTCGCGCGCCTGCGCGGAACGGCCGCGCCCACGCGCCGCGAGTGGGGGGGCTCGGCGATCACCGGCGGGCTGCTTTTTCTCGGCGGGACGGGAGCGGTGGTTTGGGCGGAGCACTTCATACCCTCGGGGGTGGCGGCCCTCGTCGTTGCAACCGAACCGATTTCGTTCGTGTTGATGGAAGCCATGCGCCGCCGCCGCATGCCCCGCGGGCTCGTCTTCGCCGGCCTCGCCCTGGGTCTGGCGGGCCTCGGGATCCTCGTGGGCCCGGGCTCGATTCTGGGGAGCCAACGGTTCCACCTCGGCGCGTCGGCGGTCCTGGTCGTAGGCACCTTCGCCTGGGCGGGTGGCTCGCTCTTCTCGCGCGGATCGCGACTGCCCGCTTCGCCTGTCATGGCCTCCGCGACGACCCTTCTCTGCGGCGGCGCGATGCTCGCGGCGCTCGGCCTCGCAACCGGGGAGCTCGGGCGCTTCGACCCCGCGGCCGTGTCGACCCGGTCCGTTCTTGCGACGGTGTACCTCTTCATCTTCGGCTCGATCGTCGGCTTCTCGGCGTACCTCTGGCTGCTGCGCGTGGCGAGCGCCTCGCGGGTCTCGACGTACGCGTACGTCAACCCCATCGTCGCGGTCTTCCTCGGCTGGGCGCTTGCGGGCGAGCCGCTGACTCCGCGCGTGGCCCTCGCGGCGACCGTGATCGTGGGCGCCGTCGCGCTGATCATCAAGTACGGCGGGGAAGAGCTCGAGCAGGTCGCTCCCGAGGAGCCGGATCTCGGCTGCACGAAGGCGGCGGAGACGCGGCATGCCTGAGACCCGCCCGCACCGCCGGCCCGCGACGCGCGCCGAGCTCTTCCTGGCCTTCGCCGCGGTGTACGTGCTCTGGGGCTCGACGTACCTTGCGATCCGGATCGGCGTCGAGACGATCCCGCCGTTCCTCCTGGCGGGCGTTCGGCACCTGACGGCGGGGCTGATCCTCTTCGGCTGGCTCCGCTTGCGCGGCACGCCCATGCCCCAGGCCCGGCACTGGCGCGCGGCGGCGGTTATCGGGGGGCTGATGCTCCTCGGCGGAAACGGACTCGTAACCTGGGCCGAGCAGCGCGTGCCCTCCGGCCTCGCCGCTTTGATCGTGGCCTCCGTGCCTATCTGGATGACCGTGCTCGACGGAATCCAACAGCGCGAGCGGCCGCACGGCGTCGTGATCGTCGGCCTCGCGATGGGGCTGGCGGGCCTGGCCTTTCTCGTAGCCCCCGGAAGTTTCGCGGGAGGAACTCACGTGGACCCGCTCGGTGCCGCTGCGCTGCTGGCGGCTGCCCTTTTCTGGGCCATCGGCTCGCTCTATTCGCGCGGCGCGAAGCTCCCCTCCTCGACTCTCCTCGCGACGGCCATGGAGATGGTCGCCGGTGGCGCGATTCTGCTCTGCGTCTCCGCTGTCCTGCGCGAAGGGCGCGGGTTCTCCCTGTCCTCCGTCTCCTCGGCCTCGCTCCTGGCGCTGGGCTATCTCATCGTGGCGGGATCGCTCCTGGGGTTCACCGCTTACATCTTTCTTCTCGGAGCCACCACGCCCGCGCGGGTTTCGACATACGCTTACGTCAACCCCGTGGTGGCGATTTTTCTCGGCTGGGTGCTCGCGGGCGAGTCGGTGACTCCGCGAACCCTCGTGGCGGCGGCGATCATCGTGGCGGCCGTGGCGCTCATCATTCGCCACGGCGCGCGCCGGTCGGTCCCGAGAATCGAAGAGAACATCGTTTCGCTTCGGGTGGAAGGGGGCCGACGCTGACCCTTTTGTTGCTGGCTCTCGGATCGCTGTCCGGGATCCCGATCGCCAGGTAGAACTGGGAGGTTGCCAATGGTGCCGTCCGCCGTAGACCTGCTGCGCCGACTGCTCGACGAGTCTTACGAGAAAAGAGCCTGGCAGGGTCCCAACCTCCGCGGGTCGCTGCGCGGCGTCACGGCGGCGCAGGCGGCCTGGCGACCGGCCCCGGGGCGGCACAGCATCTGGGAGCTCGTCATGCACGCCGCCTACTGGAAGTACGCGGTCCGGCGGATGCTCACCGGCGAGAAGCCCGGCGCGTTTCCCGAGAAGGGGAGCAACTGGTTCCCCCGATCCGGACCGCCGGCCGAGCGGGCCTGGAAGGCGGACGTGGCGATTCTCCACTCCCAGCATCTGCGGCTCCGCGAGGCCGTCGGCGCCCTCGCGCCATCCGACCTCGGGCGTAAGCCTCCGGGCAGCCGGTACACGACCGACACGCTCGTCTACGGCGTCGCGTCGCACGACGTCTACCACACGGGACAGATCCAGGTGCTCAAGAGGCTCTGGCGGGACCGGCGGAAGAATATATGAGCCATCACTAATATGTCAGGAGGCGCGCCGATGGACGTTTCGCCTGTCGTTCTCAAACGCTTCGAGAAACCCGACGAGCTCCGGGAGTTTCCGAAGGGCCGTTTCGAGCTCGTGACGATCGGCGGCGTGACGGTCGGCCGCGCCACCTATCAGCCGGGTTGGAAATGGTCGGAGCACGTGGCGCCCACGGCGGGCACGCCGACCTGTGAAGTCGAGCACGTCGGCCTGGTGCTCCGGGGACGGGCCCGGGTCGAGATGAACGACGGCACGAGCGTCGTGCTTTCGCCCGGCGATCTTTTTTCGGTGCGCCCCGGGCACGACAGCTGGGTCGAAGGCGACGAGGAGTACGTCTCGCTCCACTTTCTCGGCGCGGAGGCGTACGCCAAGTAGATAATCGCCCTCCATGGGCCGCCTGGTGGACCTCTCGCACCCGATCTCCCCGGGCATGATCACCTACCCGGGGCTGCCCGGTCCCGTGGTCTCCGACTTTCTGGGCCGCGAAGCCTCGCGCGGGCACTACGCCGAGGGGACGACGTTCCAGATCGCGCGCGTGCGCATGGTCGTCAACACGGGCACGTACGTCGATGCGCCCTTCCACCGGTTCGCGCACGGCAAAGACATCGGCTCGCTGCCCCTCGAGCGACTCGCAGATCTGCCGGGGCTCGTCGTCGAGGCCGGCGGAAAAGGACGCGCGGTGGACGATTCCGAGTTCTCCGGCCGCGATCTTTCCGGGAAGGCCGTTCTCATCCGCACCGGATGGGACGCGCACTGGGGCACGCCGCGCTACTTCGACGGCCATCCGCACCTGACGCGCGCCGCGGCGGAGTACCTCTCTTCTGCCGGACCCGCGCTCGTCGGCATCGACTCGCTCAACATCGACGACGCGGGGGACGGCGTCCGCCCGGCCCACACCCTGCTGCTCGCGGCCGGGATCCCGATCGTCGAGCACCTCTGCAACCTGAAGGAGCTGCCCGAGTCCGGCTTCCGCTTCCACTGCGCGCCGGCCCCGTTCCTCGGAGTCGGCAGCTTCCCGGTCCGCGCCTACGCGGTCGTCGCGTAAACCCGCGCGCCCTCCCTCTCCGTATGGTCATGATCCTTCTCTTCGCGGTTGTCGGTTTGTCCCTCGCCCCCGTTTCGGAGGGCTTCGCCACCGTCGAGGCGTGTCTGAGCGGCAGCGGGTCCGCGGTTCGCGAATCGGTTCCCGCGCCGGATCCTCCAAAGGCCTCTGCCGTGCTCGCCCGTGAGGCGCGCGAGGCCTACGACCGGGGCGACCGGGAGACCTGGGCAACCTGGCCTTGAACGGGATCGACGGCCTCGTCTACTCGGACGGCGGGCTCGTCGCGATCCAGAACGGCATTCAGCCCCACCGCGTTATCCGGCTGGACCTGACTCCAGACGGGCTCGGTATCGCGCGGGGACGAATCCTCGAGATGAACCACCCGGACTTCGACGAGCCCACGCTCGGCACCGTCGTCGGCGGCGCGCTGTACTTCATAGCGGACAGCCAGGGGCAGAAGTTCCTGGACGAGAAAAGGCCGATTCCAGCCAACGAAATGCGGGACACAGTCATCCTGAAGCTCCCGCTCCGATGACGCGGCGATCCATTCGCCTCTCGATGCCGTATCATCAGAGAGCAATGCGGAAGCTGGCGTCCTTTTCGGGGTTGGTTCTCCTGGTGGCGGCGTTCGCACTCGTCTCCCGGGAGAGCCGTGGCGCCGCGTCCGGGGCCGCGCCTGCTGACCGCGCTCTGGCTCCGGCCGTCGAGCTCGAGCCGCTGGCCGACAGTCTCACGAGCATCACGGGGATCACCCACACTGGTGATGCCCGCCTCTTCCTCACGCTCCAGCGTGGCCGGATCCTCATCTGGGACGGCACGCAGGTGCTCCCCACTCCTTTTCTCGACGTCTCGACGCTCATCTCCTGTTGCGGAGAGCGGGGCCTGCTCTCGACGGCGTTCCACCCCCTCTACGCGCAGAACGGGTTCTTCTTCATCAACTACACCGACCTGAACGGCGATACGGTCGTCGCCCGGTATCACGTCACGGCCGACCCGAACGTGGCGGATCCGTTCAGCGCGGCCGTTCTCTTGAACATCCAGCAACCCGAAGCGAATCACAACGGAGGCCAGCTTCAGTTCGGGCCCGATGGCTTCCTCTACGTCGGCATGGGCGACGGTGGCGGCGGCAACGACCCGTCGTGTAACGCGCAGTCGAGTTCGACCCTGCTCGGCAAGATGCTGCGCATCGATGTCGACCAGAGCGTCGACACCGCGCCTTTCTACGGGATCCCGCCCGACAATCCCTTCGTGTCGACCGGCGGTCCTCTGGAGGCGTGGGCGAACGGTCTCCGCAATCCCTGGCGTTTTTCCTTCGACCGAGTGACCGGGGACATGCTCATTGGAGACGTGGGCCAGGGACGGCGTGAGGAGATCGACTTCCAGCTGGTCGACAGCCCGGGAGGAGAAAACTACGGCTGGAAGGTGATGGAGGGGACGCTCTGCGGGGAGGGGAACACGGCGGGATGTCCGTTGGGGACACCCCCCTGCGACAGTCCCGAGTACATACTGCCGATCCTGGAGTACGACCACAGCGGCGGCGAGTGCTCGGTCACGGGCGGCTTCGTCTACCGCGGGGCATCCATCCCCGACCTGTACGGCCGATACGTCTACGGCGATTTCTGCTCGGGGCGGATCTGGGCCGCGACGCGTCAGGGCGCGGTGTGGACGGCCGAGCTCGCTCCGATCACGGCGCCGAGCCTGACCACCTTCGGCGAAGGCGCCGACGGCGAGCTCTACCTCGGGACGGAAACGGGCGCGCTCTTCAAGGTGCGGGCGAGCCTCCCGATCACCCCGACGATCGACACGATCTCGCCCTCCTCCTCGCCCTCGCGAGGCCAGACGATCGTGACGATCACGGGGGCCAATTTCACCGGCGCCGCCCAGGTGTTCTTCGGATCGACTCCGGCCGTGGTCACCGTTCTCAACCCGAGCACGCTGACGGCGCGAGCGCCGGCGCATCCTCCGGGAATCGTCGACATCGTCGTGTCCAACCCCGGAGCCCCGGCGGCGACGCGTCCCGGCGCCTTCGCGTACGTCGCAATCCAGCGCGTGCCCCCGCATCCGGCGCCCCGTGTGGTGGATCGCTGAGAGGATCTTGGCGGCTTTTCGATGAGTTGCCCGGGAGGTCGGCCGGGTAACATGCCGAAGACGCCGCTCGTGTCCTTCGAGCTGCTGCTCTGAGGCGGGAGTCGGGCGACCGCGGGCGTTAGACCTGCGTCCCTCTTCCCCAGACGAGGAACGCCCCCGCGGACAGGATCGTCAGAAGCACGCCGTAGGCCGCCGCCACGCCGATCTCCTGGAGGCGAAGCGAGGAGAGGATCTCGATCGAGATGGGCCGCGTCTCGTAGGTGTAGAGGACGATCGAGACGACGAAGTCGCCGAGGGCCGCGAGAAACGCCAGGCTCGCGCCGGCGGCGAGGGCCGGGCGCACGTGCGGGAGCGTCACGCGGCGGAAGCGTCGCGCGGGCGAGGCGCCGAGCGAGGCGGCGGCCTCCTCGAGAGCCGGATCCATCTGCCGCAGTCCCGCGAACGCGGCCCGCCCCGTCAGGGGCAGGCTCCTTACGAGATAGCCGAGCGGAAGGATCGCCGCGGTTCCCACCAGGACGAACCGTCCCGCCCACGGCGCGTCGACGCTAAACGCGGCCGCCAGCGCGATCGCGAAGACCGTGCCGGGCAATGCCCAGGGCGCGGCCACGAGCGTCTCGAGCGCGGCGCCTGTGCGCCCGCGCCGCCGGATCGCCACCGCCGCCGCCGAAAATCCCAGCACGATCGCGGCAGCCGTCGCCGCCGAGGCCATCCACAGCGAGTTGACGATCGGCCTCAGGCGCTCGGGCTCTGAAAGGAGAGCCGCGTAGTTGCGCAGGTCGAGGACCGGGGGGAGGGCCTCGATCGTCCACGTGTTGCGCGGAACGAAGGAGACCAGGATCAGCGTGGCGTGGGGAAGCAGGAGCAGGACGGCGAGCGCCCAGCCGGCGGCCGCCACGGCCCAGCGTCCGCCGGACAGCTGCCGCCGGCGCGGGGCCACGCCGCGCACCGTGCCCGCGACTTCTCGCGAGCGCTCGGTCCGTCGCAGCAGCCAGAGCCCGATGAACCCGATCGCGGCCAGCGTGACCGTCTCGACCATCGCCAGGCCCGTGTCGCCGTTCAACTTCGAGGCGACGATCTGGGTCGTCATGACCCGGAAGCTTCCGCCGAAGACGTACGGTGCGCTGAACGAGGAAAGCGACGTCATGAACGTCAGCAGGGCCGCTCCGGAAAGCGCCGGCGCGAGGAGCGGCAGCGTCACCTTCGCGGCCGTCCGGCCGCGTCCAGCCCCGAGGCTGGCCGCGGCTTCCAGGTACGCGCCGTCCAGGCGGGCCAGGCCCGCCCGGGTGAAAAGATAGAAGTAGACGTACATCGAGTAGGCGTGCACGAGGAGGATCGCCGTGGGCCCCGAAAGCCGCCAGGGCGGCTGCTGGAGGCGGAGCAGCGCCTGCACTGCCCGCGAGGCGAAGCCGCTCTCGCCGTAGAGAAAGAGAAAAGCCAGGACTCCGATCAGGGGAGGCAACGCCACGGGGAGCGCGACGAGCGTGCCGAGCATGCGCCGGCCGGGGAACTCCGCGCGTTCGAAGAGGAAGGCCAGCGGCACGCCGATCGCGGCCGCGAGCGCCACCGTCGCGAGCGAGATCCAGAGGCTCGCCCACAGCGCCTGCCACTCGGCGGCCCTCCGCGCGAATGCGGCGAAGTGCTCGAGCGTCCACCGGGGCGCGCCGAGGGCCTCCGCGAGCGTGAGGAGGAGCGGATACCCCACGAGCCAGAAGAGAAGGAGCAGAAGGAGGGCGGCAGCCGGGGAGCGGCGCGCGCGCGCGGCGGGGGTCACGCCTCCCTCGGGAAAACCCGCGGGACCGGGCCGCCCGGTACCGGGATCACGAGGACGCGCTCGCCCTCGCGGGCGGCGTTCGGGGGAGCCTGGACCTCGACCTCGCCCGCGGCCTCCGTCGAGACGAGAAAGTACGCGACTCTGCCCGCGTAGCGGCGCTCCGAGACTGTGCCTTCGAGGGCTTCCGGCACGGCGCGCGCGGAGAAGGTCAGGGCCTCCGGCCTCACGACGAGATCCGCGTCGGCGCCCTCCGGCAACGGCGCCCCCGGCACGGCCGGCCACACGGGGCCTCGCGGCACGCGCGCGCCCATCTCCCACCGGACCGGGATCACGCTCGACCGTCCGATGAACGTTGCCACGAAACGCGTCGCCGGCTGCTCGAAGAGCTCCTCGGCGCTGCCTGCCTGCTCGAGGCGCCCCGCGTTCAGGACCGCGACGCGGTCGCCGAGCGCGAATGCCTCGTCCTGCTCGTGGGTGACGAAGAGGGTCGTGATTCCGACCTTGCGGATCGCGCGCTTCAGCTCGCGGCGCGTCTTCTCGCGCAGCGACGGATCCAGGTTCGAGAGCGGCTCGTCGAGCAGGAGGACACGCGGGGACGGGGCCAGAGCGCGCGCCAGCGCGACCCGCTGCTGCTGCCCGCCGGACAGGGCGGTCACGCGTCGGTCCGCAAAGCCCGCGAGGTCGGTCAGCGCCAGGACCTCCGCCACGCGGGCGGCGATCTCGCGCCGGTCCGCCCGGCGGCTCGAAAGTCCGAAGGCGACGTTTTCCCCGACCGTCATGTGCGGAAACAGCGCGTAGTGCTGAAAGACCATGCCGAAGTTCCGGCGCTCGGGAGCGACGGAGGTCACGTCTTCCCCTTCGACGAGGATCCTTCCTGCGTCCGGCCTCTCGAAGCCCGCAGTCAGCCGCAGGACCGTCGTCTTGCCGCTGCCCGAGGGGCCCAGCAGCGCCACGATCTCGCCCTTCTTAGCCGCGAGCGAGACGCCGCGCGTCGCGGTGAAGTCGCCGAAGCGCTTCTCGAGCGACTCGAGCCGGAGAAAGTCGGGCATCGGCCCGCAGAACTTATCTCAAACCGCCGCGGGCAGTTGCGCGGCGCCCGTCAGCGCGCGAGGGCCGCCCCTTTGCCCCGGATCGTCCGATCCCAGGTAGCCATCCACGCGGAGCCCTCTTTCCCGACGAGGTCCCAATCGACCTCGGCCGGCACCATCTCGCGCTCAATCTCCAGGGCCCACTCCGGCAGCGCGTTGCCGAGGTCGGTGCGCGCCGGCAGCCGGAACGTCTTTTCCGCGGCCAGCACCTGGATGGGTTTCTCGCCGAGGAAGTCGATGAACTGCTTCGCGACGGCCGCGTGCCGGCTGCCCGCCACGAGGCCCACCGCGTCGTCGATGACGGGCGTGCCGCTTTTCGGAAAGACATACTGGAGGGGCGAGCCGCGTTGCCGCTCGAGCAGCGTGTCGGGAAGGTCCCAGATGGTGAGAAGTCCCTCCTGCCGCACGATCTTCTCGTACAGGAGGATGGGGTTGAAGACGTATTCCTTCGTTTGCGCGTCGAGCCTCGCGAGCCACTGGAAGCCGCGCTCGGGCGAGCCGGTCTCGCGCACGGACTTCGAGAGGATGTAGCCCCAGACCGCGCGCATGGTGCCGGAGGCGAGTGGATCGCGGATCAGGATCTTGCCCTTCCACTTCGGCTCGAGCAGGTCGTCCCATTCCTTCGGGGCTTCGGCGGCCGGGATCGCGGCGGAGTTGTAGACCGGCATCGCCGGCGTGCGGTAGAGGCCGAAGTAGAGGTCATCCGCGTGCCGGCTTTCGGGCGCGACCGCGTCGGCCCAGGACGGGCGGTACGCGGCGAGGAGCCCTTCCCGCGCGCCTCGCGAGAAGATCGTGTCGGGTCCGCCGTACCAGACGTCGGCCTGCGGGTTCGCCTTCTCCGACCGCAGGCGGTCGTAGACCTCCTGTGAGCCCATGTCGAGCCACCGCACGTCCACGTCCGGATGCGCGCGCTCGAACTCGCGCTCGATCAGCCCGAGCAGGTCCCGCCCGTGCGGCGAATAGAGAACGAGCGGAGTGCGCGCGTCGCGGCGGCACGCGGCCAGGGCGCAAGTCGCGACGACAATAAGAAAGGAAGCGATCGGGAGGCGAAATGGGCGCAGCGGCATGGCCGGGAGATGTTAGCAGCCGGGCTGACTTACGACTATAATCATATGACCATGGTCAGAAGCAAAGGCACGGTGGCCGCGGGGGAGTTCAAGGCCCGGTGCCTGGCGTTGCTCGACGAAGTCGCCGAGAGCGGAATCGAGCTCCTCGTCACCAAGCGCGGCAAACCGGTCGCCCGGGTCGTGCCCGTGGAGGCGCCGCCCGGTCTCTCCGGCAGTGTGGTGCGCGAGGGCGATCTGATCTCGCCCATCGGCGACGCGTGGAACGCCGCGGAATGATCGTCCTCGACACGCACGCGTGGATCTGGTGGGCGGCGGAGCCCCGGCGACTGTCGGTGCGAGCGCGCGAGGCGATCGCGCAGGCAGAAAGCCTCGGCGTGTCGGCGATCAGCTGCTGGGAAGTTGCGATGCTCGTCGCGAAAGGGCGCCTCCAGCTCGATCGCGACGTCCTCGTCTGGCTCCGCCAGGCCCTCGCGCTCCCGCGCGTCGTGACGCTTCCCCTGTCGCCCGCGACTGCCGTCGCCGCCTCGCGGCTGCCGGAGGATTTTCCCGGCGACCCGGCGGATCGGATGATTGCCGCCTCGGCCCTCGAGAACCGTTCCCCCGTCGTCAGCAAGGACGCGCGCCTGCGCGGAAGGATCGGACTCCGGACGATCTGGTAGGGGGTCAGGTCTGGTGGGCCGGTCCGAACCGAGTGTCAGGTCAGGACTTCTTTTCGTCCCGTCGCCGCGTCGAAAGGACAGAGTCCAGACCTGACCCCAGCTCCCGGCTAGGGCTTCGGCGTGGGCTGCGCGTACCGCTTCATGCCGTCTTCGTAGGCCTTGCGCTGCTCGGGGGTCAGGTTCTTGAGCGCGTCGTCGATCGACTTCTGTTGCTCCGGGGTCAGCCCGCCCATCGCCGTTTCGCTTTGCTTGTAGCCCGCGGGCACCTCGAAGAGCGAGGCGGGAAGCGATTTCTTCTCCACCCGGGTCAGCTCCATCGTCATGGTCGCGTCCTTGCTGCCCTTGCTCCGCGTCGACCAGCGGACGGGAAAGCCCTCGATTCCGGCGCTCTTGAGGGAGTGGATCCAGGATCCGGAGGCCGGGTCGCCGCGGTTCATGGCGGCGATCCAGTCGCTCGAAGCGGCGAAGTCGCGGGAGACGCAGGCTTCGATCTCGTCCCCCTTGGACGAGGTCAGGAGCGCGTTCTGGCACGAGAGCCCGGCGACCGTCTCTTTCCCGAGCTTCTTGACCGTGTAGGTTTCCTTCGGGGCGTTCTTCATGTCCTCGCGGCTCTTGGACAGGTCCCAGATTGAGTAGGTCCTGGCGGCGTCGTTCAACATGTAGAGCCGGTCCGGTTCCGAGAGCTTCGAGAACATCGTCATCTTCATCGCGGCCGGCGCGCCCTTGCGCGAGTCTTTGCCGCCGCCGGCGCCGGTCATCTGCATCTCGAATTCCGAGCGGTAGGCCCGGGGCGACACGTACATCTTGCCGGTGCCGTTGACGGACTGTCCCTGGCCGGCGTTCGTCGTGACCTTGAAGTCGGCGACGCCCTCGAATTGCGCGGAAGCCGTCGTGGCGGCGGCGAACAGAACAGTGGCGGTGATGCGGGTCATTCTCACAGGGTTCCTCCTTGAAAAGCGGTTGTGATCCGGGCGGATTTTCTCACGCGGCGCCGTGCCGTCAACGCCACGCGAGCAGGTTGGCGAGTAGGCGGTAGGCGCCGGTGACTCCGGCGGGAAGCTGGCGGAAGAACGCGAGTCCGGTGTAGACGTACCGGCCCTTTCCCAGCTTCGCGGTCAGCACGGCGCCCTTGAGCTCCGGACTCCCGGGATCGTTCATCGCGAGCAGCGGCGTGTACTCCGGCGCCCAGGTGTGCGCGAAGTAGAGGCCACGCTCCTGCACCCAGCCGTCCCAGTCCGCCGGCCCGATCTGGTTGGGCGTATCGAAGGCGGGGCTCGACGGATCGAGAAGGGCCACTTTCGCCGTCTCGTCGGTGACGCGGTCGTGGGGCCTCGCGATCTCGATCGGAAAGGGCGCGAACCCGCCCTGTACGAAAGGGTATTGCTGGTACTGCACGATCAGCAAGCCGCCTTCGCGCGCGTAGTCGAGGAGCCGAGCGTTGGCGCGCACGAGGGTCCGGTCGGTCTCGTACGCCCGGCTGCCGATGAGGATCGCATCGTAGCGCGAGAGGTCCCCCACGAGCAGATCGCGCTCCGTCAGGATCTCCAGGGGCAGGCCGACGGCGGTCAGCGCCTCGGGCACGCGGTCCGCGGCGCCGCGCACGTATCCGACGCGGCGCAGGGCCGGGAAGCGGATGTCGGCCGCGGAGATTGCGACCTGGGCCGTCTCCGGCATGGGCGTCAGCGGGATGTAGCCGTAGTCGAGCGCGCGGATGCCGAGCTCCATCCGCTCGCCGCTCTCGAGCACCGCGGCCGCACGGAGGGCGTAGCGCCCCGGGGGGAGCGGCGAGGGCGCCCGCACCGGGACGTCGAAGAACTGCCGCTCGCCCCGCTTGCCGAGCGAGAAGGGGCGCGGCGGGGGAGCGGGCCATCCCGGCGGAGGCGTGATCTCGAGGCGCCCGGCGAGTGGGCGGGAAGCGTTGGAGGTCAGGGTGATCTCGATGTGCCTCTCCGGGCTCGCGAGGGGCCACACGGAGAGCTCCGGATCCACCGCGACGTCGATGGCCGGAGCCGCGCGCACGAGCCGGCGGACCTCTCCGATCGCCTGGTCGCGCCCGCGAAAGGACACTTCTCGCGCCAGGGTCACGGGGGCGCCCGCGATCGTCAGACTCACGACGGCCGTCAGGGGAGCCGGCTGGAACGGCTCGCCCCGCACGGCCGCCGGGGTCTGGCTCCAGTCGTAGAGCGAGCCGGCGAGAGGCCGATACAGAAAGTAGGGAAGGGTAGGCCGGGCATCGCTCGGCACCGCCGCGCTCAACTTCCACTCCTCGAGCTTCCCGGACGCGACGGAGCGGCCGGCGGCCGGCTCGCCGTGGCTCCACCCGTCGGCGCTCGTGAGCGAGACGCTCGTCACGGACACGGGCTCCGTGCCGGCGTTCCAGACGGCGGCCGTGACTTCGACCGCCTCGCCCGGCACGGCGACCTCGCGTTCCGCGAGCGCGTCGAGCGTGACGCCCGCGGCCGCGGCCAACGCCCCCTGCGCGAGGACGAGCTTCTCGTCGATGAGCATCGCGGCCCCGCCGTCGCCGGCCCGGATGAGCCCGCGCGCCGCGCGCAGCTCCGCGAGCGCTTTCGCGAGCATCGGCACGATCGCCGCCAGCTCCGGGGGAGAAAGCCGGCCCCGGGCCTCGGCGGCCAGCCGTTCCACGCGGCCGAGCCGCTTCTCCACCTCCGCGCGTCGAGCGGGGTCGGCGATCTCCGCGGCGATCGCCGACAGGCGCGTGTCCACCCCGGCGAAGAGGTCCTTGCCCTCGCGACCCGCCCCGCCGTCGACCCAGCCCACTGCGGTCTCCTGCGGCCCCGGCTCCTGGAGGACGCCCATGTCCTGTGAGCGGTGGAGGCTGCGGCTGGCCATCGCGATCTGGTAGAAGGAGCGCCCCGTCAGCGGGTCGACCCCGCCCGTCGGCACCACGGCCGTCGTCTCCTCCTTGTCGAACCACGCCGTATTGCGGTACAGCGCGCGCGGCTGCCAGGGCGTCAGGCCCTCGGCGGCGAGCTGCGTGGCGGCCGCCCGATCGCCCGCCGCGCGGTAGGCCTCCCGCGCGATCATGGCGGAAGCCTGATGCTGGCCGTGACCGTCGCGCGCGGTGCCCGAGAAGATCGTGACGACGACCTGCGGGCGGAACCGGCGCAGGACCCGCACGGCGTCCTCGAGCAGAACCTCGCGGGGCCACTTCTCCAGCGTCTCCTCCAGGGAGCGGGTGAACCCGAAGTCGTAGGCGCGCGTGAAGAACTGGCGGGCGCCGTCGAGCCGCCGCGCCGCGGAGAGCTCCTGCGAGCGCACGAGCCCGAGCCCCACGCCGAGGTCTGGCCCGACGAGGTTCTGGCCGCCTTCGCCGCGCGAGAGGGAGAGGTAAGCCGCCTCGCCCCCCATGCCCTGCGCCACCGCCGCGAGCAGCTCCGTGTCCTCGTCATCCGGGTGCGCCGCGACCACGAGGAGGCGCCGGTGCGTCGCCAGGCGGCGCAGCATCCGGTCGACCGCCTCGAGGCCGCCCGCCGTCGGGGGACTCAGCGCATAGGAAGGGGCCGCCGGCTCTGCCGCGCGCGCAGCCGCGGGCGCGACAACGAAGACGAGGAGCGCGAGGACCGCAACCGTCCTTCTCCCTCTCCGGCCGGAAGAGGGCCGCCGCGATTGCCCGCGTCCCGCCACGCTACTTCTTGAAGCTCTTGCGCACGAGCGGCGCCGAGGCGGCCGCGGCCGCCCCGAGCAGCGCGGCGAGCATGCCGGCCTTCTTCTTCGGGTCCATCGTCTTCCACTCGGCGGCCAGGCGCTTGACCGTCTTGCGGGAGACTTTCGACGCATCCCCGACGGCGCGGCGCATGGCGGCCACGCCCTGGCCGGATGCTTCGGCGATCGCCGCGCGCGCAATGGTCACTCCCCTAGTGATCGACCGGATCACCGTTTCGAAGGAAGCCGCCTTCGGCGCAGACTTCCGCCGGGCCGGGGCCCTGCGGCGCGCCGGGGTTTTGGCGGGCTTGCGCGCCGCCGCAGGCTTGCGGGGCGCGGCCTTGCGCCGCCGCGTCGGAGAGATCGAGACCACCGTTCTCGCGTCCTGGTCGTTCTCTTCCATGGTTTTCCTCACTTTTCTCCGGCCGCGACGTAAATGGGGGCGATGTCGACCGGAATGTCTTTCAACCGTGCATTGACCGCGTCCATTTCCGGGTTGGATTGTCCGTATGTATCGAGCAGCTTACGGGCCCTCGCGAAATCGCCTGTCGCCTCGATCATGAGGAGCTCATGGGCGAGGCTTTTGACGGCCTCGCGGAACCGGGCGGTCTCGACGTGGAAGCGTCCCTCTCCGGCGGGGACGACCGCGCCCTTCTCGCGAAACCAGTTCCACTGGACCGCGGTCCCGCCGCCGTGCGCCTCGTCCACGCCGAACCGGATCGAGCGGTAGAAGAGCGCCGAGACGGTCACCGCGAGGGCGTTCTCGTCGAAGGACGTCAGCCATTCGCTGTCGATCGCCTGGAGCAACGCCCACATGCCGACGACGTCGGCCTTGCACTCCTCGATCGTGGAGTAGAGGTTCTGGAGCGGGATGCGCGCCTCGACCTTCCGGCCGTCGGGCCCCGTGATGATGCCCGGGCCCAGGCTGTGCGCGAGCTCGTGAAAAAGGGTCTGGTTGAAGAAGGCATCGAAGGACAGCGCGGAGATCTGCGCGGGGTCGAGCACGCGCTCGGCGATGGGCTTGCCGGCGACGCGGTACTTGGCCTCCATCACGTTCTTCAGCAGAATCTTCTTCGAGCCCCTGGCCTGGCGCACGCGCTCGTCGTTGGGAAGGTTGAAGGCCGCGGTCTGGACACCGGCGCGCGTGTCGCCCGCCGTGAAGACCTCCTGCACGACGCGGATCGGCGACTCGAACTTACGATCCAGGTTCTTGTGCTCGTCCGGGATGGGGAGGTTCTTCTCCATGTCGGGCAGGTGCTTTGCGTAGATCGCGAGCTTCGCGCTTTCGGTCTTGTCGCGCACGGTGACGAAGGCCGTGAAGGAAGCCTTGTAGTTGAAGAGCCGGTCCTCGTAGACCTCGTAGGGTCCCAGGATGAACTCGATGTCGGAATCGATATCCATCCAGGCGACGTCCGACGGGTAATAGTCGTCGGCCAGGAGAGCCCGGGAGAGCTTCGTGAGATACGCGGCCAGCGACGCGTTGCCCGTCAGGCTCGCCGCATTGCGCAGACGCGGCACGATCGCCTCGAGGAAGTTGCGGTATTCGCGCGAGTAGGGGATCGCGGCGAGGCTTCGGCCGTCCCGCCGGATCACCGTGAAGAGGCCCTCGAAAGCCTTCCGGTCCGCGGGGTGCGCCGAGACCCAGCGCTGGAACTCCTCCTTCGTCAGGTCGGCGGGGTAGAAGGCGGCCCCCGGCGGCTTGGGCTTGGCGCCGATGAACGGCGTGTTGCCGTCGAGGCGATCCCACGGGCCCGCATGGATCCGGAACAGGCTCAAAGCCTCGGCGGCGCCGGGCGCGCCCTTCGCGGCCTCGCCGGAGAGCGGCCGGCGGAGCCGCGGGTTCCCCTTCGAGACCTGGCGCAGGAAGATCTCCCCGACGGGCCTCGAGGCCTCGATGAGCTCCTGCAGGACGCGCGTTTCCCGCTCGTCCAGCAGCGCTCGGTCGTAGTCGATCGCGGTGCGGGGCAGCTTCGCGAGCCGCTCCGCGAGGTTCGTGGCGAAGGTCAGCCGCGGCGCCGGGGAGGCGACCGCGAGCGCGCCGAGAGCGAGGAGGGCCACATTCATGATCGCGAATCTAGCATCTTCCTTGCAGAGTATCTTTGGATGGTGGCTACGGATACGCCCCTCGATCGCGAGGCCCTCGCGGCCTGGTACATCCGCAACCGCGAGCGCACCGAGGCGCTCTTCGACTCGGTGCGGCCGGAGGCCTACGAGACGCGGCCCATCGCTCTGCGCAACCCGATCTGCTTCTATGAAGGCCACATCCCCGCCTTCGCGGTGAACACGCTGTTGAAGCGCGGGCTCGGCGACGGCCCGGTCGACCCCGACTACGAGGTGCTGTTCGAGCGGGGCATCGACCCGGACGACGAGAAAGCGGTTCCCGCGGGCGCGAGCGCGTGGCCCTCCCGCATCGAGATCCGCAGCTACGCGGCCGCCGCGGACCGCGCGGTCCTCGACGCCATCGCGCACCGCGACATCTTCCGCGAAGACAACCCTATCCTGCGGGGCGGCCTGGCGGCCTGGGCCGTCCTCGAGCCCGAGCCGATGCACCTCGAGACTCTGCGCTACATGTGGCACCGGCTGCCGTACGACCAGAAGGTGCGGCCCCTCGGTCTTTCAACACCTCGCATCGGGGGCGAGCCGCCGGCGCGGCGGTCCGTGCGCGTCCCGGCGGGGACGGCGACGCTTGGAGCCGATCCCGAGCAGGCGCCGTTCGCGTGGGACAACGAGCGGCCCGCGCATCGGGTCGAGGTCCCTGAGTTCACGATCGACGTCTACAGCGTCACCAACCGCGACTTCCTCGAGTTTCTCGACGCCGGGGGATACGGGAATGAGGTCCTGTGGGACGAGGAAGGCTGGCAGTGGCGCACCGAGCAATCCGCGCGACACCCGCTCTTCTGGGAGCTCCATCGCGGAAGCTGGTTCTGGCGCGGCATGTGGGATCTCATTCCCCTGCCGATGGCCTGGCCGGTCTACGCGACGCACGCGGAAGCGGCGGCCTACGCCCGCTGGAAGGGGGCGCGGCTCATGACCGAGGCGGAGTTTCACCGCGCGTCCTACGGGACGCCGGAAGGAGCCGAGCGCGCCTATCCCTGGGGAGAGGAGGGCCCGGACCCCTCGCGCGGCAACTTCGATCTCGCCTCCGACGATCCGGTTCCGGTGGGCTCGTATCCGCGAGGCGCGAGCGCGTGGGGCATTCACGACCTCGTCGGCAACGGCTGGGAGTGGACCTCCACACGATTCGACGGCTTTGCGGGCTTCGAGCCGATGCCGTCCTACCCGCAGTACTCCGCCGACTTCTTCGACGGGAAGCACCGGGTCCTGAAGGGCGCCTCCCCGGCGACGGCCAGGGAGCTGCTCCGGAGGAGCTACCGGAACTGGTTTCGGGGGAATTATCCGTTTGTCTACGCGAAGTTCCGGCTTGTGGGATGAGCGGGCAGTCACTTCCATGATCCCGACGAGCGCCCAGGCACCGCCTCTCGAGTCCGTTCGCGACTTCGCGGCCGACGTGCGGCGGGATCTGGCCCTCGACCCCAAGCAGCTCCAATCCCGGTACCTCTACAACGGCCTCGGCTCCGCGCTCTTCGAGGCGATCTGCCACCTGCCGTGGTATCGGATCACGCGGGCCGAGGGGAGGCTGCTGTCGAACTTCGCCGCGGACATGGTCGGGCCCGCGGCGGACCCGGTCACGCTCGTGGAGCTCGGCTGCGGCAGCGGCGAAAAGCTGGCGATGATCGCCGAAAGCCTGCGCAGCCGGCGCAAGAGGGTCCTCGTTCACCTGATCGACATCTCGCCGGACGCGCTCGAGCTCTCGGAGCGCACGCTCGGCCGGCTCGAGCACATCTCGGTGGTCGGGCATCGCGCGACGTACGAGGAGGGCTTGCGGCACGCGGCGCGCGAGCGGCCGGCGCACGGCACGCTGATGACCCTCTTTCTCGGGTCCAACATCGGCAACTTCGACCGGCCCGCGGCGCAAGAGTTCCTGCGCGAGATCCGCGGCACACTGCGGCCCGGCGACGCGCTGCTCCTGGGAACGGACCTCCTCAAGCCGGAGAGCGAGCTGCTGCTGGCCTACGACGATCCCCTGGGCGTCACGGCGGCCTTCAACAAGAACGTGCTTCAGCGGATCAACACAGAGCTCCTCGCGGACTTCGACCTGTCCGCGTTCGGTCACCGCGCCGTCTGGAGCCCGCGGGAAGCGCGCGTCGAGATGCGCCTCGTGTCGCAATGTCGCCAGACGGTCCGCATCCCCCGCGCGGAATGCGAGGTCTCCTTCACCGCGGGCGAGTGGATCTGGACCGAGAGCTCCTACAAGTATCAGGCCGAGGAGGTCGTCGCGATGGGAGAGGGGGCGGGCTTTCGCCTCCACGAGCAGTGGATCGAGCCGGACGCGCGGTTCGCGATCACTCTTTTCCTGGCGACTTGATCGAGAGGAGCTTTCGCGGTTCCGGCTGATGCGCCTGGGGTCGCCGCGAGCGGACCGGAAGGGGCCTCAGTGGTCCCGGCGGCGGCGGCGCGCGCCGTCCGAGCGCGGGAAGGGGGGGCAGCGGCGCGGCGGGACGCGCCTCTGTGCCCGCCAATCGCACGGGCGCCCAATCCGAGCCTGCGTTGTGGGTCTTGAGGACGCCGAGGTGTGTGCCGGCGTAGAGCACCGAGGGCGTGAGCGGGTCGATCGCGAGCGCCGTGACGTACAGGTCTCGCTTCAACAGGGTCCAGCTCCCTCCCGCGTCGGTCGACTTGTAGATGCCGAAAGCCGTCGCGGCATAAAGCATCGCCGGATCGGACGGGTGCATCGCCAGCGCCAGGACGTTGATGCTCAGCATTCCCCGGTGGCTAATAGACCAGTTGAGGCCCCCGTCGACGCTTTTGAAGAGACCATCGTGCGTACCGGCGTAAACAGTCGTCGGCGTCGTCGTGTCGACGGTCACGTTCCAGACGGTTCCCTTTCGCAGGCGGCCGGCCGGCTGAATCCAGGTCGTTCCGCCGTCGTTCGTCTTGAAGATGCCCTGGCTGTTGGTTCCGACGTAGAGGGAGTCCGGCCGAGCGGGGTCGACGGTGATCGACGTGACCGTGACGCGGGAGATGGGGGTCGTCAGCTCCGTCCATGTCCTTCCGGCATCCGTGCTTTTGAAGAGGCGTCCTGCCTCGGCGCCCGCATAGAGCGTCGCCCGCCGATGGGGATCGACCGTGACGGTCCCGACGTAGCGCGCGGACAGCCCGTCGTTGGCCGCCGCCCAGTTCAGACCGCCGTCCTCGCTCCGGTACATTCCGCCCGTGTCGGTCGTGGCGAAGAGCTGGGCGGGGGACTGCGGATTCACGGCGAGACCGAGCACCGAGTGGCGTTCCAGCCCCCGGTTGCGCGGCTGCCACGTGGTGCCGCCGTCGGTCGACTTGAAGAGGCCGCGCGCAGTCGTCGCGTACAGCGTCGCCGGGGCGGAGGGATCGAGCACCAGCGACGTGACGAGCCCCCCCTCGCCCTGCAGCACGAAACCCGGGTCCTCGGCCGCGGCTGGGCCTGGAACGGACACAATGGCCACAAGCGAGAATGTCGCGAGCCGCGAAAGCGCACCAGCTGGATTCAGGGCAACCTCCCAACTGTCGGGAAATTGGATCGTACCCGAGCGCAGCCCGGAAAGTCCTCGGAGGCGAGCGCGAGAGAGCGGATGCCGCCCGTGGTTGACCGCTCCGGAGTGGGGTGGTACCGTTCCGCGGTTTTGCTCCGAGGAGGTATATCCTGAAACGCTTCACCGCTCTGCTCTGCCTGTCGGTTCTGGCCGCTCCGATGGCCTCCGAGGAGCGCGTCGACCTCGACATGATCACGCGAATCCGTCAAGAGGGTTTCACGAACTCCAAAGTCATGGAGACGGCGTCCGAACTGATGGATCGGATCGGGCCGCGGCTGACGGGATCGCCCCAGATGAAGGCGGCCAACGAGTGGACGAAGTCGAGGCTCGCCGAGTGGGGCCTCGCCAACGCGCATCTGGATAGCTGGGGACCCTTCGGGCGCGGCTGGACCTACGAGGCCTGCTCGATCCGCATGGTCGCTCCCGACGCGGCGCAGCTCTACGCGCTCCCGGAGGCCTGGACACCGGGGACCAACGGCCCGGTGCGCGCCAGCGCCGCCCGGGTCAACGTCAAGGCGAAGGAGGAGCTCGAGAAGCTCAAAGGGACGCTCGCGGGCAAGATCGTGTTCTTCGGCGAGCCCCGCGAGCTCAAGCTCCACGAGAAGCCGGAATCCGGGCGGTACGACGAGAAGGCGATGGCCGAGCTCTTCGAGTACGAGATGCCGGGGCGCGCGCCGCGCTACGACCGCGCGGCTTTCGCGAAGCTGCGCGAACTGCGCAAGGCGGCCGAGAAGTTCTTCGCCGAGGAGAAGGCGCTCGCCATCGTGCTGCCTGCCCGAGGCGACTTCGGCACCTTCGGCGTCCAGGGCGGGGGATCGTGGAAGAAGGGGGACCCGCAGGGTCTCCCCTCGCTGGCGATGGAGCCCGAGCACTTCGGCCGCGTCGCCCGCCTGCTCGACCGCAAGGTGGACGTCGAGATCGAGATGGACGTGAAGGCGCGCTTCATCGAAGACGACCTGATGCAGTGGAACACGATTGCCGAGATCCCCGGCACCGACTGGAAGGACGAGGTCGTGATGGTCGGCGCGCACCTGGACTCCTGGCACGGCGGCACCGGCGCAACCGACAACGGTGCAGGCTCGGTCGTCGCCATGGAGGCGATGCGGATCCTGAAGGCCGTCGGGGCGCGGCCGCGCCGCACGATCCGGATCGGCCTCTGGAGCGGCGAAGAGCAGGGGGTCTACGGATCGCGCGCCTACGTCTCGCAGCACTTGGCGTCGCGGCCCGAACCGACTCCCGAAGAGAAGGACAAGCCGTTCTACCTCCGCAAGAACACCGGCCCGCTGACGATCAAACCCGAGCACGCGAAGTTCTCGGTCTACTTCAACCTCGACAACGGCACCGGGAAGATCCGGGGCATCTATGCCGAGGACAACGCCGCGGTCGTGCCGATCTTCGAGGCCTGGCTCGCGCCGTTGAAGGACCTCGGCGCCACCCTCGTGACGATGAACGACACGGGCGGCACCGATCACGAGTCGTTCGACGAGGCGGGCCTGCCCGGCTTCCAGTTCATCCAGGACGTGCTCGAATACGACACACGCACGCACCACACGAACATGGACCTCTACGAGCGCCTGCAGAAAAACGACCTCATGCAGGCCTCGGTCGTCATGGCCACCTTCGCGTACCAGGCGTCGGTGCGCGACAGCCTCATGCCGCGCAAGCCGCTGCCCAAAGACGAGCCCCCGAAGGAACAGCAGAAGAACGAGGCGCCCGCACCGAAACCCTGAGCTCGCGCCCAAGGAGGCCTCCCCGTGGACCTACTCGCCGCCGCACTGACCGTTTCTTCGCTGCTCGTCTCGCCCGCCGCGTCCGCGTCTCCGGCCGTCATCGGCGCCGCGGAGAAGGCGGCGGCCGCGGAGATCACGCCGGAGCTCATCCGCGCGCACGTGCGATTCCTCGCCTCGGACCTCCTCGAAGGGCGCGGTCCCGGGAGCCGCGGGGACCGGCTCGGCCAGGAGTACATCGCCGCGCAGCTCGAGGCCCTCGGCATTCAGCCCGGCGCGCCGGGCGGCGGCTGGTACCAGAAGGTGCCGCTCATCGGGATCACCTCCCAGGTTCCCGACACCCTGACCCTCACGGCGAAGAGCCGTAGCCTGACCCTCAAGC
Source organism: Thermoanaerobaculia bacterium (assembly GCA_046716885.1). Lineage (GTDB taxonomy): Bacteria > Acidobacteriota > Thermoanaerobaculia > UBA5066 > Gp7-AA6 > DAHUXD01. The sequence goes on along the minus strand of JBKJWL010000054.1, from coordinate 39,101 downwards.
GTTCGGACGACTTCATCGCCACCTCCGGCACGCAGAACCCGACAGCCAGGCTCGACGACGCCGAGCTCGTCTTCGTCGGCTATGGAATCGTCGCTCCGGAGCACCGGTGGGACGACTTCAAGGACGCCGACGTGAAGGGCAAGGTCCTCGTCGTAATGAACAACGATCCGGAGAGCGATCCCGCTCTCTTCGCCGGCAAGGCGCGGCTCCGTTACGGCCGCTGGGACTACAAGTACGAGCAGGCGGCAAAGAAGGGAGCGGCCGGCGTCGTCATCATTCACACGACCCCGTCGGCGGCCTATCCGTGGCAGGTCGTGCAGACTTCCTGGTCCGGGGAGCGATTCGTGCTTCCCGACGACGGATCGCCGCGCCTCGAGCTCCAGGGGTGGGCGACCGAGGAGGCATCCCGCCGGATCGCCGCTCTTGGCGGCAAGGACCTCGACGCGCTCCGGAAGTCGGCCGAGTCGCGCAAGTTCCGCCCGGTGCCTCTCGGCGTCCGTCTCTCGCTCGCGATGGCCAACACGATCGAGAAGACCACGTCGGCCAACGTGATCGGCGTGATCGCGGGCGGCGGCCCGAAGCTCACGAAGGAGGCCGTCGTCTACACGGCGCACCACGATCACCTCGGGGTGAAGACGGGAGCCAAGCCGGGAGACGACGCGATCTACAACGGCGCGCTCGACAACGCCTCAGGCGTGGGGGCGGTCCTCGCGATCGCGGCAGCATTTGCGGACCTGCCGAAACCGGCTGCGCGCTCGGTCTACTTCGCGTTCGTGGCGGCAGAGGAGCAGGGCCTTCTCGGATCGGAGTACCTCGCGAAGCATCCGCCGGTCCCGGCCGGACGGATCGCCGCCAACATCAATATCGACGGGGCCGCGATCTGGGGGAAGACCCGCGACATCTCGGCCATCGGCCTCGGCAAATCGAGCCTCGACCGCGACATCCTCGCTCTCGCCGCCGCTCAGGGACGCACGGTCAAGCCGGACGAGTTCCCCGACCGCGGAAGCTTCTACCGGTCCGACCAGTTCAATTTCGCCAGGATCGGCGTGCCGGCCGCCTACCTCAAGTCCGGGACCGAGGTGATCGGGAAGCCGGCTGGCTGGGGCCGCGAGCAGATCGACCTCTACACCCGGACGGACTATCACCAGCCCTCCGACCAGTACCGGGACAGCTGGGATCTCTCCGGCGCGGTTGAGGACGCGCAGCTTTGCTTCTCTCTCGGGGTGGCCGTCGCAAACGCCCCGACCCTGCCGGAGTGGAACAAGGGAGACGAGTTCGAAGCGGCCCGCAAACGCGCCCTGGCGGAGGCGGCCGCCACACCGTAGCCCCGGGGGGCCATCTTTGCTACGATGCCCCCCTACTCTCGACAAGGACGGTGCCCATGCGCAGAATCGCCCCGGCATTTCTGGTTCTGGCGGCCGTCGTGCCGGCCGCCGTCGCCCTGGCGGCGACCGTCACCCGGACCTCGCGGCCCGTGCGCCTGCTCCGGACCTGGGAGGAGACCATCAAGGCGGGGGGCCGCGAGTTCCCCCGGCGGGTCGAGGTCGTCTTCGACTACGGGCTGGGAGTCGCCCGCGAGAACTACTACACCCTGGACGGCGAGCTCACCGGAAGCCGGAAGATCACGCAGAACATGCCGAGACCCTCCCGGGAGGAATTAACCGAAGCGTTGGCTGTGGTGCACGCGGATCCCGAGCTCGACCGAATCGCGTCGAGACGATCCGCGATCTTCGAGGGCGGCTTCGCGCTCGAAGAAGGGCGAGGTGAGCGCTGTGGCCCGGGAAGCCGGTGCGTCCAGATCCAACTGATTTCGCCGGACCGAGTGGGGCTGATCCGGTGGGTCGTCGTCGATCTCGTCAAGCGCGAGACTGTGTACCGAGCCTACACACCGGGTTCCGAGAGGGCGAGTCGATGAGCGCGCGCAGCCGTCTCGGTGGTCTCCTCCTCGCCGCCGCCGCGATCGCGGCGCCATGCGCTGCTCAGCCGGCGTGCAACGGCACGACCGAGATACTGATGTCCTGGCCCACCGCGGACCCTGTGTGGCAGTTCTGCTGGATGCGGCCCGCCAACAGCAGCGGCCCGAATGGATCGGGCCTGGAAATCCGCAACGTCTATTACAACGGCTACCTCGTGATGAAGCGGGCGCATGTGCCGATCCTCAACGTGAATTACGAGGCCGGATGCGGCCCGTGCTACCGCGATTGGATGGATCAGGAGGTCGTTTTTCAGGCGGACAACGTGATCTCGCCCGGCTACGCGGAACCTACTGTTCCTCCCGTGACCGTCTGTGAGGCGGGAGGCTCCGGGGGCGACGTCGGCAGCTTCGAGGGCGTGGCCGCCGAGAAGCTTGCGGACCGATTGATCCTGACGACGCAGACAGAAGCCGGTTGGTACCGCTACCTCATGAAGTGGACCTTTCATCTCGACGGGCGGATCGAGCCTTTCTTCGGGTACGCCGCCGTGAGCGACCCGTGCGTCGCTTATGCTCACCGCCACCACGCCTACTGGCGCTTCGACTTCGACGTGGACGGTTCCGCCAACGACATCGTCACGGAGGGTCCCGCGCCGGGCTCGGGCGGTGGACGCGGCCGTACGCGCCCGCCGATCGTCGTACTTCCGACCGAGGCCATGCGCCGAGCGAGTCAGCCGGGAATAGCCTGGTCGGTGGTGGACTCGGGCACGCACCGCGGCTATCGGATCGTGCCGGGACCGGAGACGGACCTTCCAGCCGACACGTTCTCGGTCGGAGACGTCTGGCTTTTGCGCTACAAGGCGGGGGCCGAGATCGACGATCAGGGCCAGAGCGGGCCTGCTTGCGCCATCAAGATCAACGGCTTCGTAAGCGGGGAGACGACCTCGCCCGACGTGGTCGTGTGGTACCGGGCCGGCAATCTGCATACAGGCGGCGACGCGGACGACTGTCACACCGTCGGCCCGACGCTCTACCCGGTGGGCAACTGGTCCATTCCAGGGCCGCGCTGATCGGGCCGCCGCTGGGGAACTTTCCGCTGCACGCTGCGTAATCGGTGGCGACCTCTTCGTCGTCGAGGTCTTTCGTGACGTTTCTCGAGAACACGTCCGGATACCGGCGGGACCTGCGCCGGGCGGAGTACGGCGACGAGCGCGACCCGAAGATGCGCCAGTTCCTGGAGAAAACCGCGCCGCTGAACAACGCCGAGAGGATCAAGAAGCCGCTCTTCGTCATCCAGGGCGCGAACGATCCCCGCGTGCCGCTTTCCGAGTCCGTGCAGATGCTCGAGAAGATTCGCGGCGTCGGCACGCGGGTCTGGTACCTCATGGCGAAGGACGAGGGCCACGGCTTCGCCAAGAAATCCAACCGCGATTTCCAGTGCTACGCGGCGGTCCTGTTCATGAAGGAGTTCCTGTTGGAATGACGGCTGCGCTCGGCAGGCCTATGGGACCTCGCCGCCGAGGTACCTGTCCTCGAGGTCGCGCCAGTGCGCCTCCGCCATCGCGCGGCGCAGCGCGGCGTTGATCGGGCCGCGCAGGGGGCTCCCGTCCGGCAGGGGGAAGGCGTAAGACATCGCCTCGGGGGTTCCCGGCAGCACCTCGATGAGCTTCCCCGGATCGCGCTCGGCGTAGTACCGCAGCACCGCTCCGTTGTAGACCACCGCCTTGACTTCTCCAGCCGAGAGTGCTGCGAGCGCCTCGGCGCCGCTGGCATAGAGCCGGTGCGGGATCTTCTCCCGCCGCAGAAAATCGGTCGCGGCCGAGCCCTCGACGCCGGCCGAGACGGCGTTTCTCAGGCTTGCCACGCCGCGGATCTCGCCGAACTCGGCGAGCGCCAGGCGAGCGGCCACGAACGCGGTCAACGATGTGACGAGGATCAGGCTGATGAACATCCAGAGAAGGGCCATCAGCCGGCCCCAAAACGTGATCGGCACTTTGTCGCCGTACCCCACGCCGACGGTCGTCACGCCGGCCCACCAGAATCCGGAGCCGAGGCCCCGTGCGGTCGAGCCGGAGAACATGGCGTTGCGCCGGCGCTCGAGAAGCCACAGGGCCGCGCCCGCCAGGAACATCAGCACCGCGACCGCGACGTACAGGCGCAGGGCCGTCGGCGTCGAGAGCGCCTCGACCACCGCGAGCCAGCGATCCTCGTCGGCCCTGCGGCGCACCGCGACACCGACGCCCGAGACGATGTACGCGTGCGTGAAATCCAGCAGTTGCTCGCGCTCGATCGTCGCGGCGAAGGGGCCGGCGGAAAGGTCCATGCGGCCCTGGCTCACGGCGTCGAGGATGGCGTTGGGCGGGGCCTCAACGAAGCGATAGGGGAGGCTCAAATCCGCGGCTACCTCCTTCCAGAGGTCGACGGTGAGGCCGCGCCACGCTCCGTCTCTCGCCTTCATCGCCCACGGGGGCGCCTCGTAGACGCCGACGACGAGCTCCCGTGCAGGCGGGGCCGGCGGGACCGCAGCGCCCGCAGTGACTGGCAGCAAGGCTGCCAGCAAGAGACTCCGAGATCCAAACTTCGAAATCCGAATCCTCGTCAGCGCTCCAGGTATGTGTAGCGCGGGAAGACCTCCTCGAACTCCTTGTAGATCGAGCGCGCTTCGTCCTTCTTCAGCGGCCTGCCGGCCACGCGGGCGAGCTGGCGCCCGATCGAGTCGAGAATCCCGGTCCGGTCATAGTTCATGTACTCGAGCACCCGTTCGCAGGATTCGCCCGGAAGCACGTCGTCGATGTGCCCTCGCCCCTTCTCGTCGACGGTGACGATGACTTCGTGCGCCTCTCCGAACAGGTTGTGCAGGTCGCCGAGCACGTCCTGGTAGGCGCCCATGAGGCAGACCCCGATGTAGTACGGCTCGCCGTCCTTCAGCGCGTGCAGCGGCAGCGTCTCCTTGATGTCGCGCAGGTCGATGAACTTCTCGATCTTCCCGTCCGAGTCGCACGTGATGTCGACGAGCGTGCCGAGCTCCCCGGGCCGCTCGTCGAGCCGGTGGATCGGCAGGACGGGGAAGAGCTGGTCGATCGCCCAGACGTCCGGAAGGGACTGAAAGACCGAGAAGTTCAGGACGTACTTGTCGGCGAGCGTCGTCTCCATGTCCTCGAACTCCTCGGGAATCTCCTTCAGAGTCTTCAGGTCCTTGTGGATCTTCTCGCAGATCTGCCAGAAGAGGATCTCCCCCCGCGAACGGTCCTCCAGGGACAGGTGCCCGAGGTTGAATAGCGTGAAGAGCTCCTCCTTGTACTGGAGGGCGTCGTGGTAGCTCTCGCGGATCGTCTTGGCATTGACCGTCTCGTAGATGGACGCGAGCTCCTGGAGGACGTTGGGGTCGCCCGCCCCGACGTCCACGCGGCGGCCCTGCTCGATCCGGTCGGCGACGTCGAGCACGTTGGTCACGAAGACGGAGTGATAGGCGGTCACGGCGCGGCCCGACTCGGTCACCAGCACGGGCGCCGGCACCTTCTCCTCGTCGCAGATCTGCTTGACGGTGTACACGACGTCGTTGGCGTACTCCTGAACCGAGTAGTTCATGGACGACTCGAAGGCGGTCTTCGAGCCGTCGTAGTCCACCCCGAGGCCGCCGCCGAGGTTCAGGTACTGGATCGGCACACCCTCGGCGCGCAGCTTCGCGTACACGCGCCCGGCTTCGCGGATCGCGTCCTTGATCTTGCGGATGTCGGTGATCTGCGACCCGATGTGGAAATGCAGCATGACCATGCAGTCGAGCATCTTCTTCGACTTGAGGATCTTCACGGTCTCGAGCATCTCGGGAGTCGTCAGGCCGAACTTGGCCGCCTCGCCGCCCGACTTGGCCCACTTCCCGGACCCGCGGGCGTAGAGCTTGGCGCGCATTCCGATGAGCGGCCGGACGCCCCGCGCCTTTGCGACCGAGAGGATCCGGTCGAGCTCGGAGACTTTCTCGAGGATCAGCACGACCTTCTTCTTCATCCGGACGGCGTTCAAGGCCATGCGCACGAAGGTGTCGTCCTTGTAGCCGTTACACGTGATGAGGCACTCGGGGCCGAGGTCCGCGGCGATCGCCGCAAGGAGCTCGGGCTTGGAGCCGGCCTCGAGGCCGTAACCGTACCGGTGCCCGGCCGCGACGATGTGGTCCACGACGACGCGCTTCTGGTTGACCTTGATCGGGAAGACGCCGCGGAAGACGTTGCCGTAGCCGTACTCGTCGATGGCGCGGGCGAAGGCGTCGTTCAGGTTCGCGACGGCGGTCGACAGGATCTGCGGGAAGCGGATCACCAGGGGCGTCGCGATGCCGCGCGCCGCGGCCTCGTCCACGATCTGCTTGAGCGACACGCTCCGCCCCGCCTCGCGGGTGGGCCGCACGACGAGATCCCCGTCCTCGGAGACGTGGAAGAATCCCTTGCCCCAGTTCGGGATCCCGTAGAGGCTCGCCGCCTCGTGGAAGCGCTGACGCTGAGGGCGGCGCGGCCGGGCTGAGACGGCGGAGCGGGGTCGTCGAATGGGGCGGGCGCTGGCCATTGGCGAATCCTAAAGCAGATTCACCCGCGCCGGTGAGAGGATGTCCGTCCGGTGCTCTGGGCCGACAGCGTCGCCGTCAGCGCTTGATTTTCTTCCCGAGATCCTCGAGGACCTCGCCGACCTTTCGGCGGGCCTTACCCACCGTTTCCCGGGCCTCGCCCTCTGTACGATCTCGAGAGCCTTGCTTTTCGAGCTTTTCGTCGTCGATGAGGATCCCAGCCGCTTGCTTGACGCGACCCTTCAGGGTCGCCGCTTTACCTTCGCGCTCCTCCTTGTTCATGACTCCTCCCGGTCCTATCAATCTGCATCTTCCGTGCCGGACCCCGGGAGGCCGTTGCCCGCAACGGGCCGATCGAGCGGGACAGCCGAACGGATGTGCACGTCGTGCTGCGGGGAGGGGAGCTGGATGCCGTGTTTGGTCAAAGCCTCGTGCACCAGGAAATTGAGCTCGCTCCGAAACGCCCCGGGAAGATTGAGCCTCGTCGCGGTCCAGCATAGGAGCTCGAAATCGAGCGAGGAATCTCCGAACCCGCGCAGCCGGACTGTCGGCGGCGGGTCCGAAAGGACGTTCGCGCTGGAGCGCGCCGCCTCGACCAGGACCGTCTCCACCTCGCGAGGGTTCGAGCTCGAAGCCACACGGACGGGAATCCTGCGGCGTACGCGCGACTTGCCGAAGCTATGGTTGATGACGGTATCGGAGATGAACCGGGAATTGGGCACGATCAGATGGATGTCGTCGTTGGTGCGGACCACCGTCGCCCGGCTTCGGATCTCGACGACGTCCCCCGAGACGTTGCCGACTTCGATCCGGTCGCCCACCTGGACCGGCCGCTCGATGAGCAGGATCAGGCCCGATATGAAGTTCCGGGCGATGTCCTGCAGGCCGAAGCCGATGCCGATACCCAACGCCGCGCCGAATGCCGCGAGCGCCCCCGCGTGGACGCCGAGAGTCTCCAGGGCGACGACGGTCCCGAAAAAGAGGATCAGATACCCGAGGAACCGCCCGATCGCGTAGCGGATGCCGGCGGTCAGGCGTGTGCCTGCGAGAACACGCTGAACCACCACGCGCCGCGCCAACCGCGCGAGGATGTAAGAGCTCGCGAAAATTGCCAGGGCGGTGATCAGGCTTCCGACCGTGACCGGGGACCCGGCGATGCGAAAGAGCTGGAAGTCGAGGACGCCGCTCACAGTCTTAGGGCTTGCCCAGCAGCTCCAGGGCCGCGACGGTGAGCGCCGCCGTCCCCGTCTTCAGCGTCGGCTCGCGGTCCGGCGCCCACTCGGAGGAGTGGAGGTACGGCAGGCGCGTCATGTCGCCGCCGGCGGCCGCGAACGTCTTCGGTTCGGTGCCCCCGACCCAGAAGAGCACGGAGGGGATCTTCGCCGCGGCGCCGATCTCGCCGAAGTCTTCGCCGCCCATGACCGGCTGCGTGTCGACGACGTTGCCTTTGCCGAGCGCCGCCGAGAGCGCGCCGGAGACTCGCCGCGCCAGCGCCGGGTCGTTGTACGTGGCGTATCCGCGGTCCTCGTCCACGACCACCGCGGGCTCCTTCGGCGCGCCCGCAGCGGCGGCCTCGGCCTTCGCGATGCGCGCGATCGAAGCGAGGACCCGCTTGCGCACCTCGTCCTTGTAGGTGCGCACGGTGAGCTGGAGGCGGACCTCGTCGGGAATGATGTTGTGCTTGGTCCCGCCGTGAATCGACCCGACGGTCACGACAGCCGGGTCTCGCGGATCGTTCTCGCGGGACACGATCGTCTGCAGCGCCAGGACGGTCCGCGCCGCGATCACGATCGGATCCACGGTGTTCTGGGGCGCGGAGCCGTGGCCGCCCCGTCCGTAGATCGTGATGTCGACGGAATCCACGTTGGCCAGGGCGTAGCCGGACGTCACTCCGACCTTTCCGGCTGGCAGAAACGGGAAATCGTGAAGCGCGAGCGCGAAATCCGGCTTCGGGAAGCGGGTCAGAAGGCCGTCCTTCAGCATGCTCTTGGCGCCGCCGCCGCCCTCCTCGGCAGGCTGGGCGACGAGGACGAGGGTGCCGCGCCACCGGCTCTTCGATTTCGCCAGCAGCGTGGCGGCGCCGATCAGCGACGTCATATGGACGTCGTGGCCGCAGGCGTGCATGACGGGGACCTCTACGCCGGCGTCGTTTTTCACCGTCACCTTGCTGGCGTAAGGAAGCCCCGTCTTCTCCAGGATGGGCAATGCGTCCATATCGGCGCGCACGAGGACCGTCGGGCCCTTGCCGTTTTTCATCACGGCCACGACCCCGTAGCCTCCGACACGCTCGGTGACCTCGTACCCGAGCGCCTTCAACCGCCCGGCGAGCTTCGCCGAGGTCTTTTCCTCGTGGAGCGAGAGCTCGGGCGTCTGATGCAGGTCGACGTAGAGCGCGTCGAGGTCCGGATAGATCCCATTCAGCGGAGCCAAAGCGGGAGAGCCGGACGCGGCCGGCAGGGCGAGGAGTCCGGCGGCGAGGGCGGGCGCGGCGAGGATGTTCAGCATGGGCAGACAAGATCAGACGCGCGTTTCGCCTGTCAAGGATCGTAAACTGACTTCATGGCGGGCGAGCGCGTCGGGACCCTGGCGAGCCTGCGCGCCGCCGCGTCCTCCCGGCGCATCGGCGCCGTCACGCTGCAGTCGTTCTCGTCGGGGCTGCCGCTTGGCCTGGTGTGGATCGCGCTGCCCGCGTTCCTGACGTACCGCGGGGAGGACATCCGCACGGTCGGCCTGTTCGCTCTGGCGCAGGCGCCCTGGACCTTCAAGTTCCTGTGGTCGCCCCTGATGGATCGCTGGGCCCCGCGCTTCGGGAATCTCGGCGCGCGCCGCTCGTGGATCCTGGTCTGCCAGGCGTTCCTGTTCTGCGGGTTTCTCGGGCTCGCCTCCGTCGGAGGGACGGGGACGGTCGGCGTCGTGGCCGTGCTCGCCCTGCTCATCGCCTTCGGCTCCGCGTCCCAGGACATCGTGATCGACGCGTATGCGGTCGAGGTGCTCGAGCGCAAGGAGCAGGGCATCGCGGTCGGAGCGCGGACGGCGTTTGCCCGCTCGGCGGTCCTGCTGTCCGGGGCGGTGACGATCACTTTCGGGCAGTGGCTGGGGTGGCCGCCGGTGTTCGTCGTCCTGGCGTTTCTGTTCGTGCCGCTGGCGATGGTCGTCCTCCGGTCGCCGGAGCCGGCCGTGGCGCCCGTTCCGCCCCGTACGCTCCGGGACGCGGTCGTGGGGCCTCTCATCGATCTCTTCCGCCGCGCCGGGATTCTCCCGATCCTGGGCTTCCTGGTCCTCTACAAATTCGGCGAGAACCTCGCGACGGCGCTCGTCCGGCCGTTCCTGATCCAAAAGTGCTACGTGCCCGAGGACGTGGGGCTGGCAACCGCCACGATAGGCCTGACCTTTCTGATCACGGGGACGATCGTGGGCGGCTTCTCCACGGAACGCTTCGGGCTCACGCGCTGCCTGTGGATCTTCGGCGCGATGCAGGACGTCGGGTTCCTCGGCTTGATCGCCGTGGACCAGCTCACGCCGGGCTCGCCCTGCGCGGGCGGCGTCGTCGGCGCGGTGATTCAGCCGATGTCCCACCGCCTGGTGATGTATTCCGCGATCGCCGTCGAGAACCTATGCCAGGGAATGGCGACGGGAGCCTTCGGCGTGCTCCTCTTGCGGATGACGCAGAGGCAGTTCTCCGCCACCCAGTACGCCCTCTTCTCGAGCATCTTCGCCATCGGCCGCATCCTCCCCGGGCCGATCGCCGGTTTCACCGCCGATGCGCTGGGGTGGACCCCGTTTTTCCTGATGAGCACTGTCGCCGCCATACCGGGGCTTCTGCTTCTGCAGCGGTTCGCTCCGATCGGGGGGCGCGAGCCGGAGCTCGACGCGCTCGGTCGCATAGAAGCCCGGCCCGTGACGCGGGCGCGGCTCACGCTCGTCGCCGCCGGCGCCGGGGTCGTGGGCTTCCTGATCGCCGCTGGCGTCTCCTCGCTCCTGTCGGCGCTGAAGGCGGCGCGCCTGAACCCGGAGGAGGGCGTGAATTACGCCGCCGCGGTCGCCCGGCTCCTGGCGCCGGCCGCAATTCCCGACTGGCTTCGGCTCGGCGGGCTCGCGGTCGTCGGGCTCGTCGCCGCGGCCGGCGCCGCCGCGGTGCTCGCGGCGCGCTACGGCGTGAGACCAACCCGAGCTCCGCCAGCCGGGGCAGCCGCCTGACGATGCGGCGCGTCCTCGGCATCGACGCCGGCGGCACCAAGACGGTCGCGCTGCTGGCGGAGGAAACGGGGCGGGTCGTGTCGCGCGCCGAAGGCGGCGGCGCGAACCTGCGGACCCACGGCGAGCTCGGCGTCGAGAAAGTGCTCCATGGGTTGGTCGAGGAGGTGGAGGGGCCGGGCGGGCCGCGCCCGGAGGCTCTCGCCCTGGGAATCGCCGGCGCGGACCGGCCGGAGGACGAGGCCGTGCTGCGGGCGATCCTGAGACGTCTCGGATTTCGGGACCGGGTCGTCGTCACCAACGACGCGCGGATCGCCTTCGTCGCGGGCTGCTCGTCCGCACGCGTGGGCCTGGCGCTCGTCTGCGGCACCGGGTCGATCGCCTGGGGAAGGAACGCCTCCGGCGAGGTGGCTCGATCCGGGGGCTGGGGCTGGCACCTGGGAGACGAGGGCTCCGGCTTCTGGATCGGCGTCCGGGCCGTGCGCGAGGCGCTGCGGGCGGAGGACGGGCGCGGTCCCGTGACGCGCTTGCAGGAGCTCCTGAACGATCATTTCGAGATCGCGGCACCGGGCCAGATCCTCCGCTCGGTCTACGACGGCGAGTTTCCGCGGTCCCGCGTCGCGGCCTTCGCCACGCGCGTGGAAGAAGCGGCGCTCAGCGGGGACGAGACCGCGCGGGGGATTCTCGAGGCGGCCGTCCAGGAGCTCGCGCTCGCGGCGTCGAGCGTGCGCGAACGTCTGAGGCTCGCCTCGACTCCTCACGACGTCGTCCTCTCGGGCGGAACCTTCGCGGCGGTGCCGACCCTGGAGAAGGCCGTCGCGGAGCGTCTGGCGGCGCCTGGTGCTCGAGTCGTCCTACTCCGGGAGGAGCCGGCGATGGGAGCCGTCAGTCTCGCTCTCGAGGCGCTTTCCTGACGGGCGAGTCGAGGGCAGCCCGCAGGTCTCCTCCCGCGCGGGAGAGGGTCTCGCGCGCGGCGGGGTATCGCGCCCCCGTGCGCGCCATGTAGATCGCGGTCTTCACGTCGCCGTGCGCGCGAGCGAGTAGTCCACGCGCCCGCGCGGCGCTCGTTCCGGACGCCGCGGCCACGATGCGGGCCGCGCGGTCCCGGAGCTTGGCCGAGCTGCGGGACAGATCGACCATCCAGGGCCCGAAGACGCGTCCCGCGGACGCGAAGGCGGAGGTCGTGATCTGGTTCAACGCGAGCTTGGTGGCCGTCCCGGCCTTCAGCCGCGTCGAGCCTGCCACGACCTCCGGGCCGACCCGAAGGGCGACGACGATGTCGACGAGCGCGCGCGCCTCCCGCGTCGGGTTTACGCAGAGGAGCACGGTACGCGCGCCGCGAGTCCTGGCTCGGGCGAGTGCCCCCCGCACGAAGGGCGTAACGGCGCTCGCCGAGACTCCAATCACGAGATCCTTCGGCCGGGCGCGCGAACCCCGCCGCGAGCCTTCGGCAAACGCATCCTCGGCCCCTTCCCGGGAACGGAACACCGCGGGGCGCCCCCCGGCAATGAATGCGCGGACTCGCCGCGGCTCCGTCCCGAAGGTCGGCGGCAGCTCCGCCGCCTCGAGAACGGCCAGGCGGCCGCTCGTCCCGGCGCCGAACAGGAGGCAGTTTCCGCCGGCGAGATAGACGTCGCGCAGTGCGGTGGCCGCCCGGACGATCTCGCGGCGCGCCGACTTCAGCGCCGCCAGCACGCGCCGGTCTTCCGACTGCATCAGCGCCACGACCCGCGGCACGCCGAGCCGGTCGAGGTCGGCCGAGAGCGGATGGGCCGCCTCCGTCGGCAGGCGCCGCCACGGAGACGGCCGGGGAGTGCGCACGCGCTATTCCTCCTGGCTGCCGGGCCCGGATTCCCGCAAAACGGTGCGGGCGGAGCGGACCGATCTTAGCCCAGAGCGAATTGAGACGTTTCCGCGCGAGGTTCTTGGACCGGGCCGGCAAAGAGGAGAGAATCAGCACAGACTTCCTGGCTCGAAGAATGGATCATCGCTTCGCGACGACCAATTGGAGTCTCGTGCTCGCCGCGGGCGGGACCGATTCCCAGGAGGCTCGTCGAGCCCTCGCCGCGTTGTGCGAGGCATACTGGTACCCGATCTACGCCTTCGTGCGCCGGCAGGGTTGTTCCGCTGAGGACGCCGCCGATCTGACGCAGGGTTACCTCCTCCAGCTCCTGGAGAAGGGTGCCCTCAAGGGTCTCCGTCCCGAGGTAGGACGGTTTCGCTCGTTTCTCTTCGCCTCGATCAAGCACTTCCTCTCCAACGAGCGGGACCGTGCTCGGGCCTTGAAACGCGGCGGGGGACGCACTCCTTTCTCCCTCGATGCCGAGGCGGCGGAGAGCCGATACCGGATCGAGCCGGCCGACGGTCTGACGCCCGAGAAGCTCTTCGAGAGGCGTTGGGCGACGGCCGTGCTGCAGCGCGCCATGGTGCGCATGCGCTCCGAGATCGCGGACTCCGGCGACGCCGGCCGTTTCGAGCGGCTCAAGGCCTACCTGACCGGGGACGACCCCGAGCCGGCGTACCGAACGGTCGCGGCCGAGCTCGGGATGACCGAGTCCGCGGTCGGGGTTGCCGTTCATCGGCTGCGCCGTCGATTCGGCGAGAGCCTCCGCGCCGAGATCGCCGAGACGGTCGCCGACCCCCGGGAGATCGACGAGGAGATCCGCTACCTGCTGGCCTCGCTGGGGGAGGCCTGAGTCCGTAAGGTTTCGCGCCGTTCGCTTCTCTTGCATTGCAGGAGGCGAACCATGAACCGTTTCCACTCGAGCCTGCGTTTTCTCGGAGCTCTGGCGATCCTCGGGATGCTGCAGACCGGTGCGGTCGAGTGCTCCCCCCGGGAACAGGAGCCGACGGCCGGCGGCCCGGTGACGTTCACCCACGGGGTCGCGAGTGGCGACGTGCGGCCGACCATCGCCGTCCTGTGGACCCGAGTCAATCGGCAGACCCCCGTTCGGGTCGAGGTCTCCACCGACCCGACCTTCCACCGGGGCGTCCACCGCGCGCGGGGACACGCCGTGGCCGCGCGCGACTTCACGGTTCGGATCGAGGTCGAGGACCTCGATCCCGGCACGCTGTATTCCTACCGGTTCCGCGCCGGAGGATCCGTCAGCGAGATCGGCAAGTTCCGGACTCCTCCGAACCGCTGGGTCTCCGCGAACGTGCGATTCGCGTGGTCGAGCGACTTCGACGGGTCAGCCGACCCGCCCTTCAACCAGTTCGAGACGCTCGACCGGGCGCGCGAAGACGGGGTCGACTTCTTCGTCTACAACGGCGACAACGTCTACGCCGACAACGATCCGGCGTGCGGCGCCGACGTCGAGTGCATTCGCGGCCGCTACAAGCAGAACCGCGGGTACGCGGCCCTGCGCTCCCTCTTCGCCGCGACCGGCTCGTACGCGATCTGGGACGACCACGAGGTCCTCGACGATTTCGCGGGAGAGGACGTGGACCCGGCGGCTCTCGAGGCCGGCCGCCAAGCGTTCGAGGATTACATGCCGATCCGCGGCCACAATTCCCACGTGGGCTTCTACCGGAAGTTCCGCTGGGGCAAGGAAGTGGAGCTCTTCATCCTGGACGAGCGGGCATTCCGATCGGCGGACGCGACCGCGGCCTGTCAGGGAGACCTGCTGCCGACCTCGCCGCCCGATGTCCGGCTCCTCGCGGGGCTTCCTCCGGATCCCCCGGCGGGCTGCCTCGAGGTGATCGGAGATCCCGGGCGGACGATGCTCGGTTTCCTCCAGAAGCGGATCCTTCAGGAAGATCTCCTGCGTTCGACCGCCACCTGGAAGATCGTCGTCAACGAAGTCCCGATCGCCGAGCTCTTCGGCGACCCCTACGACCGCTGGGAGGGCTACGCCGCGGAGCGGAAGGAGATTCTCGACTTCCTGCGGGACTCGGAAGTCCGAAATGTCGTCTTTCTGACGGGCGACCTCCACGCCAACGTCATCGTGGACGTGCGCCAGAGCGTGTTCACCGACCCCACCCCGCGTGCCAAGGAGTTCATCGCCGGGCCTGTCTCCGAAGACACGCTCTTCGCGGAGCTCGTGGCCCTTCTGGGGTCGGAGGAGGCGGCGAACGGCTTCATCGGTCTCCTCACGAGCCTGACCGCCCCCGACTGCATCGAGCCGAACGCGTTCGCCTACGGGCTGGTCGACGTGGACGCCGCCACGAAGCAGCTCACGGTCACGCTCAAGGACGCGAACGGCGCAGCGATCTGCAGCTTCACGCTGGAGGCCGAGTCGTAAAAGGAGACTCTCCAGATCGCCCGCCGCGAGCGGCCCGGTTGACTCCCCGGCCGCCGCGGCGTATTTTCGTCCGGCGATGCTCCGATACCGCTTCTGCCCGTTTACCGGCTCCGGCGCGGCCTTTGGCGCGTCCGGTTCGGAGAGCGTGTCGTAGCGCCGACCGGAAACCGAACGCAGCAGGCCCCGCCGAAATTGCGGGGCCGTTTCTTTTTTGGGAGAACCCATGCGCGTGGCGATCCAGGGAACTCACGGGTCCTTCTCCGAGGCGGCGGCGAAGTGGCGCTGGCCGGACGCGGAGATCGTCGCCTGCCGCAACGTGCAGCAGGTCGTCGCGGCGGTGCGCGAGGGCCGGGCCGAGGCCGGGTGCCTCGCGATCGAGAACTCGCTCTTCGGCTCGGTGACCGCGACCTACGACCTGCTGCACGACTCGTTCGGCGATGGCGCGCTCCACCTCTCGGACGAGATTCTCCTTCCCGTCTATCACGCCCTGCTCGGTCTGCCGGGCACGAAGCTGGAGGAGGTCCGGCGCGTGCTCTCGCATCCGGTCGCGCTCGGCCAGTGCCGCATCTGGCTCGACAGCCAGCTCTCGCAAGCGGAGCTCGTCAGCGAGTGGGACACGGCGGGAAGCGCGGAGATCGTGGCGCGAGAAAAGCGCCGCGACCAGGCGGCGATCGCGCCGAGGCCGGCCGGTGAGCAGTACGGGCTGGAGATCCTCGCCGAGCGCATCGAGGACGACCCGTCCAACCAGACGCGGTTCCTGACGTTCACCCGCGACCCGGTCCCCGCCGAAGGGGAGCAGTTCCGGCGCAAGACGTCCCTCCTGCTCTGGCTGCCGCACAAGCCCGGGATGCTCGCCGCGGCGCTCCAGGCGTTCGCGTCGCGCGGCGTCAACCTGACCTCCCTCCAGTCTCGGCCCGAGCGGACCGCGCCCTGGACCTACCGCTTCTACCTGGACGTGGAAGGCGCGCCCGACGAGCCGCGCCTGGCCGAGGCGATCGAGGCGACCGAAGCGCTCGTCACCAAGGTCGTGGTCCTCGGGTGCTACCGGGAATGGAACGACGGGACCGCGCCCTCGAAGCCCCCGACGCCTCCTCCCGCGCATTACCGCCCCAGGCCGAACATTCCCCTGCACGACCGCCGGCAGCGGCCCGAGGGCACGCGCGTGACCGTGCGCGGAGTGGAGATCGGGGGTTCCGTTCCAGTGCTGATCGCGGGCCCCTGCTCCGTCGAAGGCGAGGGAATGCTCCTCGAGGTCGCCGCCGCCGTCGCGGAGGCGGGAGCCGACATGCTCCGGGGCGGCGCGTACAAGCCGCGCACCTCGCCCTACGATTTCCAGGGGCTCGGCGTGAAGGGCTTGAAGTTCCTGGAGGAGGCGCGCGAGAGGACGGGGCTGCCGATCGTCACGGAGGTCCTGTCCTGGGAAGAGGTGCCGGTCGTCGCGCGCTACGCGGACATCCTGCAGATCGGCGCGCGCAACATGCAGAACTTCGCTCTGCTCCGCGCGGCGGGCCGGAGCGGTAAGCCGATCTTACTCAAGCGCGGCGGCGGCGCCACGATCGAGGAGTGGCTCTCGGCGGCCGAGTACGTCCTGGCGGACGGCAACGAAGAGGTGATCCTGTGCGAGCGGGGCATACGCACGTTCGAGCGCGCGACACGGCACACGCTCGACTTGAACGGCGTGGCCCTCGTTCGCGAGCGCACGCACCTGCCCGTGATCGTGGACCCCAGCCACGCGGCCGGGATCCGGTCGATCGTGATCCCGCTCGCGCTCGCCGGCCTCGCGGCGGGTGCGCACGGCGTGCTCGTCGAGGTGCACCCGGATCCGGAGACGGCGCTCTCGGACGGGGCGCAGAGCCTCGACCTGCCGGGATTCGCGGATCTGGCTCGCCGCGTGCGGGCGTCGTACCCGCGGTGACAGTGCCGGCCGTTCAGTTGGCCGGGTCGAGGGCGCGGCGCAAGGCGCCGGCCCGCTCGAGGTAATCGGCGACCGCGGCGGAGTCGCCCCGGCGCAGGGCGGCGGAAAGCGCGCCGAGCTCGTCGGCAATCCCGTCGATCGCGTCGGCGAGAGCGCGTGGGTCGGCCAGTGCGAGCTCCAGCGCCAGAGCGAGCGGCTGCGCCGCGACCCGGGTGGTCCCGAGGAAGCCCGGTCCCGCGATCTCCGCCAGGCCCTCGCCGGCAGCCCCGTCGGCCGCCCGCGCCAGGGCCGCCGCGACCGCGAGGGGAGCATGGCTGAGCCACGTCATCAGCCGATCGTGGCGTTCGGCTTCGACCGGGACGACGCGCGCTCCGACATCCCGCACGAGCCCGGCGACAGCGGCGAAGGCGGCCTCGTCGGTTCGGGCGGTCCGCGTCAGGATCCACGGGCGCCCCCGGAAGAGCTCGGGGGTGGCGGCCTCGACGCCGCTCTCGCTCGAGCCGGCCATCGGATGTCCCGCCACGAAGCGCGCTCCCGGCGGCAGGGACGACGCGGCCTGCACGATCGGAACTTTGAGGGACGCGGTGTCGGTCAGGATCGCCGCCGAAGCGAGCGCCGAGATCTCGCGCAGGAGCTGGGGCGTGGCAGCGGTCGGCACGGCAGTGAGGGCGATCTCCGCGCCGGAGAGGGCTTCCACGAGCGTGTCGAAGGTCTCGATCCCGCGATCGCGCGCGCGGGCGCGAGTTCCCGGGTCCGCGTCGTATCCGCGCGCCCGCAGAGCCAGCGCGGCCGAGCCGCCGATGAGTCCGAGGCCGACGACCGCGACGCGGGTCATTCTGGCGGGGAACCGTCGTCCCCGTCGACGCGCACCGCCCACTGCGGCCGCAGCCCGCGCGCGCCGCGCAGAAACGCATGCCGGACGCTCTCCTGCGGCTCCTCCGTATTCCAGAGAAGCAGGACCCGGACGCAGTGCCCGAGGGATTCGGGCACGGGGATTTCCCGCGCGCACAGCAGCGGCACCTCTTCCCACCCCGGCAGCGAGCGCACGGCGAGGGCCGGAAACTCCGCGTCGAGGTCCTCGGTGACTGTGAAGACGGCGCTGGCGAGGTCCTGCGGCCGGATCCGATTTTGCTCGACCAGAATGCCGAGCAGCTCGAGCGTGCCCTCCCGGATTCCGGCCGCGTCGTTGCCGTCCACGGTCGTCGCTCCCCGCACGCCTCGTGTCGCCATGCTGGCGCCGATTATCTCCGAGGAACTGAGGCAGAATGTGTTGAGGCTCGCTTGAAACGGCTCATCGTCAACGCCGACGACTTCGGCCGCACGCCCGGCGTCAACGCGGGCGTGCTGGAGGCGCACCGCCGCGGGATCGTGACCTCGGCGACCGTCATGGTGCTCGAGAGGGCGGCGGCGCAGGGGATCCGCGAGGCCGCCGAGCGCGCGCCGCGTCTCTCGCTGGGTCTGCACTTCGTCCTGAGCGGGGGAGGGCCGCCGGCGGCCGCGGCCCGGGAGCTGCCGACGCTGACTCGCGGCGGCCGGTTTCCGCGCACGCGCGAGGAGCTGCCGCCGCGGATTCCGGCGGAGGAGGTCCGCCGCGAGCTCAACGCCCAGATCGAGTTGTTTCAACTCCTTTCGTACAGGGCCCCGTCTCACCTCGACTCCCACCACCACGTGGCGCTCCACCCCTCCGTCGCTCCCGTGTTCGCGGCTGTGGCCCGCGAGCGGTCGCTCCCCGCGCGCGCTTCGAGCGACGAGGCCCGAGCGAGCCTCCGCGCTGCCGGGGTGAGGACGCCGGACCGTTTCTTGGACGGTTTCTTCCGGGAAACCGTAGGATTCGAGACGCTCGAGCGGATCCTCGAGGAGCTGCCGGATGGGACCGCGGAGCTGATGTGCCACCCCGGCCGCGCGGACGCCGAGCTGAAGGCCACGAGCACGTACGCAGACGAGCGGGAGCGGGAGATCGACGTCCTCACGGACCGCAGGATCCGGGAGCTCGCGCGCGCAAGAGGTATCGATCTCGTCGGGTTCGACGCGCTGTAGCGCGAATGCGTTAGGATTCGGCGGAGGTCCCCGATCTTCCAGAAGAGAGGCGCGGAATGAGGGCTCTGGTCGCCGACAGCGATCCGGAACGGCTCCGCCAGGTCGAGTCATGGCTCGGCAAGTGGGGCCACGATGTCGCCCCCGCCCGCAACGGCCTGGAGGCCTGGAGCCGGCTCGAATCCGAGCAGGCGCCGATCCTCGCGATCCTGGCGTGGCAGATGGAGGGGCTCTCGGGCGTCGAGGTCTGCCGCAAGCTCCGGCTGCAGCCGGACCTGCCTTCCGCGTACGTCCTCCTGCTCACCGCTCGGGCGGACGGGGAGGATCTACTCGACGGCCTGAACGCCGGCGCGGACGATTTTCTCTTCGCGCCGCTCGACCCGGTCGAAGTGAAGGCCCGCGTGCGCACCGGCGCTCGGATCGTCGAGATCGAGACGGCGCTGCGGGCTACGCAGGACGCGCTACGCGTCCAGTCGACGCGCGACATGGTGACGGGCTCGTGGAACCACGCCGCGATTCTGGAGGTCCTCCACCGGGAGCGTGAGCGCGCGCGGCGCAAGAGCGGCTCGGTCGGCGTGGTGCTGGCGGACTTGGACGAGTTTCGCAAGGTCAACGAGTCCCTCGGCCACCCGGTCGGCGACGAGGTGCTCCGCGAGGCGGCGCGGCGGATGAACTCCTCCGTTCGGCCTTACGACGCGGTGGGCCGCTTCGGCGGCGAGGAATTCCTGATCGTGCTGCCGGGCTCCGACGGCCTTGGAGCCTTGACCGTCGCCGAGCGGATCCGGGAGGCCTTCGCGCGGCGGCCCGTCCACACGTCGGCGGGGCCCGTGCCCCTCACGCTCTCGCTCGGTGTCGCGGCGGAAGGGGGCGAGGCCGGCGGCGATCCGTCCGGTCTGCTCAAGGCCGCCAGCGGCGCACTCCAGCGCGCGCAGCAGGGCGGGCGCAACCGCACCGTGCTCGCCGACGATTCGGGGCTCACGATCGACGCCGTTCCGCCGGAAGACGGCGGCGGGTAGATCCAGACTCCTACTCTCTCAGCGGAACGACAAAGACCCCGGCGCCGAGGGTCCCCGCGACGATCGCGTCTCGTGTGGGGTCGAGCGCCAGGGACGTGACGGCGGAGTGGCGCTTGCGGTTTCGAGGGCCGGCCTCTAGGATATACGTAGATTGATGAGCAAGAGATACGTATGAGCTCGAAGCTGACCCTCAGCGTGGATGGCGAAGTCGTTCGGAAGGCAAAGCAATTCGCGAAGAGGCAGAGGACGTCGGTCTCGCGAATGGTCGAGCGCTACCTCGAGCTCGTCTCGGGCAGGCCCGCGGCCGGCGAGGCGCCGCCCGTCCTTCGCCGGCTTCGCGGCTCGCTCAAGGGCGTTCGCCCGGAGACCTATCGGCGTCACGTGCGCGACAAGTACGAGTGAAGAGACGCTTCCTCCTCGATCTAAACGTCGTCCTCGACGTCCTCCTGGAACGAAAGCCTCACGCGGATGCCGCGGCCCTGCTGTGGGCCGGGATTGAGCAAGGGCTCGCAGAAGGGCTTCTGTCGGCTCATGCCGTGACCACGGTTCATTACCTCGCTGGCCGCGCCCGGGGTAGTCGCTTCGCGAGACAGGCGGTGGAGGACTTGCTCAAGGTGTTCCGGGTTGCGTCGGTCGACGAGAAGGTCCTGCGCCATGCGCTGGCTCTCCCGATCCGTGATTTCGAGGACGCGGTCTGCGCCGCATGCGCCGCGATGCGCGAATGCGACGCGATCGTCACACGGGACCCGAGGGGCTTTCGCGGCTCGGCGGTAGCCGTCATTGATCCGGCGACCGCGGTCGCGCTGATCGCCGGATCGGGAGCCGAGTCGCTCTAGGTTTCCCGGGCGATCCCGTCGATCTCCGAGAGCGCGCGGTCGATCTCGCTGGCGTCGTTGCCCGCGTGCGGCGAGAAGCGCACCGCGCCCTCGCGGGGGGCGACGATGACGCCGCGCTCTTCGAGGGCCTTCGCCCAGGAATGGACGTCGCCGCGCGGAGGCACGGCGGCCAGGATGCCGGAGGCGAGCGGCTCGGGCGTCGAGATCCTCCATCCGCGCGCGGACAGGCCGTCGCGCAGCCCCGTTGCCATCTCGAGGATACGGTCCCGCACGGTCGTCCGGCCCATTTCGTTCAACAGATCGAGGGCCGCGGAGAGCCCCAGGACGTGGTCGGTCGGGAGCGTGCCCGGCTCGTAGCGGCGCGCGCCGGCGTACGGTGTGGCCCGGTACTCGAGGTACTCACCCTCGGTCTTGAGGCTCCACCAGCCCGAGACGATTGCCGGCACGCGCTCGCGCGCTTCCTCGGCCACGAAGAAGACGGCGCCGCCTTCGCAACCGTAGAGCCACTTGTGCGCGTCGGCGGCGAGAACGTGGATGCCGGCTCGGCCCACGTCCATTGGGAGCGCGCCGAGGCCCTGGATGGCGTCGACGAAGAGGAGGATCCCGCGCTCCCGGCAGAAGGCCCCGATCTCCGAGACGGGGAAGACCCAGCCGTTGTGGAACGCGACCCACGAGATCGCGATGACCCGGGTCCGGGCGTCCACCCGGGCGGCGAGGTCCTCGAGCGTCACGCGTCCCGACCGATTTTTCGCGACACGGCACTCGACGCCGCGTCCCGCAAGCGCCCGCCACGGGTAGGCGTTCGACGGGAACTCCATGTCGTCGGTGACGACGTTGTCGCCCTCCTTCCAGGGGAAGGCGAGCGCGACGAGGTTGACGGCCCAGGAGGTGTTCGGCAGGAACGCGACTTCGGTGGTGGAGGCGCCGATGAACCGCGCCGTTTTCTCCCGCGCCTTCTCGATGTCTCCATACCAGCGCCGCCAGTCCGCGGCACCGCGATCGCGGACGCTCTCGACGTGCGCCGTCATCGCTTCCGCCACGCGGCGCGGCAGCGGCGCCACCGCCGCGTGATTGAGATAGATCAGGTTCCGGCGAACGGGGAACTCGCGGTCCAGGTTCTCGGCGGAGAAGTCGAAGGGCACGGTCGAAGGATAGCCGGAATCGAGCGTACACTGCCCTGGAGGTCCTTATGCCGCTCGCCGTCGTCGTCCTGGTGATCGCTCTTGCGGGGCCGGCGGGACGCGAGCCCCTCCCGCCGGTCGATCTCGACGTGGTCGACATGGCGCTCGGCGAGATCATCTCGAGTCTGGCCGCGCTCGGGCATCTCGAGCCGGTCTTCGAGCCGGACACCGGGGACGCCGCGAACGACCCGGTGACGTTGCGGATCGAGAACCTGCCCTTCGAGCGCGCGCTCGGGGCGTTGTCCGCGCGCACGGGCCTATCGATCCGCGTCGTCGAGCAGCGGCTCGTGGTCTCTTTGCCGGCGGAGCGCAGGCCACCTCCTGCGCTGCCGGATGCGTTCTCCGAGTCGCCCCGAATGCTCCTGTCCGAGTACTTCCGCACGTCCCGCATGCAGGGGGAGCCCGAATCCGGCCCCCCGCCGGAGCTTGCCCCGCTCTTCGTGACGACGCGCGCCGGCCGCTCGGAGCTTTGCTGGGGTCCCCTCTTTCCCTCGGCCGCGGCCCAGACAATCGACCTGCCGATACCCGGCGATGACGAAACGTCGATCACGGTGGTCCAGCTGGCCTACGATCAAATCTTCCGCCGGCGGTTTCTCGCCATCGAGGGACCGTCGGAGCAGATCCGCGGCGGTCTCGTCGTCGGAGCCGGGCCTCCCGTTTCGATCGAGTGGACCCGCGGTGAGGAGACCCTCGCCGTCACGGCCTCCTCGGAGCCCGGCTCGGGCTGCGAGCCTCGCCCCCTCGGTGCGCGGAGCCACCCTTCGGAGGGGAACCTCTTCGCGAGCTGGACCCTACGGCTCGAAGAGCGTCAGGCGCTGCCTGAGAATATGCAGTACCGGGGGTGCCTCGACCGGCAGGCAGGAACGACGGGCCTCGAGGGAAGGCACCGAAACGTGCGCGGCGGGCACTTCAAGGACGTCGAGATTTTCTCGCACGCCTCGCGCGACGGCAGGTCGGTCGCGCTGGTCCTGTCGGTCGGCGCGGTGTGGCGCGATCCGCGCGACGGCCAGCTCTACTACGCGGCGCAGTTTGCGGCCTCGGACGGGTTCGTCACGCCCGAGCGCGCCGGAACGGTCGCGGCGAAAATGGCGGAGGGCGCGGCGGCGTCGACGCCCGTCGAGCTCCTACTTTTTGCGGAGGAGAACCGGGACGACTGTCGCGATCGGCCCCGAGCCCAACGACGCCCCGGGGCGCAAGCTACCCGATGAGCCGCCGGTAGAACGATTCGTAATCGGCGACCATCCGCTCCGCGCTGAAGAGCTCTTGCGCGCGGCGCCGGCAGGCGGCGCGGTCGATCTCCCCGATCCGTTCGGCGTACCCGGCGAGCTCCGCGTCGGTCCCGCCCAGGAACCCCGTGACGCCGTGCTCCACGAGCTCGGGCAGCGAGCCTCGGGGCGCCGCGAGGACCGGAGTGCCCGCCGCCATGGCTTCAGCCACGACGAGCCCGAAGGGTTCGTCCCAGGAGATGGGGAAGAGGAAGGCGGAGGCGCGGCCGACGAGCTTCACGACCTCGTCGTTTGGAAGGTGCGGGTGGTGAATGACCGTCCGCCCGTCCAGGTGCGGCCGGATCTTCTCCTCGAAGTACGGCTCGCTGTCGGAGAGGTACGGTGTGACCGCGCCGACGATCACCAGCGGACGGCCGAGCCGCCGCGCGATCGCGATGGCCCGATCCGCGCCCTTGTGAGGAACGAGCCGTCCGACCGTGACGAAGTAGTCCTCCGGCGCGGCGACGAAGGGGATCCGTGCCACGTCCACGCCGTACGGAATGACGGGAAGCCCCCCGCCGAGCATCCGATCCTGCGCCTCGGTGAGGCAAACGGGATGCAGGTTCGGGTAGCTGGCGCGGTAGTAATCGTGGAGCGTCTTCTCGATGTAGGCGTAGGTCATGACGCTCGGCTTCGGCGTCGAGTCGGAGAAGTAGGCCGCGGGTGTCGGCCAGTGCGAGTGCAGGACGTCGAAACGATCGGCCATCCGATAGGCCTCCGCGGCGTTGCGGACTTCGTACTCCCGTTCGAGGTACGACGTGGCGGAGGAGTCGCCCTGCGTCGCCCGGGGTACGACCGCGTGGAGCCGCGCGGTCGTCTTCGAGTCGCCCGAGGCGAAGAGTGTGACGTCGTGGCCCCGGGCCACGAGGCCGCGCGTCAGGAGGTCGATCGCGATCTCGGTGCCACCGTGCGATTTCGGGGGCACGGAGAAAGCGATCGACGCGATCTGAGCGATTCTCAAGGAGACAGGGTGAGGGCGCCCGCCTTCGCGAGGAGCTCGAAGTACGCCGTGATCGCCGGAAGCGGCGCGAAGCCGTAGCGTCCGGCCAGGATGTCGCGGATTTGCGAAACGCTGCGCCTGCCGTCCACCAGGTTGAAGGCTTCGTACAAGACCGTCTCGGAGGCCGAGGGGAAGGTGGCTGCTCCCGCGGGATCGATTGTTTCCTGGACATAGCTCGAGTAGTAGATGTCCAGGGGCCCGCGGATCTCGAGATTGCGCGTGGGAACCCGGGGATCGGTGGGCCGCCCGCCCGCCGGCGCCGACGCGAGCCGGCGCAGGCGCTCGATCTCGCGAGCGGCGTCCCCGGACGTCGACGGCCAGAGCGCGGCGACGGACGCCAGGGTTTCGGCGCCGGCCGCGGCGGCCTCTCTCCGGACGAGCGGCGTGTCGGGACCCGCGGCAGCGCCCGCCCGGGCGATCCGCTCCTCGGTGCCTGCGCGCGCGGCGGTCAGCAGCCGCGGCGCCTCGGCGTCGGGCAGGGCCGCGAGAGTCCAGGCGATGCCGGCGCCCATGTAGGCGACTCGCCCCAGCTTCGTCGCGTCGAGGTTCTCCGGCTGGTCCTTGTTGGTGTGAATCGTGACGTCGGGCCAATCGTGGAAGTAGAGCATCGGGACGGCGAAGGTCGAGTCCTGGAACACCTGGTGATCGCTCCCGAGCTCGAGCGGCCGGAGGTCGGCGAGCAAAGGCTCGCGCGAGCCCGGAAGCCACACGAAGCCGGCGTAGGGGTCCCCGCCCTGCTCCGCGTAGCGTGCCGAAGCCGCGGCGACCTCGTCGAGGAAGAAGCGCGCGATCTCGTTAGCGACGTGGGGAAGTGTCTCGGCGGTTCGGGAGATATGGAGGGTGCCTTTCGTGGTTGCGAGAAGGCCGCCGACCATGTCCATGTGCACGCCCGCAACGAGCCGCTTCGCGACCTCCGGGTGACGGATGAGATAGACCTGCGATCCCGCGATCTCCGGCACCCAGAGGAACCGGATCGTCCGCTTCGGGCGCGGGAGCGTCTTTTTCTGGATCCCGCTCTGGAGCGCGCGCGCGATCTCGAAGATCGCCGCGCTGCCGGACGCATTGTCGTTGGCACCGGCGGATTGGTGGCAGAGGTGCGCGGTCAGGGCGACCTCGCCGGCTCCCGGGTCGGCGCCGGGGATCGTCGCGACGACGACGTCGTACGTGGCCGGAACCATCTTCGCCGCGACGCGGGCTCGCAGCACGACCCTGCCGCGCGAGAGGCGTTCCCGAAAGGCCTGCGCCTGGCGTTTCGAGATCATGAAGGCGAAGCGGTTCGCCGTCTGGTAGGGGTCGAGGTGGCCCCAGCGGACGAGATCGCGATCGTCCCCCGACCAGGCGGTCGTCTGGTTGGGGTAGTCGGACAGGAACCCTGCCGCCCCGCGCTCCATGCTGGCGAGTCGGTGGACCGTCGGGAGGTCTCCGTCGGCCAGCACGATCTTGCCGCGGACGTCCTTACCCTGGTAGTCGGCGGCTGACGTGCCTTTGCCGACGTCGACGAGCTCCGCCGTCACGTCCGCGTCCTGCGAATAGTCGGCGAGGGCCACCGGCATACGCGAGAAGGATGCGTGCAGCCTCGGCGCCGGAGAAATCTCTTCGAGGGTCGCCCAGCGCGGGTCCCAGCCGAGGTAGCTGCGAAAGTGGGCGTAGCGCGTCTTCCCGTCGGCGGGGAAGCGTTCGATCGCGGCGTCCCCGACTCCGGCGGCGAGCAGCTTCCGCTGCAGGTGCTCGGCCGCGGCCGCGAAGCCGGGGGAGCCTTGCACGCGGTGGAACCGCGAGAGCTCCCGCACCGTCTCGAGGACCGCGACGCCGTCCACCTCCGCGTGGATCGCCGCCGGCACCTCGTTGGGCCAGAACGGGATGGCGCGCTCCTGGGCGGTCGCCGCCGAGGCGGCCAGCACGAGAATGTAGGGGAGGGGCCGGGCCCCTCCCGCTACTCGCATCATCCCGCTACGGCGCGACGGTAAAGGGAGCGACGGCTGCGGTCTTCTCCCACGCCATCGCGAGCTTGCCGCCGGCGTCGGTCATGTCGACGAAGCCGATGGTGAACTGTTCGATCGACGCCTTGGGCGTGATCATCGTCATCGGAACGCGCACGACGTCGAACTTGACGTCGTAGCCGTAGGAGCCCCAGATCTTCGTCTTGTCGTTGGGGTCGTACTTATCCTGCATGGGCTGCTTGGAGACGACGAGCGTCCAGGCGCCCTCCTTCAGGTCCACGAACACGCCGTAGGTACCGGGCTCGACCCGCTTGCCGCCGATCATCAGAGGGACCTCGGTCATCAGCTTCGTGGTCGCGTTCGCGCCCGCGCGCCAGACCGGAGCGCCGCCGGTGACCGTCTTGCCGTAGTCGGCGGCCTTCCCGAAAACGTCCGTGCGTCCGCGCAGCATGGGGCGGGCGTAGGACACTTCGATCCACTTTCCGCCGGTGTACTCCCTCTCGCCGTCCTTGTCCGGCGCCCCCCACTTGCCACCGACCATCGTCGCGGCGGTTCCCGCGGGGCTCAAAGGCTTGCGCTCCTGCGCCGAGGCGAGGCTCCCCGCGGCGAGAATCAAGCTGATTCCGAGAATCGAGATCTTCCGAGTCATCGTTCCTCCTGTTTCATGAGCGGCAGTCCGGGCACGGCCCGTGTCGTCCGCGAAGGCGAAGCATATAGAATCTCGCGCCGGCATGAGCAGACTCATTCGTAAGGCGCTCGCTCCACTGCTGATGGCTTGTCTCGCCGTCTCGATCTCCGCCGCCTCGCCGCGCGGCGCCGACCGACTGGCCTTTGCGCTCACGGGCGCCCGCGTGATCGTCGCCCCCGACATGCGCTCTCGCGTCGTCGGGGCGTACCTGGACGGCCGTGCGCTCGATCTGACCGATAAGCAGAAGCGGCTCTACGAGCGCTACCGCAACCGGCCGAAGCCGGCGGCGCCCGCCGCGTCGAAGGCCGGCCAATGAACTTTCTCTTCAAGGAAGAGCCGACGCACTACTCCTTCGACGATCTCGTGCGGGACGGGAAGACGAGCTGGACAGGCGTCAAGAACCCGCTCGCTCAGAAGCACCTGCGCTCCGTCAAGAAGGGCGACCGGATCTTCTACTACCACACGGGTGGCGAGAAGTCCGTCGTCGCGATCGCGAAGGCCGCGGGCGACGCGTACGCCGATCCGAAGGACAAGAGCGGCAAACTCTACGCCGTGGAGGTCGTGCCCGTGAAGAAGCTGAAGCGCCCCGTCACGCTCGCCGAGATCAAGGCGCGGCCCGTCTTCAAGGACTTCCCGCTGGTCCGGATCTCCCGCCTTTCGGTCATGCCCGTCTCCGACAAGGAGTGGGCCCAGATCGAGAGGATGGCCCAGAGTTGATCCGGCTTCTCCAGTCGGGCGGGCGCTACGGGCGCGGCGCGACGACGGCAGGCTCGCGCGCCGAGGCCGTCTCTCGCGGGGCCTGACGCGGGTCGGTCCCCGGGTCGGCGTCCGATTTCCACCCGATGTCCCGCAGAAGCGGCAGCGTCAGATCGACCGCGTGAGGCAGATCGTCGTTGATGTTGGGCTCCATCAGAAGGTTCGGCACTGCGCTCGTGTCCCAATGCGACGTCGAGGAGCCGGACTGGAGTGGGTTGGGCGAAAACAGGATCGCGCGATTCTCGAGGCCCGCGCCCGCCAGGCGCCGGGTGTTGACCCGGAGAGTGACGCCGACTCCCGTAACCAGGGCGGCCCGGAGGGCGTTGCCGTCGGCCTGCGTGAGGCTGATGACCGGGATCGTGATGCTCGGGTCGTCCCCGCCCAAACCCGGGGGGATCGTCCCTGCGACGTTGTCCACGATGACGATTCCCCGTCCCCCCGCGGCCTGGACGTTGGCCGCCTTGATCACGAAGAAGCAGGTTCCGCGGTCGACGAGGGCGACCTTTCCTGCAACCTCGCCGGCATTGGTCAGGGCGGAGCACGCGTCGGTCGAGGAGGGCCCGGCGGCGTCGGCCGGATCGATCGCCGCCACGAGAGGGGCCGAGAGACCGGCGGCGGTGAGCGCGCCGCCGAAGGACGCGGTGCCGACGTCGTAGTCGCCGGCGAGATCCGGAGGCGAGGACACCGTGAGGACGGGGAGCCCGGACAGGGTTGCGGGCACGGCCGCCGTCACGGCGGGGCCGTCCCAGACGACCCGGCCCGAGTTTACGGCCGAGGCGCTGCGCTCGAGATCGGTCATGTCGTTCCAGTGCTTGTTCGTGGAGGTGTCGAGGATTCGAGTCTCGAACACGTCCTGAGACCCGAAGAACTCGACCCCGCTTTCGTCGTCCACGAGGGAGATGAAGCCGAGGCCGTGGCCGAGCTCGTGGAGGAGCACGGCCACGAGGTCCGTCCCATCGCCGTGCGCGTTGTCGAGGCCGTAGTACCAGCTGCTTCCTTCGAGGCAGCCCGTGGCACCCAGATTGGAATTGAACCGGGCCTCGATGTCGTCGATGCCGGGGAAGAGGTCGGTCGCGGCGATCCGGTTGGCGAGGGCCACCGGGTACCAGGTGTCCGGCAGCGGCGCGCCGGGAAAATCCATTACGGTGCGCAGGGGAGCGGCGGCGCCGAGGGTACCGGTGGTCGCGGAGCAGGTCAGACCTTCGAAGGTGGCGCGGACGCGGATCTCCACCGGGCTCTCGAGCAGTGCGCCCCAGAGATCGGCGGCGTGTTGGAATGCGATGAGCCGCTGTTGGCCCACCGTGGTGCCCGAGTTGCCGCCGACCGGTGTCGCGGGCGCGGGGTCGTTGAAGCCTACTCCGGGCTGGTTTCCGTTGACGACCACGATCGTCGCCGCTTCGCCCCGGCGAGCCGGCGCCGCGGCGAGGCAGGCGAGCACGGACAGGGTCGCGGCTGCACTTTGGAGCCCGCGAGCGCTCATGGCTGCTTCTCCCCGGCGGGGACGCCGCTCGCCGCGGCCGCCCGGCCCGACGCTGGGGCGCATCGCGTGCGCGACTTGCCGTCGGGGCCCTTCTCCAGCACGACCTCCATCAGGAAGGCGTCGCCGAGGTCGACCGACTTCATTCCCCCCGAGTGGGTCTCCACGACGAGAGCCGAGATTTTTGCGCGGCGGGTCTGCAGGCGCTCCTCCGCGATCTGCCGCAACTCGGCGGCCGTGGGAGCGCGACGCTTTCCCGTCACCGGATCCGTGAAGGCCCGCACGCCGGGCGCCGCCAGCGCGGGAGCGTCGACAGGCGGACAGAACGGCGGTGCAGGTTCCGCTGCGTAAACACAGAGCGAAATTACGAAAAGCGCCGACACGACGGCCAGTGAACGGACGACCCGGAAAGCCATTCCCACCTCCGAAGAGGGGATTCTACGACGGGTCGGGCGCCGAGCGGCCGGCTTTTGGGGTGACCGTGATGTTTTTCGCGGCGTACCAGGGATGCCACTCGATGACCAGCCGGCCGGCCTTGACGGCGGGGTCCTGTTCCGCCAGGGCTTTCGCCTCCTCGAGGGAATCCACGCGGAAGATGAACAGTCCGCGCAGGTCGCCCCCGTCGGCAAACGGGCCGGCGAGAATCAGCTTGCCGGTCTCGGCCATCTTGCCGATGTGCGCCATGTGCGCGGCCTGCAGGGCCTTGTGCTCGGGCGTGTCCCCGGGCGTCGAGTTCGGCCCCTTCCGCAGGAAGGCGACCTGGTAAGTCGTCATCTCGTAGTCGTCCACGCCGGGTGACTGAGCGATGGCGGCGGCGACCGAGACGGTGACGAGGAGAAGCGACAGGAAGGCGGGGCTACGTTTCATTTTGGGCTCCTTTCGATCCGGCGTGGAAAACCTCGAACTCCGTTTCGCCGGAACGTCCGCAAGAACCTGCCGGAGAAAACGGGTGGACTATAAATGAATGAACATTTATAATCAACGGATGTCGCCCCGCTCCCGCGAAAAGTCCGACGAAGACCTCCTCGAGGGAACCATGCGGGTCATCAACCGCCTCGGCCCGGCGAGGATGACGCTGGCCGACGTGTCGAGCGAGACCGGAGTCGCCCCCGCGACCCTGATGCAACGCTTCGGCTCGAAGCGCGGGCTTCTGCTCGCGGTGGCCCGCTACGGCGCCGAGACCGTGAACCGGCAGTTCGCCGACATCCGCCGCGACCACGACTCCGCGCTGGCGGCCCTGAGCGCCGTCGCCTCGACGATGACGCACATGGTGGAGACGCCCGAGGCGCTCGCGAACAGCCTGGCGTTCCTGCAGATGGATCTGGCCGATCCGCAGTTCCATCGGTTCGCGCTGCAGCACGCGCACGCCATGCGCGCCGAGATCCGCGGCCTGCTCGAGGCGGCGATCGCCGCGGGGGAGCTCGCGCCGTGCGACACGCGCCGTCTCGCCCGCGCCATCCACGGGATGTTGAACGGGTCGCTGTTGACCTGGGCAGTCGATCGCGAAGGCGCCGTCGAGAAGCGCGTGCGGGAGGATCTCGAGATGCTCATCCTGCCGCATCGCCGGGCGCGCCGGCCCACCCCGCGCAAGTCGCGGCGCTGAAGGGGTCAGGTCTGGCTTTTCGCCTTTCGCCTTGCGGTGCCCAGAAATGCGTAATGCCAGACCTGACCCCTGCTAAACTGATGTCTCGATGAGGCTTGCCGGGCGGCAGCGTTTCGAACCGGCTCTCCCGAATGCGGCGCAGCTTTCTCTCTTCCCCGGTCTTCCCCCCTCGGCCCGTGTCCGGCCCGCGATCCGCCTGACCGAGTCGAACGTCGCCCGCACCGTGCCGCCCGGCCGGTCGGGCGTCTATTTCCTGAAAAGCGTGGGCCCGGACGGCCAGGTGGCCGAGCGCGTGGGGCGCGACGACGTGGACCTGCGGCAGCGGCTCCTGCAGTACGCCAGGGCGGGGCGGTCGAACGTCCTCTTCGGCTGGATCCTGGCCGAGGACGCCAACGAGGCGTATCAGCTCGAGTGCTACCTCTGGCACGCTCACGGCGGCGCCTGGGCGGGCATCTCCGGCGACGCGCACCCGACGCCCTGCGAACGCATCCCGTTCCTCGGCTGTCCCGACTGCGACGAGTAGAATCCCGGTCTCGGCGCCCGGCTGCCGGGAGGGGAGCCGCAACGTGGAGGTCCTGACCAACTTCGTCGGAGGGGCGTGGGTCCTCTCGCGCGCCGCCGAGTTCCTCGACGTGCACAACCCCGCCACGGGCGAGGTGATCGCGAAGACCCCACTGTCCACGGCCGAGGACCTCGACGTGGCCGTCGCGGCGGCAAAGAAAGCGTTTCCCGGCTGGCGCGACACGCCAGCCCCTGTCCGAGCGCGGGCGATGTTCCGCTTCCGCGAGCTCCTCGAGGAGAATTTCGAAGAGATTGCGCAAACCGTGACGCGCGAGCACGGAAAGACCCTCGACGAGTCGCGGGGGAGCCTGCGGCGCGGGATCGAGAGCGTGGAGGTCGCGTGCGGCACCCCGTCGCTGATGATGGGCTACGGCGCCGAGAACATCGCGAGCGGAATCGACTGCAACGTGATCCGGCAGCCGCTCGGCGTGTGCGCGGCGATCGCCCCCTTCAACTTTCCGGCGATGGTGCCCCTGTGGTTTCTACCCTTCGCCGTGGCGACGGGAAACACCTTCATCCTGAAGCCCTCGGAGCAGGTGCCGCTGACTCAGCGGCTCATCGTGGGCCTCCTCGAGCGCAGCGGCCTGCCTCCCGGTGTCGCGAACCTCGTCAACGGCGGCCGGGCCCTGGTCGAGGCGATCTGCGATCACCCGGACATCCGCGCCGTTTCCTTCGTGGGCTCGACCGCCGTGGCGAAGGCGGTCTACCGGCGGGCGACGCACGCCGGCAAGCGTGTGCAGGCTCTGGGCGGTGCGAAGAACTTCATCGTCGTGATGCCCGACGCCGACCTCGACCGCGCGATGGACGTCATCACGGAGTCTTTCTACGGCTGCGCCGGCGAGCGGTGCCTCGCGGGGAGCGTCCTCGTTCCGGTCGGCAGTGTCCACGCCGAGGCGCGGGACCGGTTGGCGGCATCGGCGCGCGCGCTCAAGGTCGGCGACGGCGCGGACGAGGGCGTCATGATGGGGCCGGTGATCAGCGCCGCGCACCGGGAGCGGGTCCTCGGCTACATCGAGAAGGGGATCGCCGAGGGCGCTCGGCTCGTCGTCGACGGCCGCCGGAACCCGGTCGCCGACCGGCCGGACGGGTTTTTTCTGGGGCCCACGCTCTTCGACGGCGTGGCCCCGACGATGATGATCGGGCGCGAGGAGATCTTCGGACCGGTCGCCGCGATCACGCCCGTGAAGACGCTCGAGGAGGCCATCGCCGTGATGCACGCGCACCCGAACGCGAACGCGACGTCGATTTTCACCTCCAGCGGAAAGGCCGCGCGCCAATACGCGCGTCTGGCGACGGCGTCGATGGTCGGAGTCAACATCGGCGTTGCGGCCCCGATGGCGCAGTTCCCCTTTGGCGGCGCGCGGGACAGCTTCTTCGGGGACCTGAAGGCCCAGGGACGGGACGCGTACGAGTTCTACACCGACAAGAAGGTCGTCATTTCGAGGTGGTTCTGACAGGAGTGACGCAATGAGCACAACCAGGACCCAGGCGCCGCCGAGCGAGCTCAGCAAGAGCGTCCGCGAGAAGCACCGGGAGTACATGCTCCCGGCGACGATCCAGTACTACGAGGAGCCCGTCGTCCTGACGGAGGGCAAGGGGCTGCGGATCAAGGACGCCGACGGCAACGAGTACCTCGATTTCTTCGGCGGGATCCTCACGGTCTCGGTGGGACACGCCAACGAGAAGGTCAATGCCGCGGTGCGCGCGCAGATCTCGAGGCTCTCCCACGTCTCCTCGCTCTACCCGACGATTCCGGTCGTCGAGCTCGCCGAGAAGCTCGCGCGCCTGACCCCCGGCCGGCTCAAGCAGTCCTTTCTGTCGGCCACGGGCACCGAGGCCGACGAGACGGCCGTCATGCTCGCGCAGCTCGCGACCGGCGCGACCGAGATCATCGCCCTGCGCCACGGCTATGCCGGCCGCTCGATGCTCGCGCAGGCGGCGACGGGGCACTCGACCTGGCGGCCGCTGCCGACGCAAGTCCCCGGCGTCAAGCACGCCGTCTCGCCGTACTGCTACCGGTGCCCGCTGAAGCTGACGTACCCGTCGTGCGGCGTCGCGTGCGCGAAGGACATCGAAGAGCTGATCCGCACGACGACGACGGGGCGCGTCGCGGGTTTCCTCGCGGAGACGATCCAGGGCGTCGGGGGCTTCATCACGCCGCCGCCCGAGTACTTCGAGATCGCCGTCGGCATCGTCCGCAAATACGGCGGCGTCTTCATCTGCGACGAGGTGCAGACGGGCTTCGGGCGCACCGGCGGAAAGTTCTGGGCGATCGAGCACTACGGAGTCGAGCCCGACATCCTGACGATGGCCAAGGGCATCGCCAATGGCTTGCCGCTCGGCGCCTGCATCGCCACGCCCGAGATCGCCGCGTCGCTCAAGGCCCTCACGATCTCGACCTTCGGCGGCAACCCGGTTGCGTGCGCCGCCGCCAACGCTACGATCGACATCATCGAGGAGGAAGACCTGGTCGGCAACGCCGAGCGGATGGGCCGGATCCTGCGCGGCGGATTCGAGGAGCTCCAGCACCGCTTTCCCCGTACGATCGGCGACGTGCGCGGCATGGGCCTGATGCAGGCGCTCGAGCTCGTCGAGGACGAGACCACCGGGAACCGCACGCCCGCGAAGGCGATGACGAACCGGGTCTTCGAGGAGACCAGGAGGCGAGGCCTCCTCGTCGGGAAGAGCGGCCTCGACGGCAACGTCTTCCGCGTCGCCCCGGCGTTGAACGTCGGCCGCGCGGACATCGAGGAAGCCCTCGCCATCATCCGCGAGTCCTTCGAGGCGGCGGGAGCGCGGTAGGGCGCGGGCCGTTCGCGGGGGCCGAGCGGTCGAACTGAGAAACTACGTGCCCGAGCCGAGGCTTCAGGAGCGGCCCGTTTGTTTCTCCGTCTTGTGCCATAATGCGGCATGAATAGAGGCCAATCATGCCTACCGTAAAGACCATCGGCTCGAGCGGCCAAATCGCCCTCGGCAAGGAATATGCCGGCAGGCACGTCCTCATCGACGAGGTCGAGCGCGGGGTATGGGTCGTGAAGCTAGGCGACTTCATTCCGGACAGTGAGCGCTGGCTGCATCAGCCACGCGTCAAGGCCGACCTGGACGAGGCGATCGCGTGGGCGGAAAAGCATCCACCCCGGGGTACCGACCTGAAGAAACTCTCGCGTCGGCTGGGTAGGTGACGAAACCTTCTGCGGTTGTCAGGCTGGATCTCAACAACGTCGTATTCCTCCGGCATCTCTTCGCCTTGGCCAAAGACGATCAGCGCCAAGCCCTGACGACACTCGGCAAGCTGTTCCAGATGACGTGGAACCAGGTCCATGCAGACTCCGGCCTGAGGTGGGAAGCGATCGCATCGCAGATCGGACCGCACGGAGGGCGGCTTTACTCCTTCCGAATGGGAAAGGCCCTACGAGCGATCGCCTATCGTCAGGAGGACTGGCTGCGCATCCTGTCCCTTCACCCTGACCACGACTCGGCGTACGAGTGATCTGCTGGTCGGTTGACTCCCTGCTCATGGCGGTCGACGGTTCTCCCGGTCAGCTCCACCAAAAGCATTCGTGCTGCTTCATGGAACGTTGATGTGTGGCGGACGTGTCAGGATCGAATCGGCGAGGCCTCCTCGTGTTCTGCGGGCGGATAGAATCCGCACAACCTCATGACCCTCGCCGCCGGCACTCGCCTCGGGCCCTACGAGATCCTCGCCCCCATCGGCGCGGGCGGGATGGGCGAGGTGTACAGGGCACGAGATACACGTTTGGAGCGGACCGTTGCGCTGAAGGTCCTGCCGCAGCATCTCTCTTCCCCGGAGGTGCGCCAGCGCTTCGAGCGGGAGGCGAAAACCATCTCGCAGCTCTCGCACCCGCACATCTGCGCGCTCTATGACGTGGGACGGGAGGGCGAGACCGAGTACCTCGTCATGGAGTACCTGGAGGGCGAGCCGCTGTCGGAGCGATTGGCCAAAGGCCCGCTGCCGCTCGAGCAGACGCTGCGATTCGGCATCGAGATCGCGGATGCGCTGGACAAGGCGCACCGGCAGGGAATCATCCACCGAGACCTGAAGCCGGGCAATGTGATGCTGACGAAGTCGGGGGTCAAGCTGCTCGACTTCGGGCTCGCGAAGGCGATGGCGCCGGCGGCGCCACCCTCGGAGCTGACGTCGTCGCCGACGGTGGCCGGCAAGGCCGACAACCTCACGCAGGAAGGCATGATCCTCGGGACCCTTCCGTACATGGCGCCGGAACAGGTCGAGGGAAGGGAGGCGGACACCCGCACCGACATCTTTGCGCTCGGGGCGACGCTCTACGAGATGGCGACGGGAGAGAGGGCGTTTTCCGGGGCCACTCGCGCGTCGCTCATCTCCGTGATCCTGCGCGACGAGCCCAAGCCGGTCTCGCAGGTTCTGCCGATGTCGCCGACGGCGCTCGACCGGGTCATCGGGACGTGTTTCGCCAAGGACCCGGAGCACCGCTGGCAAAGCGCTGCCGACGTCGGCCTGCAGCTCGCGTGGATCGCGCGGGGTGCGACGGATCAGCCTCCCGCGCGGACCAGAGGTCTCTCTTCCAGTCCTCGATGGCTGGTCGGTCTCGCCGCCGCAGGCGTCCTGGCCGCCGCCGCGTTGACGGCGCTCTACGCGCTTCGTCGTCCGTCGAGTCCCCCTGCGACGCCCATCCGGTTCGCCGTCGGAGCCCCGGTTGGGACCCGGTTCCTATGGACCCGAATGCACCATCTGTTCGCCGTTTCGCCGGATGGGCGGCGCCTCGCCTTCGTCGCGCGCAGCGCCGACGGGCGGAATTCTCTGTGGGTGCGCTCGCTTTCCGAGCCGTCGGCCGTGACGCTCCCCGGCACGGAAGGCGCCGCGGCCCCCTTCTGGTCGCCGGACAGCCGCTTCATCGCCTTCTTCGCGGACCGGAAGCTCAAGAAGATCGATGCGTCGGGAGGCCCTCCGGTGACCCTCTGTGACGTCCCGAGTGGCGCTCCGTCGGGCTCATGGGGGAGCCAGCGCTCGATCCTCTTCGCCGGTCTCGGGGATCCGTTCGTGAGCCTCGTCGCGGAGGGAGGCGGCGCTCCCCGGGTCGTTCTGAAGGCGGATGCCTCCCGGCGCGAGAGGGCCGTCTGCTGGCCGAGCTTCCTTCCCGATGGCCGCCACTTCCTTTACCTGTTGAAGAGCGCGACCGACAAGCAGCTTGATCTCCGTCTGGCGAGCCTCGAGGACGGCAAGACGGCGTCGCTCCTGACGAACTGTTCGCGCGCGCAGTACGTGCCGGGGGACCCGAACGACCCCGCCGGCGGGCGATCCGGGTATCTGCTCTACGCGCGCGACGGGAGCCTGCTGGCACAGCCATTCGACAGCCGGCGGCTGCGGCTTGCGGGCGACGCTCTCCCGATGGGGCAGGAGATCTCGCAACACGCGCTCACCGGGACCGGCCGCTTCTCCGCGTCGAACAACGGTGTTCTCGCCGCTCGGGGCGGGGGAAGCTCCGCGCGTCTGGCCTGGATCGACCGGGCCGGCCGGGAGACGGCCTCCGTCGCCCCGGCAGGCGGATTCGAATCGGTGCGACTCTCTCCCGACTCCCGAAGGGCCGTCGTCAACCGTCTCGACCCGCGTACGGGCTTGAAAGATCTGTTGATCGGCGACCTGTCCCGCGGCGTGCTCACGCGCCTGGATCTCGGCTCGAACGACCATGGGCAGGCAATCTGGTCGCCGGACGGCACTCGCATCGCCTTCGCCGTGACATCGATGCGCCATCCTCCCGCACTGTACTGGCTTACCCTGCGCGGGTCGGGCTCCCCGGAGCCGATCCTTCCGCCGGGCGAGGTCGGGCGCGCGGAAGACTGGTCACCCGACGGCCGTTTCCTCCTCTACTTCGGCGGCACGCTCAGCCAGGCGGGCAGCGGTCTCTGGGTCGTGAATGTCGAGGGGGAGCGCAAGCCGCGCAAGCTTCTCTCGCAGGCGACCGAAGCCCAGGCCCAGTTCTCTCCCGACGGCCGCTGGATCGCGTACTGCTCGCCGGAGTCCGGCCGCTCGGAGGTGTATCTCACCTCTTTTCCGGACCCGGGAGAGCGAATCCGCGTATCGGTGTCCGGTGGAGAGCGGCCGCGCTGGAAGCGGGACGGCCGCGAGATCTACTTCCTGTCCGCGGACAAGGAGATGATCGCGACTTCCGTCCGGCTGGCGGCAGGCGTCGAGATCGGCGCGGCGCGGCCTCTCTTTCGAATCGATCCGGCAGGCTGGAGCGACTACGACGTGACGCCCGATGGGGAGCGATTTCTCGCCGTCGCCAACGTTCCGGTCCAGGACGCGGACGCGATCGCCGTGACCGCCAACTGGCTTTCCCTGCTCCCGCGCTGACCCGCCACAACGGCGAGAGCCTCGACCGAGAGCATTCCTGCTGCTCCATAGAACGTTCCGGGTGCCTGCGAACGTGTGTCTGGATCGAACCGGCGAAGCCTTCCCGTCTCCTGCGCGCGGATAGAATCCACAGAGCCTGATGAGCCTGGCTGCCGGCACTCGCCTCGGGCCCTACGAGATCCTCGCCCCGATCGGCGCGGGCGGGATGGGGGAGGTGTACCGGGCGCGGGACACGCGGCTGGACCGCACGGTCGCGATCAAGGTCCTCCCGCCGGATCTCTCCTCGTCGCCGGAGCTGCGCGACCGCTTCGAGCGCGAGGCGAGGACGATCTCGCAGCTCTCTCACCCCCACATCTGTGCACTCCACGACATCGGGCGAGAGGGAGAGGTGGACTTTCTCGTCATGGAATATCTCCAGGGCGATACGCTGGCCGAGCGGCTGGACAAAGGCACGCTCCCCTTCGAGCAGGTCTTCCGCTACGGCGCCGAGATCGCACAGGCCCTCGGCGCGGCGCACGCCGCGGGGGTCGTCCACCGGGACCTGAAGCCCGGCAACGTGATGCTGACGAAGTCGGGCGTGAAGCTCCTGGACTTCGGGCTCGCAAAGGCTCTTGCCCCGGCCGCGCCGGTCGGTGACCTGACTTCGGCTCCGACTCGTGTCAAGGACTTGACGACCCAGGGGACCCTCCTCGGCACGGTTCCCTACATGGCGCCCGAGCAGCTCGAGGGGAAGGAGGTGGACGCGCGGACGGACATCTTCGCCTTCGGCGCCGTGCTCTACGAGATGGCGGTCGGCCGGAAGGCGTTTACGGGCTCCAGCCAGGCGGCGCTCATCGCGTCGATCCTGAGCTCCGAGCCGCCGCCGGTCTCCTCCCTTCAACCGGCGAGCCCGTCGGCCTTCGATCGGCTGGTCAAGACATGCCTGGCCAAGGATCCGGCCGAGCGCTGGCAGTCGGCGCACGATATCGGACTGCAGCTCGAGTCCATAAGCGAACGGGCCTCGCTCCCGCACGCGGAAGCAGAGGGCGCTCCGAAGCGTCGTCGCGCCGGATGGCTGCCCTGGGCGGTTGCCGCCGTTCTCGCCGTCGTCGCCGCGGCGGCGCTTCTTCGCCCGCGAGCGCGGCGATTCCCGGCTCCCGTGGTCCGGTTCAGTGTGGCACCGCCGGAGCGCGGCGCCTTCGGATCCTCGATCGAGGGCCCGTTCATCGCCGTCTCACCCGACGGCTCCCGGATCGGGTACGTGGCGTCGGATCCGGAGGGGGGACAGCGCATCTGGGTCCGGCCGCTCTCAGCGCTCGAAGCTCGGCCGATTCCGGGGACCGAGGGCGCTTCATCGCTCTTCTGGTCCCCGGACGGCCGCTCGATCGGCTTCTTCGCCGGGCCGAAGCTCAAGCGCGTCGACCTCGCCGGCGGCGCGGCGGTCCCGATCTGCGATGTTCCGGCCGCCGGCGGCAAGTCGGGAACCTGGGGCAAGGACGGCGACATCCTTTTCGCGGGCATCCAGAGCCAGGCGATCTACCGAGTTTCTTCCTCGGGCGGCGAGCCGGCCGAGGTGCTCCGAGTCGATCCTTCCCG
>JBKJWL010000053.1:0-2904 GCA_046716885.1 Thermoanaerobaculia bacterium | reverse complement strand
CCGTCACCGGGCAGGTCGTGGTGGTGGAGGTGACCGGCACCGAGCTGACCGCCAGCGTGGCGGGCCAGCCCCGGTTGACGCTGGTGCCGGGGATCGACGGCAAGTTCAGCATCAAGGACACGCAGGGAATCCGCATCGCCTTCGAGCAGGATGCCGCGGGCAAGGTGACGAAGGCGATTTTCTATCAGCCGGAGGGGGTCTTCGATGCGCCCCGCACGCCGTAGCGCGCGTCACCAGCCGATGTCGAAGCTCAATTTTCAGCTACCGCGCCGCTTCCATGGAGAAGGTCTGATTGACGCACGGAGTATCGATGCCGGACCAATGCAATCCGAGACCGCAGAGGAGCTCTGCTTCACCAGCGCCCGGGAGCTCGCGCGTCGAATCCGTAGCCGCGAGCTCTCCGCTCGCGACCTGATGGCGGCGCACCTCGCGCGCATCCGGCGGATCAACCCGCAGATCAACGCCATCGTCGCCAAGCTCGACGACGACCGCTGTCTCGAGTTGGCGGAAGACGCGGATCGGCTCCTCGAGCGCGGCGAGGCGGTCGGCCCACTCCACGGGCTACCCATCGCGTTCAAGGATCTCGAGCCGGCGGTGGGCTTCCCCTGAACCCGGGGCTCGATGATCTTCAGAGGTTTCATGCCGGAGGAGGACAGCCTGATCGTCGAGCGGTTGCGCGGCGCCGGGGCGATCCCGATCGGCAAGACCAACGTGCCCGAGTTCGGGATGGGGTCGCACAGCTACAACCGGGTGTACGGCACGACGCTCAATCCCTACAACACGACCCGGAGCGCGGGCGGCTCGAGCGGCGGCGCCGGCGCGGCGCTCGCCGCCGGCCTGCTGCCGATCGCGGACGGCAGCGATCTCGGCGGATCGCTCCGCAATCCCGCCAACTTCAACAACGTCGTCGCGCTCCGCCCGACCGTCGGGCTGGTTCCGACGGCGCCCGGCGTCCTGCCCTTCCTCGGCTTCGGGGTGAAGGGGCCGATGGGGCGGTCGGTCGCCGACGTCGCCTATCTGCTCAGCGTGATGGCTGGACCGGATGCTCGCGACCCCTCCTGCTATCCCAGCGATCCGTCCGTCTTCGCCGGCCCGCTCGAACGGAGCCTCGAAGGAGTGCGCGTCGCGTGGTGTCCGGATCTCGGCGGGCTGCCGCTCGATCGTAGAGTGCGCGCGATACTCGATAGCCGCCGCCGGACCTTCGAGGAGCTGGGCTGCATCGTGGAGGAGGCCGCTCCCGACCTCGATGGTGCCGACGAGGTCTTCCTCGTGACGCGGGCGTGGCGAGCCTGGACCGCGCTCGGCCCGCTCTTGAAAGAGCATGGCCACCTGATGAAGCCCGAGGCGGTGGGGGAGATCGAGTCCGGCGCCCGGCTCACCGGCGCTCAGATCGCCCGCGCTCTGGTTCGACACGGCGAGATCCTCGAGCGCATGCGGCGCTTCCAGGAGCGCTACGAGTTCCTGTTGTGCGCCGTCAACCAGGTGCCGCCGTTCGACGCCTCGCTCGACTGGCCGAAGCAGATCGAGGGCGTCGCGATGGACGGCTACGTCGCCTGGATGCGCTCGGCGTACTGGATCACGGTGACGTTCCGTCCCGCGATCTCGGTGCCCGCCGGATTCACTTCCGAGCGCCTGCCGGTCGGCATCCAAATCGTGGGCCGCC
The DNA here is from genome assembly GCA_046716885.1 of Thermoanaerobaculia bacterium. GTDB lineage: Bacteria > Acidobacteriota > Thermoanaerobaculia > UBA5066 > Gp7-AA6 > DAHUXD01. Next base: position 1,241 of record JBKJWL010000053.1, on the reverse strand, counting down.
ACCGCGACGATCTCGGAGTGCTCCAGATCGCCCACGCGTTCGAGCAGGCGACCGGCTTCGGTCGCCGGCGGCCGCCGCTCGCGTGAGTGGGTCGAGCGCCGCAGTATTCACAACGCGTGATTGACGACGATCGCGATCAGCGCCAGGAATCCCAGGATCTGAATGAAGAAGAAGCTGAAACGCACCGAGGCCAGAGTGTTGGTCTGGACGAAACTGACATGGGTCAGGGACTGCAGGATGCGCGCCGCCAGAATCGCGACACACACGCCATTCGCAACCGCGCTGTCGACCCCGCTCACGTGGAGCGCGAAGATGATCGCTCCGAAAACCGGCAGATTCTCGACGCAGTTGGCGTGCGCCCGCATCGAGCGCTTGTAGAAGTCGTCACCTTCGACCTGGTCCGCTCGGAACTCCCGGATCGGCACTCGACCGGTCAGGATGCGGCTCCAGCGATAGATCCCGACGGTGCCGAGCAGCAGCAGGACGGTCCAGGTCGCGAACCCGAGCAGAGTCCACAGCGGTACGTTCACTCGCCCACCTCCGAGGTCAGAGGTCCCCGCGATAGACATCCTTGCGATGTCCCACTTTTACGACGTAAACGACCCGATCCTCGTCGCTGACCGAGTAGACGATCCGGTACGGCCCCTGGCGAAGGCGGTAGCGAGCATGCCCCGAGAGCTTCTGGCTGCCAGCGGGACGTGGGTCGTCTGCCAGCTGCGCGATCCTCTGAACCAGCCGCCGTCGATCCACCTTGCGGGAGATCGCTTCGATTTCGCTTGCCGCCGAAGGCTTGATGAAGACCCTATAGCTTGCCACGGCGCTTCAGATCTTTGACCACGTTCTCGAAGGGGAGGTTCGGCTCTGCCGCTCGCTCCTCGAACGCAGCCAGATCTTGGGCATCTTCCGCAAGCGTCAACTTCACGGCCTCGTTCACCAACTCGGAGAGGCTCCTTTCCGTCTCGGCGGCCTTCAGCCTCAGGGCACGATGAAGTTCAGGATCAAAGTAGACCGTAGCGCGTCGCTGATCGTCTGCCACGGTGGAACGATAGCGCTATGACGCTATAACGTCAACGACGGCTTCTACGCCGGCCCCTCGATGTCGCTGGTGACCCCTGTCTTCCGATCCGACTCCACCTCGTTCCAGATCAGCACGCCGTGCGTCTCCTCGAGCAGCAGCGACCCGATGATGAAGGTGAGAGTCGCGACCACCATCGGGTAGTAGAGGCCGGCGTAGATGTTGC
>JBKJWL010000052.1:0-4645 GCA_046716885.1 Thermoanaerobaculia bacterium | reverse complement strand
GGCAGGTAGAGATCCGCGTTGCGGGTGATGGGCGTCATCCGCGGGTCGACGACGATCAGCCGCCCGCCGCGGTCGCGGCAGCGCCAGAGGTAGTCCGTGGTGATCGGCGCGCACTCGGCGACGTTGGCCCCCGTGACGAACGCCACGTCGGCGAGCGGGATGTCGCTCCAGGGGTTCGGCGAGCGGTCGACGCCGAAGGCCAGCTTGTACGCCGTCCCCGCCGACACCATGCAGAGCCGGCCGTTGTAGTCGATGTGCCGCGTCCGCAGGGCGACGCGCGCCAGCTTGCCGAGGAGATACGACTTCTCCGTCGTGAGCGAGGCCCCGCCGTAGACCGCGACGGAGTCCGGTCCGTGGCGCTCCTGGATTTCGCGGAGCCGGCGCACCGTGAGGCCGAGCGCCTCGTCCCACGTCGCCGTGCGGAAGCCCCCATCGGTGCGCAGCAGGGGATCGAGGAGCCGGTCGGGATGGCCGCCCTGCAGGTAGCGCTTCACGCCCTTGGGGCAGAGCATCCCGCGGTTGAAGGGGAACTCCTCCCACGGCTCGAAGCCGATCACCTCGTTCCCGCGCACCTTCAGCTGGATGCCGCACTGCTGTCCGCAGAAGCAGCAGTGCGTCTTGACGAGCTTGTCGGCCGGATGCCGGCCCCGCTGCTCGAAGCCGCCGGGCGGCTCGTGCTGGAGGTGCGGGCCGAACTGCGCGCGCAGCGCGACGGGAGTCATCGGCGGCTTAGCCATCCCTCCTCCCGACGAGCCGAAGTTGCGCGCGGGCGAGCGCCTTGCGCTTGCACGATGGGCAGACCTCCTGCCACGTCGCGGCGCGTCCTTCGGTGCGGTAGTCGAAGCCGAGCTCGCGGAGCACCTGCGCGAGATCGTCGACGTGCATCCGCGACGCGAAACGCTCCCCGCACGAGGCGCAGGGCGCGCCTTCGCCGCGTTCGCCCTCCTCGCGGTAGAGCTGCACGCCGAGCTGCGCCGGACGCTGGAAGATGTGGAAGAACTTCCCGAAGCCGAGATGGAGCAGTGCGAGCACCACGGTGACGGCGTGGACGAGCGCGAGGAACGGGTACGAGGCGCCGCGCAGCCACGTCGCGGACACCGTGAGGGCGAGCCCCGTGATCGAAATGGCGGAGAGAAGGACAAGGGGGAAGAGGTCGCGGCCGAAGTCCTGGACGGCGCGGGCCCCCGGGTCGCGCATCCGTCTCCACAGCGAGAGCCCGACGCCGGCGAGCACGAGCACTGCGGCGACGTCGAGCCCGTGGAAGAGGAACCACGCGAAGATCGTTCCGAGGGGGAACGCGCCCACGGGAAACCCGAAGAGATACGTCACGTACGTCATCTGATCGCCCGGCGCGGAGCGGAAGTGGATCCAGCCGAAGACGAGCGGGAACGTGATCGCGACCGACAGCAAGCATCCCCAGAAGAGGAGCTGGTGCATCCACCACCTCAGCTTCGAGCGGTGTCGGATGAACTTCTGCGCGATCATGTGATTCCACACGGCGCGGCCGAACCAGGCGGCCCCGCGAAGCGGCCCCAACCTTCGGAACAGCTCCCAGCCGCGCCGCCAATAGACGCGCGTCGGCGGCTTCTCGAGCCAGACGCAGTAGTGATACGCGATGCCCCACGTCGCGAAGAGTACGCCGAACGTGTAGACCACGAGCGCCGCGTCGAAGTTCTGGAGGTTGCGCGAGCCGACGACGATCATGGCCGCGAGGAGGCCCGTCCAGAGCGTCGCCCATGCGCCGGCGCGGAGCTGTTCGGCGGCGCGCGCGAACTTCGGTGGGAGCGCCCTCGCCCGCTCCTCGTCGCGCGCGAGGAGAAGTCGGGCGTTGAGCCGCCACAGGAAGAACGCGGTCGCGGCGAGGAGCACGAACGCGGGCCACGACACACCGAGCCCTTGGCGGAAGGCGCCCAGCAGCAGCGGCGGGAAGAACCCACCGAGCCCGCCCAAGGCGCCGACGAGTCCGGCGACCGTGCCGGTCTCCCGCGGGAAGTACTGCGGCACGAGCTTGAACACCGCGCCATTGCCGAGGCCGAAGAGCGCGGCACAGCCCAACGCGCCGACCGTGAAGGGAAGCATGGCGGTCCAGGTCAGGAGGAGACCGAACGGCACGAGGCCCAGCAGCACGACCGAGAGGACGCGCGCTCCCCCGATCCGGTCCGAAAGCCACCCGCCGATCGGCCGCAGCAGCGTGGCCAGCACGACGAATCCGGCGGTGCGAAGGCCCGCGTCGGCGGTGGAAAGGCCGAACTCGTCCCGCAAGAGCGTCGGCAGGTAGACGGCGAACGCCACGAAGCCGCCGAACGTCAGGAAGTAGAACGCCGCGAGCAGCCACGCCATCGGTTCGCGGCGCAGCAGACGAACCATCGCAGCCAGAGTCGGCGGAGGCGCGGCGGCCGGCGCGTCCTGTGCCGTCGCCGCGAAGACGAGCGCCCACGCGGCGAGCAGGATCGCCGTCCCCCGGAACACCCACGGCACTCCGATCGATACAGCGAGCACGGGCGCGAGGAAGACGGCGAGCGACTGGCCGATGTTCCCCATTCCGAAGACGCCGATCGCGGTGCCCTGCTGGTCGGGACCGTAGCGGCGCGCGACGTAGCTGATGCCCACGGAGAACGCCGCGCCGGCGAGGCCGACGAGGAAGGCGACGCCGAGCAGCCCGCCGAATCCGGACGCCGACGGAACGAGGGCGGCCGCCGCCGCCACGACGAACATGAGCGCCGAGAAGACGCGCCGTGCGCCGAAACGGTCGGCAAGGAATCCGACGGGGACCCGTCCGATCGAGCCGAGGAGGATCGGCGTCGCGATGAGGAGCCCGGTCTGGCCCGCCGACAATCCGAACTGCGCCTGGAAGCCCGGCGCCAGCGCGCCGATCAGGCCCCAGACCGCGAAGCAGAGCCCGAACGAGACCGTCCCGAGGGCCAGGTGCTTCCCGGGCGATTGATCGCCCACGTTGGCTTCCTCCGGTCTCGACCACTCCGGGGGACGGCGAGCGGGAGCCACCACCGAACCGCTCTGCTCGTTCCAGGCTCCGAACTCTCCGACGATCGCCCGCCGATGCGCGACGCCTCTTATACCGGGCCGGAGCCCGAATCCGCTCAGCCGCCCGACGATCCGGCTTCGAGCGAGACCATCGCCGCCCCAGGCGGCCACCCGCCGTGGCGGCGGCGGGGGCGGCGCTCCGGTGATCGTCGGACCCTCGCGCGCCGCATCCGCGCGGAAAAACCTCGCCCCGTCGTGTCAGCGGCGGGGTCTCGGGATCCACGCGGGAGGCGGCGCGGCCGACGTCCAGGAACGCACGAGCAGCGCGAGCGCGATCGCCTCCCGCTCGGTGACCCCTCCCGGGATCTTCATCGCGGTGCCGGGGACCATCGCCTCGGGGTCGAGGAAGTGCGCGACGTGCCAGGCGAGCGCCGAGCGCGCCTTCGTCCACGGCGTCGGGAACGCGAGGTGCGCCGGAGGCTCGTCGCCCACCGTCGAGAGGTCGGGGCCGGTCGTCCCTCCCCGCCCCTCGATCGCGTGGCACGTGCGGCAGCGCTTCGCGTCCACCAGCGCCTTCGCCTGGTTGACGAGGGGCATCCCTTTCACGCTGTCCTGCCCCCGGTGGCACGCGTTGCACTTGGTTTCCATGAGCTCGGCGGCCGTCAGCGCGTAGCGGCGGGCGCGCGCCGCCGAGAGGAGCGGGTCGTCCCAGTGCGCGACGTCGCCGTGCGCCGCCTCCTTCGTCGTCGCCGAGCCCTGGCCCCCGTGGCAGACCGTGCAGCCGAAGCGTTCCACCGGGTGAGCGGCCATCAGCTCGGGGTACGGGTGCGGTGCCGCGGGGACGGGAAGGCCCGCGAGGTCGGGGCCCCCCTCCGTGGCCGCGTGGCACGCGACGCACCGGTCCACGCGCGAGAGCTCGGGGATCCAGACCTGAGCGAGGCCCTCGCGCACGAGGCGCGCGGCGCGCTCGTCCCCCACCTTCTCGGCGACGCGGCGCCGCACGTCGTCACGGACCCTCACCCACTCCGGCGAGGCCTCGCGCGCGAACGCCGCCACGGCGACGCCGACGAGCACTAGACCGGCCGCGAGGAGCAGTGCCCGGTCCGAGCGGGGAGAGAAGGCCGTCATGGCGTCACGTCGAGGTCGGGACGGGGAGGCCCGCCTCCCACGGCCACGTCCATGCCCAGTACGGACCGCGGAAGAACGTGCCCACGACCCCGAGCGCGAGCACCGCCGCGAGGATCACGAGGAACACCGCGTTCTGGCGCCGCCGCGACGGGTGGAACCAGACCCCGCCCGCCTCCTTGGGACTGCGGTCGAGCCACGGCCACGCCGCGAGGAGCCCCACCAGCAACCCCGGGACGACGACCCCGCCGAGGAGGGCGCCGTCCACGGCGAACCCGCCGATGCGGAACGTGAGGATCGAGACCAGCTCCTGCAGCCAGAGGAAGTACCACGGTGCCTTCGCAGGATTGGGCGTGAGCGAGGGGTTCGCCGCCTGCTCGAGCGGCGCGGGAACCAGCAGCCCGAGGAGGCTCGCCGCGGCGAAGACGCCGAGCACCACCACCGCGGCGCGGCGCACCAGGTGCGGGACGGAGGGGAGCCCGCGGTCCGCGAGGAGTGCCGAGGGGGCGACGGAGGCGACGGTGTCCCCCTTCGTCGT
>JBKJWL010000051.1:0-73267 GCA_046716885.1 Thermoanaerobaculia bacterium | reverse complement strand
GCGATCCGCTCGGGCGCCACGCTCGCGAGCCCCGGGGCGGCGCGCCGGGCGGCGTCGAGCGTCGCCCGGTCGGGGGAGAGCCCGAGGCTCGCGAGGAAACGCGCCGCCCGTAACGCGCGAAGCGGATCGTCGAGCAGGTTCTCCGCGCGGACGCAGCGCAGGCGCCGGCGGTCGAGGTCGTCGAGCCCTCCGAAGGGATCGAGGATCGCGCCTCCGTCAAACGCTACGGCCACGGCGTTGACCGTGAAGTCGCGGCGCGCCAGGTCGGCGCCGATGGACCCGCCTTCGATCTCGGCGATGTCGAGGGGGCGGCGACCCGCGACGCGGAAAACGCGGGGGCCGGGCCGGTCGCGCGAAAGGAACACGGCGCGGCCTGCGCCCGCGCGCTCGAGATCCTGCGCGAGCAGGTCCGCGTCGCCCGAGACGGCGACGTCGATCTCGAGCGGTACGACTCCGAGGCACGCGTCGCGGATCGCGCCGCCCACGATCCAGGCCTCGCGGCCGCGTCGGGAGGCAGCCCGGCGAAACGCCGCCAGCGGCGAGCGCCGCCGGAGCCCGGCGAGCGCGGTTCTCTCGCGGCGCGTGGGTTCGGTGCGCATGAGATCGGCTCCAAACAGGTTACAATTTTCAGGATGGCATCTTCCTCTGCGGTTGTCACGCCCGAGGTTGTCCGCAGGGTTGCTGAGCTCGCGCGGCTGCGCCTCCCGGAAACCGAGCTCCCGCTCTGGACCGAGCAGCTCTCGCGCATCGTCGGGTACATCGACCAGCTCGAGCAGATCCCCGAGGGCGCCTTCGGCGCCGGGCAGGCCGGGGCGCCGACGTTATTGAGGGCCGACGAGCCTCGTCCGGGCGGCGGCGAGAAAGCGCTCGAGGAGAACGCCCCTCGGCTCTCCCACGGCTACGGGGTCGTGCCCCGCGTGGTCGGATCGGGCGGCTAGCCGGCCGTGAACGTGCCCGGCGTGGTCGAGACCGCGGCGGAGGTCGCCCGAGGCCGGCGTTCCGCCGTCGCCGTCGCGGAGGAGGCGCTCGCCCGGATCGACGGGGGTGACGGCCGTCTGAGGGCCTTCCTCGAGGTCACCGGGGAGGCGGCCCTCACAGAGGCCCGCGCGGTCGATCGTCGCGTCGCCGCGGGCGAAGACCTCCCTCTCGCCGGCGTCCCGCTGGCGATCAAGGACAACATGTGGGTGGAAGGCCGCCGCGCCACCTGCGCCTCGCGGATCCTCGAGGATTTCCGGCCGCCCGGCGACGGGACGGTGGCGGCGCGCCTGCGCCGCGCCGGCGCGCTGTTCGTCGGGCGGGCGAACATGGACGAGTTCGCGATGGGCTCCTCGACGGAGAACAGCGCGATCCAGGTCACGCGCAACCCGTGGGACCCCGAGCGCATCCCCGGAGGCTCGTCGGGGGGGAGCGCCGCGGCGGTGGCGGCGCGATTCGTTCCCGGAGGCTTCGGGTCGGATACGGGAGGCTCGATCCGGCAGCCGGCGGCCTGCTGCGGGGTGGTCGGCTTCAAGCCCACCTACGGCCGGGTCTCCCGCTACGGGCTCGTGGCCTTCGCCTCGTCGCTCGACCAGATCGGTCCGCTGACACGCACGGTCGGCGACGCCGCGCGCCTCTATCGCGTCATCGCGGGCGCCGATCCCCTCGATTCGACGACGGTCCGGACGGGGATCGGCGACCCCGAGGCCGCGCTCTCCCGGGGCGTGCGCGCCCTGCGGGTGGGATTCCTCGAGGAAGCCGCAGGGGACGGCCTCGATCCGGAAGTGGCGGCCGACCTGGAGGAAGCCCGCCGGATCTTCCGCGACGCCGGTGCCGAGGTCGTCTCGGTTTCCGTGCCGCGAGCCCGCGTGGCGATCGCGATCTACTACGTCATTGCCAGCGCCGAGGCGTCCTCGAACCTCGCGCGCTTCGACGGCGTGCGATTCGGGCCGCGCGCTTCGGAGCAGGATTTGCTCTCCCTGTACGTCGAGACCCGCACGACCGGCTTCGGCCCCGAGGTCAAGCGACGGATCCTGCTCGGTACCTTTGCGCTGGCCTCCGGCTACTACGAGGCGTACTACGGCGCGGCGATGCGCGCGCGGCAGCTCCTGCGCGACGACTTCGATCGGGCGTTCGCGCGAGCCGACGTCATCGTCTGCCCGACGATCCCGGCGCCGGCCTTCCGCCTCGGCGAGAAGACGGCGGACCCGCTCACGATGTACCTCTCCGACATCTTCACGGTGCCGGCTTCGCTGGCGGGACTGCCGGCGATCTCGGTGCCCTCCAGTCTGACCCGGACCGGGCTCCCGCTCGGCATCCAGGTCCTCGGGCCGCCCTTCGGAGAGGAGGCGCTCTTCGCCGCGGCCCGCGCCTTCGAGGCGGGCGCCGGCTTTCCGGATGCGCTTCCTCCTGCTGTCGCATAACAGGTCGCTCCGTACGGACCGGCGGCGCTCTCCGCTCGACGTCGGCGCCGTGACTCGAGCCGTGAACCACTCTCCGCTCTCGTCGGCCCGTCGAGCGTTGCTCAAGATGTTCACGCTTGCCGCGGCGGCGGTGGTCGCGGCGGCGATTCCTGCGGCGGCCCGGGCGCTGCCTCGCGAGAAGACGGTCGAGGTCTCGCCGGAGATCCACGTGTCGATCGCCGGCGCCGACGAGATCACGCTGTCGGCCCGCCCGCTGCCGGGAGAGGGTCTCGACGCCTTCGTCCGGCGGTTGACCGACGACCCCGGCGCCAAGAAAGAGATCCTCGCCGGCAACCACGGCCTGCGCCGCCTGCGGTCCGACCGTTTCGTCCGCGTTCCCTACCGCCTCCTCGCGGACAACTTCCAGAAGATCGCGATCGAGGCGCTCTTTCCCGAGGACCGCGCGCTCCCCGCCGGCTGGCAGCATCGCGTCGCCGCGCTCACCGGCAAGCCCGAGAGCCTCTGGCGCATTGCGGAGTGGTTCACGGGCGACGGTGCCAACTATCGTCTCATCCGGCAGGCCGAAAAGATCCCGTCGCTCGAGACCCAGGAAGGGCAGAGCGTCGTCGTGCCGGCGAAGCTCCTGACGCCGTCGTTCCGCGAGGCCGTGGCCGCGGCGGCGCCGGCGGCCGAGACGCCCCTCGCGCTCGAGTACGGGTCGGACGCGCTCGGGCGCTACGCGATCTACCGTCTCCAGAGAGGCGAGGCGCTCTACTCCGCGGTCGTCGTGCGCTTCACCGGCCGTGTGCACGCCGAGGACGTCAACGCCAAGGCCGCCGAGATCGCCGCGAGGAACGGCATCTCCAACGTCCACGCCATCCCTGTCGGGTTTCCGATCAAGATCCCGGTCGGCGATTTGTCGCCCGAATTTCGGCCCGCCGACGACCCGGGGCGCATCGAGGAAGAGAAGGCTCGCCTCGAGGCGTCGCAGTTCGCCAACAAGGTTCAGAGCAAGGACCTCGAAGGGGTGACCCTCGTTCTCGATGCGGGGCACGGCGGGCGCGACACCGGGGCGATCGTAGACGGCCTGCAGGAAGCGGCCTACGTCTACGACATCGCCTGCCGCGTGGAACGCCTGGTCCGGTCGCGGACTCGCGGGCACGTGGTCAGGACGGTCGACCGGGACGCCCCGTGTGCGCGCGCCGAGGCGGACGCCGTGGGGGACACCCGCAGCGCGCGGGTGCTGACCACCCCGCCGTACCCGATCGAGGACGCCGTGGTCGGCGTCAACCTCCGGTGGTATCTCGCCAACGCGGTCTCCCGGCGCGCCCGCAAGGAGGAGGGCCTCGAGGGCCGCATCGTGTTCGTGTCCCTGCACGCGGACTCCCTCCACCCGGCCGTGCGCGGCACGATGGTCTACGTTCCCGGCGAGAAATTCCTGGCCGGCTCTTTCGGGAAGAAGGGCGAGCCGTACGCGTCGCGCCGCGAGGTGCGGGAGGCGCCCCGGGTGTCCTTCTCGCGCAAGGAGCGGATCGAGGCCGAGGGCGTGTCGCGGGATCTCGCCGACCGGATCGTCGGGTCCTTTCGGAAAGCGGATCTCCCGCTTCACGAGTTCCAGCCCGTGCGCCGCAACGTCATCCGGGGCGGTCGGGAATGGGTGCCGGCGATCCTGCGGTACAACCGGATTCCCGCGCGCGTGCTCGTCGAGGTCTGCAATTTGAACAACCCGGACGACCGGAGGCTGCTGCGCACGCGGGCCTACCGCGAAAGGGTGGCCGAGGCTCTGGTCGAGGCCCTGATCGACTTCTACGGCGGGGATGCCTCGAAGAAGCGGCGCTGATTCCCATATACTTTCCATCCGATTCGAGGAGGAGCAAGATGCGTTTTCGCGCGACTCTCTTGATTGCCGCCGTCGCGGCGGCAACGATCCCCTCCCCGGCTCTGGCCCAGGAGTGGCGCGGTGGCAAGGCCCGGGTCGACGGGCTCGTCAAGAACGAGAAGGGCGAGCCGATCGAAGGCTGCAAGGTGTCCCTGCGCTGGGGCAAGAGCGGGCGCGGTGGCCCGGACCTGACGACCGACAAGAAGGGCCGCTGGGCGATCTTCGGCCTCGTCGGCGGGCCCTGGGATGTCGATTTCGAAGCGCCCGGATACATGGCCAAGAAGATCTCGGTCGAGCTCACGGAGGCCTCGCGCAACCCGGCGATCGACGTGCAGCTCGAGCCCGCCGCCCCATCCCAGGCCGGGCCGGGCGAGCAGGCCATCATGGTCGCCGGCAAGAAAGTCTCCCAGGCGACGGCCGAGGCGATCGAGGCCGGGAACGCCGCCTTGAACGAAAAGAACTGGGCCGCCGCGCGGGAGAATTACGTCAAGGCCCTGGCGGAGCTGCCGGACCACGGGCCCTTGCTCCAACGCGTGGCTGCCTCTTACCTCGCCGAGGGCAACGAGGATGAGGCGATCCGGTACGCGCGGATGGCGGCGGAGAAGGATCCCGCGGACTTTGGGCCCTGGCGCATGATCGCCGAGATCGAGCTGCAGAGGGGCAACCTCGACGCCGGTCTCGCCGCCCTCGAAAAGGTCCCCGCCGACAAGATCACGGATCCGCAGCCGTACTTGAACATCGGCATCCTGCTCGTCAACAAGAAGAAGCCCGCGGAAGCCGAAGCGGCCTTCGACAAGGCGATCGCGATCAAGGCGGACCTGGCCGAGGCCTATTACTATCGCGGCCTGTCCCGGCTCCAGCAAAAGAAGAACGCCGGCGCCAAAGCGGACCTGCAGAAGGCGCTCGAGCTCGCGCCGGATGGCGCGGACGCCAAGGAAATCAAAGAGCTGCTCAAGTCGCTTCCGTGATCCGCTCGTCCCCGGCGAGCCCCTTTTGCCGAGTCTTTCGGCGACTGATCCCGCTGGCGATCGCCGTCGCGGTGGGCGGGGGGGCAGCCTGCCGGCGGGACGCCGCTGTGTTTCCGAAGGCGCCGGTCATCTTCATCGTCGTCGACACGCTCCGGGCCGATCACCTCCCCGTCTACGGCTACAAGGACGTCGAGACTCCCGTCCTCGACGCCCTCGCCAAGGACTCGATCGTCTTCGACAACGCCCTCTCCCACGTCCCGCTGACGCTGCCTTCGCACGCCGCGCTCTTCACGGGCCTCCTGCCCTTCGAGAACGGTGTCCGGGACAACCTGTCCTATCGGTTGTCGAAGGACCACACGACGCTCGCGACGCTGCTTCGCGATCGTGGCTACGCGACCGGGGGAGCGATCTCGGCGGTCGTTCTCGAGAAGGCGACCGGAATTGGCGAAGGTTTCGACTTCTACGACGACGCGCTCGAGATCAGGAACCTCGCGGAGGCCATGGGACACGTCCAGCGATCGGGCGGGTCGACCGCGAGGCTCCTTGAGGGATGGATCGAGAAGCAGTCTCTCGACAAGCCCCTGTTTGCCTTCTTGCATCTCTACGAGCCGCACAGCCCTTACGAGCCGCCCGAGCCGTTCCACAGCCGTTACACCTCGAGGCCCTATGACGGTGAGATCGCCGCCACGGACGCGATCGTCGGAGACTTCCTCCGGTTCCTCAAGAGCAAGGGGCTCTACGATCGGGCCCTGGTCGTGTTCCTTTCCGACCACGGCGAGAGTCTGGGCGCGCACCGCGAGGGAGAGCACGGCATTTTTCTGTACCGGGATACGATTCGGGTGCCGCTCTTCGTCAAGCTCCCCGAGTCCGCACGGGCGGGGTATCGGGTTTCCGTCCCCGTCGGGATCGTGGATGTCTTTCCGACCGTGCTCGCCGCGCTCGGCGAAAAGCCGTCGCGCGTGCTGCCCGGAACCTCTCTTCTCGGCCTCGACGGCCAGCCCGCGGTTCGGCGCATCTACAGCGAGTCCCTCTATCCGCGCCTCCACTTCGGCTGGAGCGATCTCGCCTCGCTGACGGACGACCGCTATCAGTACATCGAAGCCCCGAAGCCCGAGCTCTACGACTGGGTGAAGGACCCGGCGGAAACCGACAACCTGGCGGGCGGCCTGCCGCCGGCCTTTCGGTCGATGCGCCTGGCCCTGCAGGCGATGAGCCGGCCCGTGCAGGCCCCCGGGACAACCGACCCGGAGGCGATCAAGAAGCTCGCCGCGCTCGGCTACATCGGCGCCGCCTCGCCGAACCTGACGGACAAAGATCTTCCCGATCCCAAGGACCGCATTCACACGATCGATCGTCTCAAGGACGCCGGGACTCTGCTCGCGCAGCACCGCGACGAGGAGGCGGTCGCCGTCTTGCGCGCCGTCACGAAGGAAAACCCGCGGATGATCGACACCTGGGAGACGCTGACGCGCACGCTGCGCAAGATGGGCCGGCCGGCGGAGGCCCGCGAAGCCCTCCGGCAGGCCGACCGCCTCTCGCCTGGAGCGGCCCAGATCCTGCTGGGCCTCTGCGATCTCTCGGTGGAGCTGAAAGACTTCCGAAACGCCCGGTTCTACGCGGAGGCCGCCCGCGCCGCCGGCGCCGCGAACCTTCAGCCTGAGCTTGCTGCGATCGCGCTGGGGGAGGGAGACTTCGCCACGGCTCGCAAGGAGGCCCTTGCGGCTCGCGAGGCGCGACCGACCTCCCGCGCCCCGCTTCTGCAGCTCGCCACGATCGAGAAGCAGGCGGGCAATCTTCGGGCCGCTCTCGACCATCTGGAGGAGGCCGTCCGCCTGGGCGCCTCAGGCGACCTGAAGCCGATCGTCAGCCTGCAGGCCACCCGCGCCGACGTCCTCGCGCTCATGGGGCGCGAGAAGGAGGCCGAGGAGGCCTTCCGAACGGAGCTGCGCGATTTTCCGGAAAACCTGGACGCCTGGCAGCGCCTTGCCTTTCTCTATGCGAGCCAGCAGCGTCTGTCGGACCTCCAGCAGGCCCTCACTGAGATGACCGCGCGCGTGCCGAGCCGACGCGCCCTGGAGGCGGCCGTCCACGTTTCGTCGGTGATCGGGGATCGGAAGGGGGCCGCGGAATGGAAAAGAAAGCTCGGAACCCGAAAATCCGGATGAATTCATTTTCGTGGATCAGAATCTAGAAATCTCGATTGACTGACAGGTCAGTCTCGTTACGCTCCGTCGGTCGCCGCGCGTAGGTCGCACCGCCCAAAGCAGTTAGACGTGAGGCCGACGAGGCCGCTCGGGGCGGGTGTCATGGTTCCATTCTTGCTTTATTCCAAGAACTAGCCAATTATTCGGTCCAGATTTCCGCGGAGTTTCGAAATTCGAAAGGAGGGGTTCCATGCCGAAGGCTCTACGGCTCTACGGCTCGGCGATCGCTCTGGCCGCGATGCTGCTTCTCGCTTCTCCGGTTCTGGCTCAGTTCGGCGAGAACGTGGGCAGCGTCTTCGGGAAGGTGACCGATGAGCAAGGGGGTGCGTTGCCCGGGGTCTCCGTCGCGTTGAAAGGCCCGGCGGGTCCGCAGTCCCAGATCACCGACGCTCGAGGAGAGTATCGCTTCCTCAATCTCCCCCCGGGCAAATACACGGTGACCCTCGCGATCGCCGGCTTCGTGACGGTCAACCGCGAGAACGTCGTCGTGAGCCTCGGACGGCCGGCGCAGGTCACCGACGCCCTCAAGCTCTCGTCGGTGGCCGCCTCCGTCACGGTGACCGGTGAGGAGCCGCTGCTCTCCACGCGCAAAAACGAGCTTGGCGCGCAGATCACGCCCGAGGAGCTGAAGTCCATCCCCACCGCGCGCGATCCGTGGGTCATCCTGCAGAGCGTCCCCGGCATCCAGATCGACCGGATGAACGTGGCGGGGAGCGAGAGCGGCCAGCAGTCCACGTTCACCTCGAAGGGCTCCAACGGCGGCAGCTTCGCGGTCGACGGCATCAACTTTACAGACCTGACCGCTCTCGGCGCCTCGGCGGGGTACTACGACTTCGACTCCTTCCAGGAGATCCAGGTCATCACGGGCGGCGCCGACCCGTCGATCTCGGGCGACGGCGCGCACATCAACATGATCACCAAGCGCGGCACGAACGAAGTGCACGGGACCGCGCGCGTCAACGTCGTCAGCGACCACTTCGAGTGGACCAACGTTCCCGAGGAGGCCCGGACCCAGTCGATCGGCCTGGGCGCCGGCAACCTCATCACGAGCGTCCAGGAGTACGGCGTGGAGGCGGGCGGCCCGATCATCAAGGACGCACTGTGGCTCTGGGCCGCCTACGGTCGCAACCAGATCGACTTGCTCGTGGCCGGCAGTCGCACCGACAAGACGACCCTCGAGAACTTCAACGCCAAAATAAATGCTCAGCCCCTTCCCTCGAATTCCGTCGACATCTACTTCCAGCGGTCCGACAAACTGAAGTTCGGCCGTGGCGCGGGGAGCAACCGTTCTCAGGAGACGACGACCAACCAGGGCACGCCCGCCAACGTGTGGAAGTTCCAGGACTCCCAGGTCTTCTCGTCCAGTCTCTTCGGGACGATTCAGTACAACGGCCAGGACGGCGACTTCACGCTCACCCCCCAGGGCGGCCTCGCGCCGCAGCTTTACTGGGATGCCAACGGCACCGCCCACAACAGCTACTACTTTCTCGACTCGAGCCGCCCGCAGCGGCAGGTCAAAGGCGACGTGTCCTTCTTCTTCAACACCGGCAACCTCGGCCACGAGTTGAAGGCCGGATTCGGCTATCTGACCACGAAGGGCGACTCGCTCTTCGGCTGGCCCGGCGATGGCTCGGGTGGACTCGCGGCCAAGACGATCGGCCACGATGACGGCTACTGCCTGAACGCCGACGGCGATGCCGTCGGCTGCGCCGCCATCACGCGCGACTCGGGCTTCCGCGTCCAGGGGAAGTACTGGAGCGCGTTCGCCGGCGACACGATCACGGTCGACCGTCTGACCGTCAACGCCGGTGTGCGCTGGGACAAGCAGTTCGGCTCCAACCTGCCCCGGTCCACTCCCGGCAATCCGACCTTTCCGGAGGTGCTGCCCGACCTGAACTATCAGGGAACGGGCAAAGAGTTCGAGTGGGCGGATTGGCAGCCGCGCGCCGGGATCACCTACGCGATCGGCCAGAACCGGCATACGGTCGCCAAGGCGAGCTACGCCCGCTACACGGCCACCCTCGGGACCGGGACGATCGGTCTCGACAACCCGCTCGGATATCCTTCTTACCTGTTCTACGGCTGGAACGACGCCAACGCCGACCAGCTCGTCCAGCCCGGCGAGGTGGACCTTTCCCGACTGTACTACGCGTACTACGTCAACCCGGATAATCCGGGCGACACGTCTTCGCCGAGCCGGTTCGATCCGAACTTTTCGGCGCCGAAGACCGACGAGTTCATCGTAGGCGTCGACCACGAGCTTCTGCCGAATCTCGCCGTCGGCGTGGCCTACACCCGCCGGAACTTCAAGAACTTTACGTGGGGCGTACCCTACGACTCGACGACGGACAGGATCTTCACGAGGGCGGATTACGAGCTGGCGGGAGTCCTCACGAACGCCGACGATCCGACCGCGCCGATCACCTACTCCGAGTCCTATTACAAGATCATCGACAGCGTTCTCGACACGGTCGGCACCCCGCGCGGTTTCTTCTACACAAACCGTCCGGACTACAAGCAAACCTTCAACGGCATCGACTTCACGGTGACCAAGCGCCTGTCGAACCGCTGGATGATGCGCGGGTGGTTCAGCTACAACAACCACAGGCAACAGGTCGGGCCGAATGGCTGTGTCGACCCGACGAACGTGCAGACGAACACGTACGGGCAGCTCTGCCGCGACGACAACCTCGTGGCGGCGCGCTCGGTCGGCAGCGGGAACCACAGCAGCGTTTACCTGAACTCGAAATGGCAGTTCAACGTCAACGGCATGTATCAGCTCCCCTGGAACTTCAACTTCGCGGCGAGCTTCCTCGGGCGCCAGGGCTATCCGTTGAACTACTTCCGGCGGATAAATGCGGGTGACGGGGTCAACCGCGACGTCCAGGTCGTCCCGACCGACAGCCAGCGGTACAAGAACGTCTACGAGCTCGACATCCGCCTCGAGAAGGTCATTCCGATCTTCGGCGCCGGCAACCTGGCGGTTGCCGTCGACCTGTTCAACGTGGCCAACTCCAACACCGTCCTGCAGCGCTACAATCGGCTCCGGAGGCCCGAAACCAACCAGATCAAGGAGATTCAGAGCCCGCGCGTAATTCGCTTTGGAGCCCGCGTCTCGTTCTGAACCGCATCCTGTCTCTTCAAGGCCGCCGGGAGCACCGGCGGCCTTTTTTTGTGCCCTAATGGGGGGAATGCGGCGGTCCTCCTCGATCCTCTGGCTGGGCGGCTGGCTGCTGGCTGCGGGCTGCGGACGGCGTGCCGAGACCTTTCCGAAAGCGCCGGTCGTGCTCATCTCGGTCGACACGCTCCGCGCCGATCACCTGCCGGCCTACGGATACCGCGGCGTCGCGACGCCGGCGCTCGATCGCCTGCGCCGAGATGCGATCCTGTTCGAGAACGCCTGGTCCCACGCCCCGCTCACCGTGCCATCCCACGCGACCATGCTCACGGGGCTGCTGCCTTTCCAGAACGGCGTGAGGGACAACATCGGCTTCCTGCTGTCGCCGCGCCACGTCACACTCCCGGGCTGGCTGCGATCGAACGGGTACGCGACCGGGGCCGCGGTCTCGTCCTACGTGCTGGAGCGCAGCCGCGGACTGGACTCGGGCTTCGACTTCTACGACGACGAGTTCCCGAGGGGCGGCCCGGACGAGCGGCCGGGCGACGTCACGGCGCAGCGCCTCGAGGCGTGGAGCGATTCCGCCGGATCGAAGCCCCAGTTCCTGTTTCTCCACCTCTATGAGCCGCACTTCCCGTACGAACCGCCGGAGCCCTATCGGACCCGCTACCGGACGGCCTCTTACGACGGCGAGATCGCGGCGGCCGACGCCGCCGTCGGACGCTTCGTCGACTCCCTGCGCAAGAAGGGGATCTACGACCGCGCCCTCCTGCTCTTCACTTCGGATCACGGCGAGGGGCTCGGCGACCACGGCGAAGACGAGCACGGCGTTTTTCTGTATCGGGAGACCATGCGAGTCCCGCTCCTGGTCAAGCTGCCGGGCTCGAAGCGGGCAGGCGGTGTCGTCCGCGAGCCGGTCGGTCTGATCGACATCGTGCCGACGGTCGCAGCCCTTCTCGGGCTGTCGCCGCCGCCCGATCTGGCGGGCAGGCCGCTTCCTCTGAGCGACGAGTCCGGGCAGCGCCCGCCGCGCCGCATCTACGCCGAAGCGCTCTATCCGCGCCTGCAGCTCGGCTGGAGCGATCTGGCGTCATTGACGGACGCGCGATACCACTACATCGAAGCGCCCCGACCCGAGCTGTACGATCTCGACGCCGATCCCGGCGAGCTTCGGAACCTGGCCGGAGAGATGTCGCCGGCGTTCCGCTCGCTGCGATGGGAGCTTTCGAAGATCGAACGCCCCCTGCAGGGGCCCGCGGCCTCGACGCCCGAAGAAGTCGCGCGGCTGGCCTCGCTCGGCTACATCGGCGTGATGTCGGGCACGCTCTCGGAAAAGGGCTTGCCGGATCCGAAGGATCGCGTCCGAGAGCTGCGGCGCTACAAGAAGCTCTTCGCCCTCTTCTACGCGAAGAAGGATGCCGAAGCCGTCGCGGCCGCCCGCGAGGTCGTCGCGACCGATCCGCGGATTCTCGCGGCCTGGCGAATGATGGCGGAGAGTCTCGACCGGCTCGGCAAGCCGCGCGAGGCGGCGTCGGTTCTCGAGAAGGGAATCGCGGAGGTCGGAGAGACCGGAGTGGGCGAAGAGATCGCGCCCGCGTACGACCAACTGGCCGGGCTTCTCGAAAAGAGCGGGGACCGAAAGGGGGCCGAACGGGTGCTGCGAGAGTCGGTTTCCCGCAATCTCGCGACCGAAAGGTCCCGGCGGGAGCTGGCCCGGCTCTTGACCGAAAGCGGCCGGGCCGGGGAGGCCGTATCGCTGCTCGCCCCCTTCGCCGGCGCAGGCGACGCGGACACGCTCGACCGTCTGGGTGTCGCGCTGGCGGAGACCGGACGGCTCGAGGAGGCCGAAAGAGCGTTCGAAAAGGCGCTGGCGGCGCGGCCCGGCGACGCGGCCGTCCTCTTTCACCGGGGCTCGCTCGCCCTGCGCCTGAAGGATCCCGCGAAGGCCCGCGACTGGTTCGAGAGCTCGCTGCGGCAGAAGCCGGGGGCGCCGGACACGCTCACGATGCTGGGTGTGGCCCGGGCGGCTCTCGGGGATCCGGCCGGCGCTCGGGAGGCCTGGGAAAAGGCAATCGCCTCCGGCCCGGATCAATTCGACGCCCTGTTCAATCTCGCGATCCTCGAGGGGCGCACCGGCCGGACGGAGCAGGCCCGAAGGGCTCTGGAGCGCTTCATGGGCTCGGCTCCGCGAGAACGGTACGCGGCCAACCTCGCCGAGGCCCGCCGGCTGCTGCGTTCGCTTCCGAGCAACGGCTCGTGAAATCGGCGTCCAGGCGACCGGGAGGGGCATAATGGGCTCTGTCGCACAAGAGGGTTCCATGAGGTCGCTGCGTCTGATCGCGGTGTTCGCGCTTGCAGGGCTCTGCACTCCGGGAGCGCGGGCGCAGAAGGCGCCGGACCCCGCGCCGGTCCGCGAAAGCGCGGAGGTCTCCCTCGTCGAAGTCCCCGTGCGCGTCACGGATCGCGACGGCAAGCCGATCCCCGACCTTCTGGCGAAAGACTTCACGCTTTTCGACGACGGGAGGACACAGCAGATCGTGGGCTTCGACGCGATCGATCTGGCGGAAAAAGTGGCCCTCCCCGGGGAGCAGCTTCCGCCCGAAGCCCGGCGGCGATTCCTGTTTCTCTTCGACTTCTCGTTTGCGCGGCCGAAGGCCATCGTCGCCGCGCGGCGTGCCGCCAAGGAGTTCGTGCTCCAGGCGCTCCAGGACAGCGACCTCGCCGCCGTCGCGACGTACTCTGTCGAGAAGGGCGTGCGGCTGCTCGTGACGTTTTCCCGGGATCGGGTCCAGCTCGCCCAGGCGATCGACACGCTCGGGCTCGAAGCTCCTCGCGACCTTCGGGACCCTCTGGCATTCGCGTTCGACACGGCCATCATCGGAAGCACAGGCGCGGGCAGAAGCGGGGGCCGGCAGGAGGCTCAGGCCGCGGCCCTGATCGAGTATCTGCAAACGCTGTCGTCGCTCACCCGGGCGCGGGTCGATGAGTACGCCCGCGGCCGCGTGCGGCACCTGATCGAGTCGTTCAAGGAACTGGCGCAGGCGCTCGACGCCGTCGAAGGGCGCAAAGACGTCATCTATCTCTCGGAAGGATTCAGCGGCCGGTATCTCGTTGGGGAGCGCGAGTCCGACCAGGAGCGCCAGTGGCTGATCGAAGGGGAGCTGTGGAAGGTCGATTCGGACAAGCGGTTCGGCAACACACCGCTCCGGTCGGATCTGGCCGAGATGGGGAGGGTCTTCCGCCGCGCCGACTGTGTGATCCACGCCGTCGACATCGCAGGGATCCGCGGCGAGGCGGACGCCGAGGCCGACGCGATTTCGGTCGGCCCGCGCGAGATCGAGAACTCTCTCTACGAGATCGCGAGCGGCACCGGAGGCGAGGTCTTTCGCAACGCCAACGACTTGGGCGGGCAGCTCGACCGGCTGATGAGCCAGACGAGCCGCGTGTACGTGCTCGCCTTCCGCCCGGACCGCGCGGGCAAGGAGGGAAAGTTCCACGAGCTCAAAGTGAAGGTCGCGGTGGCCGGCGCGCGCGTTTCGGCGCGTGCGGGCTACTTCGAGCGGAAGGGCTTCAAACATCTGACGCCGCTCGAACGCAACCTTTCCGCCGCCGACGTGATCGCCAACGAGATCCCGGTCCGCGACATCCGGACGCGGCTTCTCGCGACGCCGTTTGCGACCTCCGGGGCGGTGGCGGCCGTGCAGGTCCTCCTCGAGATCCCCGGCGCCGACTTCCTCGAGGGCGAGAAGGGCGACCGGACGGGCCTCGAGATCTACGTCTACGCCAATGACCAGGACAATCGTCTTGCCGACTACTTCGTGCAGACTATCGGGGTCGACCTGACGCAGAGCCGGGAGAAGCTGAACGCGGGCGGCTTCAAGTACTACGGCGAGCTGGTCCTGCCGCCCGGCACGTACCGCCTCCGGGCGCTCGTGCGCAACGCCGACACGGGGCGCATGGGATTGTCGGTCTCGTCTCTCCACGTCCCGGCCTTTTCGGCCCATCAGCCATACCTGCTTCCGCCGATGTTCCTCGAAGAGAAGGGCGAGTGGCTTCAGCTCCAGGGGAAGAGCAGCGGCGCCGCCGGGACGGGGGGCTATCCGGTCTTAGCGCTCGGCGGCGAGAGCTTCGCGCCGGCCGCGTTGCCGCAACTGCCGTCGGGAACGGCTTCACGGGTCTGTCTCGTCGCCTACCACTTCGGGGCCGCGAGCGGGGCGGAGACGCTCAAGGTCGGGAGTCAGATTCTCGCCGAGGACGGCCGTCCGCTCTCCGAAGGCACCCTCTCCGTTCTCGGGAAGTCCACGCCCGAGGCCGACGGGAAGCGGATGCTCCTGCTCTCCTTCCAGGCACCGGCGGGTCTGGCGCCGGGCCGCTACGGACTGCGGATCTTTCTGCAGGACGCGTCGACCGGACAGGCGCGCCAGGCCTCCGCACCCTTCCTCGTGCCTTGACGCCGACGGTCGCGTCTTTTCTGGCGGCCGTCGCGCTGGCGGGACAGGCTGCGCCCCCCCCGCTGGCCCCGCCCGCGGGAGGGGAGGACCGCGAGCGGGCCGTCGCCGCCCTGCACCGGCGCGCCGAGTCGGTGATGCCCGGCACGCCGGACGCTCGGGAGCTCGCCGAGTCCCTCGCGATCCTCGGGCGTCTTTTTCTGACCGAGGGAGAGACGGGCCGGGCCATCGAGCTCCTGGGGGAGGCGTACGGGCTCGACGAGGAGAACGGCCTGACCCTCGCGGAGCTGACCCTGGCGTACGTCCGCGCGGGCGACTTCGACTCGGCCCGGTTCTACCTGCAGCGGGCCGAGCCGCGGGCGACGCGCGCCCCGCCCGAGATCTACGGCGTCCTGGGCGATGTTTACGACGCGTTCCACAGGCTCGAGGACGCCGTCGCCGCGTGGAGCGAGTTTGTGCGCTTCGGGGGTCAGGATCCGAAGCTCCTGGCGCGCCTGGCGCGCGCCCGCGACGAGCTGGCGGTGACGCGCGGACAGAGGTCGATCCGGCTCGAGCATTTCGCCGTGTTCGCCGATCCGGGCGTTCCGGAAGACGTGGCGCGGCAGGCGGGGGACGCGCTCGAGGCGGCGTACCGCGAACAGGCCGTATTTCTTGGGGCGCAACTGCGGCGTCCGCAGGTCGTCGTCCTGTATGACGGTCGCGCGTGGTTCTCCCTCGTGTCGGTGCCGGACTGGGTCTCCGGCGTGTACGACGGGAAGATCCGCGTGTCGGTGGAGGCCGATGCCCCAGCGGCGTTGTCCGGGGTCCTCGCCCACGAGCTCGCCCACGCGCTGCTGCGCCTTTCCACACGCGATCGCGCCCCCGGCTGGCTGCACGAAGGACTGGCCCAGTGGCTCGAGGGCCGGCGGATTCCCCAGCGCGAGATCCGGTCCGCAGCGGGAGCGCGCCCGGCCGAGTCGCTCGCGGCGCTCGATGCCCGCTTCCGCGAGGTCCTCGACCGCAGCACGGCGCGGGCCAGCTACGCCCAGTCACTGACGATCGTCGAGTATCTGGCCATTTTCCGGGGGGAGCGGGCGCTCGCGTGTCTCGTCGCGGCGCTCGGCGAGGGAGCGTCTTTTCCCGAGGCGCTGCGCGCGGAGGCCGGCCTCTCGGCGGAGGAGCTCTACTCCGGATGGAGAAAACGGGCCGGCTACTGACGGTTAGGGCTCGGCCGCGCCGGTAACGCCGGAGTACCGGCGTTGACTACTGCTGAGGGTCTTCCTTCGGTGGCCGGCTCGCCTCTGGTGGTCGGGTCGCGGGGCGGCTTGCCTCCGGCGGTCGGGTCGACGCGGACGATGGCTCCGACAGAAATGCGACCCAGACCGGGTCCGTCGCGATCGGCAGATATGCCGGATCCGCCCGGAGGGCGGATCGGTCCAGGCGCCCTTCGGTCTCGAGCGGCTCGAGCGCCCTGACGGTCGCCGAGGCGTTCCCCGAGCGGGCGTGGATCTGGGCCTCGAGTTCGGCGCGGCGCCAGGCGTCGGGGACCATCGATCGGGCCTTCTCGATCGTGCGCACGGCGGCCGCCGTGTCGCCCAGATTGGTCTCGACGACGGCCAGGGTCGCGAGGGTCTCGGGATCGGGCCCCGCCTGGGCGCGGTAGGTTTCGAGGAGAGACCGCGCTTCTCCGAGCTCTCCCCGGGAGAGCCGGATGGCGGCGAGCTCGCGGAGGGCTCCGGGGGCGGGCGGCTTCTCGGTGCTCGCACGCTCGAAATCCGCCAGCGCTTCCTCGACGTCGCCGCGCGCTCTTGCCTGGAGCCCCATCTGGTAGAAGACGCTCGCCGCCGGGGCTCCCGCGTCGACCGCGCGGAGCCACGCGTCGCGGGCTTCGTCCGCGCGGCCCGCGCCGTGCGCTTCGAGGGCCCGTTTCTCCAGGTGCCTCCAGGATTGGGGGGGAGGCGCCGGAGCCAGCGCGTAGGGTTCCGAGAGGGTGCGGTGCAGGGCAAGCGAACCATCCACCAGAAACAGCACGGCGGGCACCGACGCGGTCAGCCAGAGGAGTGGGCGCCGTTCCCGCGGCAGGCGGCGCGCAACGACGGCCACGAGGGCAGCGATGGCCGCGAGGCCAATCAGCCTGGGAAGGACCTTCGCGCGGGCCTCGCGCCCGGAGTTGCGCCGCCGGACCGGATCGGGCCCCAGGAATCGTCCGACTTCCGCCGCCAGAGACAGTCCCGGGTCGACCAGCAGGATGTCCTCGATCGTCCAGCCCCGAGGCGTGCGGCGGACCGTCCACCGGGTCTTCAGGATCGAGGACTCGTAACGCATTCCCAGGTCGACGAGGATCGGGCCCCGGCCCGACTCGGCCACGGAAGCCCAGGCGATCTCGCCCGGGTCCTTGGAAGCCGGGGCCAGGGCCTGCGCGAAGTGCTCCCGGACGGCCGTGCGCAGAAGGCTCTGCTGGCGGCCCGTCAGGGCGCTCCAGACGGAGTTCCCGAGGAGCCGGCGAAGGATCCCGTCCGCGTCGACCGATTCCAGGAAGATCCTCTGCGGCCCGTGGAGTGCGGCGAACCCCGCCCGCCGCGCGAAGTCAGCCGCTTCTTCCGCCGCGGGCGCGGTCGTCTCCTGAGAACCGGCCTCGGCGGCGGGCAGCCAGAGCGAGACCGCCGTCAACGCGAGGAGACAGCCGATACGCCGCGCCCTCATGGCCGCGCCGGGATCAGTAGCCCGTGGCCGTCTCGGTCGAGCTCGGTTTGGAGAAGACCTTCAGCGTCATCGGCACGTTGCCGATCCGCAGCTCGTCCCCGTCGCGCAGAGCGACGGGCACCGTCAGCCGGATGCCGTTGACGAACGTGCCGTTCTTGGAGCCGAGGTCCTCGAGTGTCGCGAGGCCCGTCGCGATCATCACCCGCGCATGCCGGCGCGACACGCTCTGCGCGTCGATCCACACCAGCGAGTCTGTGCCCCTTCCGAGGATGTTCTCTCCCTCGGCCAGCGCGACCTCGCGGTTGCCCCAGAGCAGGCGGAAGATCTGGTCGCTCAAACCGAGCGAGCGGCTGCCGTCGCGCCGCGTCGCCGTGGCCGTCCCGCAGAAGGCGTAGCCGTAGCCGTACACCGTCCGGATGAATTCGGGAGCGCGCGCCCCGTCGCCGATCGCCTGCCGGATCTCGGCGATCAGGGTGGGAAGGTTGACGTCCGAGACCACGGTGTCGGGCCAGAGGCGCTGGTGAAGCTCCGCCTTGGAAATCGCGCGGGGCCGGGCCTCGAGGAGGACCTGGAGCAGCTTGAAGGCCTTCGGCGAGATCGACACGGCCTTGCCGTCGCGCGCCAGCGAACGGCTCTCTGAATCGAGCGTCAGACTTCCAAAGCGGAACGTCATCGGGTCTCGAGAAAAACCCTATACCGTTCCGGGGTTTTTCCATTGGGCGTCGGGACGAAGCGGTCAAAACTCGGGACGGCGTCAGGCCGCCAGCGGCTCGAGGCGCGAGACGCGCGGGGACAGCGACTCGGCGCCTGCCTCCGTGCAGACGATGTCGTCCTCGATGCGCACGCCGAAGCGGCCGGGCAGGTAGATCCCCGGCTCGGACGTGAAAGTCATGCCGGGCTCCAAGACCGTCCGGTCGTGTCCCACCATGTAGGGCGGCTCGTGCACGTCGATTCCCAGGCCGTGCCCCAGTCGGTGCGTGAAGTACTCCCCGTAGCCGGCCTTCTCGATCACCCGGCGCGCGGCCGCGTCGACCTCGAAGCAGGGCACGCCCGGTCCGGCCTTTTCGATCGCGGCGGTCTGGGCGTCGAGAACGACCGACCACACGGTGCGGTACTCGTCGGTCGGCGTGCCGTAGTAGGTCGAGCGCGTGATGTCGTAGTAGTAGCCGTCCGGCCGGTCCCAGGCATCGATGAGCACGGCCTCATCGCGCGCCAGCGGTGTCGATCCCGAAGCGCCGTGTGGAAAGGCCGACGAGGGGCCGAACTGCACCATGTTCTCGCCGCCGACCAAGGCCGAGATGTCGGCCTCGAGGCAGCCGGGCGAGAGCGCCGCGAACGCCTTCCGGAAGCGCGGGATCGCCACGGCGATCGCCTGGCGCATCATCTCGATCTCCTCGGCCGACTTGATCATCCGGAGGGTGCCGAAGAGCCCCGCCGCCGACGCCGGCTTCCAGCCCGGCCGGGCCTGGAGAAGGCGCTCGACGTCGTCGTACGCGGTCGAGGGCTCGATGGCGAGGATCCCGGCGGAGGCTGGGAAGAGCGCGGCCGCCTTTGCGAACGGGTCTTCGGTCTCCTCCCAGGTCACGACCCGGCCGACCGCCGACATGGTGGAGAGACGCGACGCCTCGAAGGACGGGCAGACCACGACCGGGTCCGTATCCTGGAAGAGAAGCAGGGCCGTCAGACGTTCGCTCCGGTGAAAGTCGATGCCCGTGAGGTAGAAGAGGTTGGAAGAAGAGGTCGCGTACAGCCCGTCGGTCCCCAGGGTGCGCAGGCGCTGGCGCACGGTTTCGAGGCGCTGGAGATAGATTTCACGCTTGGTCGGCATGGTGCGGATGCTAGCAGACTCGAGAGGCCCGAGACTCGCCCGCCGTGTACGGGCGTGCGCCGCCGTAGCCGCGGTCGCCGGTCTGCTCCTGGCTCCGGGGTGCCGGCGCGACGGTCGCCTCGAGTTTCGTGGAGCCCCGGTCGTTCTCATCACGGTCGACACTCTCCGGGCCGACCACCTCCCGGCCTACGGGTATCGGGGGGTTGCGACGCCGAACCTCGACGCGCTGAGACGGGATGCGGTCCTCTACGAGAACGCGTACACCCATGTGCCCCTGACGCTCCCGTCCCACGCCACGATCTTCACCGGCCTGCTGCCGCCGCAGAACGGCGTGCGCGACAACCTCGGATACGCGCTCGGCGCGGAGCCGGCGACGATCGCGTCCTTTCTCAAGGAGAAGGGGTATGCGACAGGAGGCGCCGTCTCCGCGATCGTGCTGTCGCATGCGACCGGAATCTCTCGCGGCTTCGAGTTCTACGAGGATGCCGTCGAGCCGACGAAGGTCAACCAGACGCTCTCCCGCGTCCAGCGCCGCGGGAACGAGACCGCCGCGCTCTTGACCGAGTGGATCGGCGGGCGCGGGGGGAAACCCTTCTTCGCGTTCCTCCACCTCTTCGAGCCGCACTCGCCTTACGAGCCGCCCGAGCCGTTCCGCAGCCGCTACGCGCTGTCCTACGACGGGGAGATCGCGCGCGCCGACGAGATCGTCGGAGGCTTCCTGAAGTTCCTCAAGGACCGCGACCTCTACGACGAGGCGATCGTCGTCTTTCTCTCGGACCACGGAGAGGGCCTGGGCGACCACGGCGAGGACGAGCACGGAGTGCTGCTCTATCGCGAGGCGATCCGGGTCCCGCTGATCGTCAAGCTCCCGGGCGGGCGGCACGCGGGCGCGACGGTCAAAGGGCCGGTCGGGTTGACCGACCTCTTCCCGACAGTGGCGGCCTTGACCGGGCACCCGGCGCCGCCGGGGCTTCCCGGCCGCTCGCTGACGGAGGGCCTCGCCGGCGCGGCGCCCACCTCCGCGGGAGGGGCGCGCCGGATCTACAGCGAGACGCTCTATCCGCGCCTCCACCTGGGCTGGAGCGACCTGGCCTCGCTGGTGGATGACCGGAGCCACTACATCGAGTCGCCGCGCCCTGAGCTCTACGACATGGTGGCCGACCCGGGCGAGAAAACGGACCTCTCGGCGGGACTGCTGCCCGCTTTCCGCGCGCTGCGCGCCGAGCTCTCGCGGATGCCGCGGCCGCTCCAGGCCCCCGGCAGCACCGATCCCGAGCAGATGAAGAAGCTCGCGGCGCTCGGATACATCAGCGCCTCGTCCGCGGACCTCTCGAAGAAGAACCTGCCGGCGCCCCGCGACCGCATCGGGGCCGTCGAGAAGCTGAAAGTCGGATTCGGCGCCTTGCAGGCGGGCCGGGACGCGGAGGCGGTGAAGGTTCTGGGCGCTCTCCTCGAGAGCGAGCCGGGCATGACGGACGTCTGGCAGATGTACGCGGAGGCCTCCATGAAGCTCGGGCGCGACGCCGAAGCGCTTCGGGCGCTTCAGACCGCCGCGAAGCTCGCGCCGGGGAATCCTCAGGTTCTCATGGCCCTCTCCGACTATTACCTGCAGATCGGAAACTTCGACGAGGCGCGAAGGCACGCCGAGGCGGTCGGGGACGCGGGCACGGTCAGCCCCCACGAGACGCTGGCCCGAATCGCGCTGGCGCAAGGGGATCTCGACGCCGCCGAGCGCTCCGCGCGGGCGGTGCTGGAGAAGTATCCGTCGCGGCGGGTTCCGCGCCTGATCCTGGGCCGCGTTCTGCACGACCGGCGCGACTACGCCGGCGCCCTGGTCGAGCTCGAGCGGGTTCGCCGTCCCCATGCCGAAGAGTCCACGGTGATGCTGCAGAACCTGAACTTCCTGCGCGGCGACAGCTTCGCGCGGCTTGGCCGCGAGGCCGAGGCGGAGGCGGCGTTCCGCGAGGAGATCCGAGACTTCCCGGGCAACCCCGCGCCGCGGGCCGCGCTCGCGATGCTCTACGCCAGCCAGGGGCGCGAAGCGGAAGCCCGCAAGACTCTCGGCGACCTCGTCCTCGAGGTCCCCTCTCCGGAGGCCTACTTCGCGGCGATCCGGACCTACGAGATCCTGGGGGATCCTGCCAGCGCCCGCGAGATCCGTGCCGAGCTCCGTCAGCGCTTCCCGGAAGCCCGCGAGCGCCGGGATCCGGCGGGGGGATGAGAATCCGGGCACAGGGCCTCCCGCTGACGCTCGCGCTGCTCGGCGCAGCCGCGGGCGCGGCGCTCGCTCCGAAACCTCTCGAGCCCGCCGAGGCCCGGGCCCTCCTGACCCGTCTCCTTTCGTCCGATGAGCCGCGGCGCCGGACCGCGCGGGTCGGGATCACCGGCTCGGGCGATCGCACGCTCCTCCCGCACTTGGTCGACGCCCTCTTCTTCGCGCCTCGAGAGGCGAAGGGCGACGTCGCCGCCTGCCTCGAGGCGCTCTCGGGCGCGCGCCTCGGCGACCGCTACCGCAATTGGGTGGAGTGGATCGGCGGCCACGAGGAGATTCGCCCCGCCCCGGGGTACCGCGCCTGGAAAGCGGCGCTTTTTGCCCGGATCGACCCCGCGTTCGAAAAGTTTCTGGATCCTCGCCAGCCCCTCCACATTCGTCCCGAGGAGATTGTCTGGGGAGGTGTACGGAAGGACGGCATTCCGGCGCTGAAGAATCCCAGGGTCGTCGCCGCCGCGGACGCGCGTTTTCTCTCCGATTCGGAAACGGTCTTCGGCGTCGGCTCAGGCGGCGAGTACCGCGCCTATCCACAGCGCGTCCTGGACTGGCACGAGATGGTCAACGACGTCGTCGGCGGCGAGCCCTTCGCAATCTCGTACTGCACCCTGTGCGGATCGGCGGTCGCCTATGCCACGCGCCGTGAGGATGGCGGCGTCTTCGTTTTCGGCTCCTCGGGCCTGCTCTATCGCTCGAACAAGCTGATGTACGACGAAGGCACCGAGTCGCTCTGGAGCAACCTGACCGGCGAGCCCGTGGGCGGGGCGCTCGCCGGCAGCGGCGTCGTCCTTCCGATGCACCCGCTCACGGTGACTTCCTGGGGAGAGTGGCGGCGGCGGCACCCCGTGTCGACCGTCGCGAGCCTCGAGACGGGATTCGATCGGGACTACTCCGCGGGCGCGGCCTACGGCCGATACTTCGCCAGCCCGGACACGATGTTTCCCGTCTGGGTGCGCAGCGACGCCCTGGCCCCGAAGGACTGGGTCTACGCGCTCCGCGCGGGCGCGGCCGCCCGCGCCTATCCGCTCGCGACGCTCTTTCGAGAGCGCGTCGTCAACGACGCCGTCGGCGCCACACCCGCTGTTCTCGTCGCCGACCCGGAGAGCGGCGCCGTGCGCGCCTACGCCCGCCGCGAGCGGGTGTTCGCGGAAGGCCCCGCCGGCACCCTCGTGGAGCCCGGGCGAAGCGAGGTCTGGAAGGTCGAAGAAGAGGCCCTGGTCGGCGTCGGCACCAAGGCCGAGACGTTGCCGCGCCTGCCGGGTCACCGCGCCTACTGGTTCGGCTGGTACGCCTTTTTCCCCGACACGACGCTCTACGACGGCTGCGGGAGCTGACTACCTCCTCAGGTCCTTTCCCGTCATCTCTTTCGGTGCCTCGAAGCCCTGGAGCGCCAGCAGCGTCGGGGCGACATCGGCGAGCGTGCCTCCGGAGGAAAAGGCGCCGTCCTTTGCGCAGAGCACGAGCGGCACGGGATTGCGCGTGTGGGCCGTGTGCGGCTGGCGCGTGACGGGGTCGATCATCTGTTCGGCGTTGCCGTGGTCGGCCGTCATCAGGAGCCGCACGCCCGATTCGAGGCAGGCGGCTTCGAGGGTGCCGAAGCAGCGGTCGAGCGTCTCGATGGCCTCGATCGTCTCGGGCAGCTTCCCGGTGTGGCCGACCATGTCCGCGTTGGCGAAGTTGACGACGGAGACGTCGAACCTGCCGCCGCGCAGGGCGCGGACGGCCTCCTCGGTGATCTGCGCGGCGCTCATCTCGGGGTGCAGGTCGTAGGTCGCGCCCTTCCAGGACGGAACGAGGATGCGCTCCTCGCCCGGATAGGCCTTTTCGATGCCACCGTTGAAGAAGTAGGTCACGTGCGCGTACTTCTCGGTCTCCGCCAGCCGCAGGTTCCCGATCCCCCGTTCGGCCCACACGTCCGCCAGGATGTGGGTCGGGTCCTGAGGCGGGAAGGCGGCCGGCAGCCCGAACTCTTTCTTGTACTCGGTGGAGCCCACGAAGTGGAGTCTGGGCGGCCTGGGGCGCGGGAAATCGGCGAACTCCGCCTCGGTCAGCGCCCGCGTGATCTGGCGCGCACGATCCGCGCGAAAGTTGAAGAAGACGACCGCATCGCCGTCCTGGATTTGCCCGACGGGCTCGTCCCCGTCCATGAGGACGGTGGGCTGCACGAACTCGTCGGACTCGCCGCGTTCGTAGGCGGCCTCGATCGCGGCGGCGGCGCTCTCGGCGTGCAGGCCGGAAGAGAAGACGAGGGCGGCGTACGCGCGCGCGACCCGGTCCCAGCGCTTGTCCCGGTCCATCGCGTAGTAGCGGCCGGAAACCGTGGCGATCCGGCCGCCGGCCTGTGACAGCGCCGCCTCGAGCCGCGACACGTAGATGAGCGCCGACTTCGGCGGCGTGTCGCGCCCGTCGGTGAAGACGTGGACCCGGAGGCGCGGCACACCTGCTCTGGCCGCGAGCGCGATCAGCCCCTCGAGGTGCCGCTCGTGCGAGTGCACGCCCCCGTCGGAAACGAGCCCCATCAGGTGGAGCGTCGCGCCCCGGCTCTTCGCGTGCTCCGCGGCGGCCCTCAGGGCCCGGTTCGCGAAGAAAGACCCGTCGCGCAGGGCGAGGTCGATCCGCAGGAGATCCTTGGGGACCATCCGGCCCGCGCCGAGCGTCAAGTGCCCGACCTCGGAGTTGCCCATGACCTCGGCCGGCAGGCCCACGGCTTCGCCCGACGCCTCCAGCAGCGTCCACGGGTACTCCGCGAGCCACCGGTCGAAGATCGGCGTGCGGGCGAGCGTGATGGCGTTGCCGTCGGAGGGCGGCGCATGGCCCCATCCGTCGCAGATCAGGAGGAGAATCGGCGCGGTCTTCAAGCGACGGGGGCGGGACGCGGCGGCTCGGCGGTCTCACGCCACCTTGCGCACCGGGCTACCCATCCTTCGAACTCGAAGACGCCGGTCTCTTCCGCCTCGTTCTCCCGCAGCCCCCGGACGAGGCCCTCGCAGGCGACGCCCAGCCCCCCGCTGAAGGAAGGTGGGAACGCCCAGCCGAACATGAGGACGCGCATCGGCAAATCCTTACTCTCCCCCCGCCAGGTGCGTGTACACCACACGCGCGACTTCCGCGACACTCCACGCCTGGGCGAAGCAGCCGCGGGGCGTGTGAGGCGAGTCGCCGTCGAACATCTCCGAGACGTAGCCGAGCCCGGCCTCGCGCACATGGGCGCGCAGCGGCGCGAGCAGTGCCCGCATTGTGCGGCGGGACTTCTCGTTGTTGCCGAAGACGCGGAAGTGCGCGTCGGCGAACGGGCCCATCAGCCACGGCCAGACTGACCCCTGGTGCGCCGCGGAGAGTCGAGCGCGTTCGTCGCCCGCGCAGGTCCCCCGGTAGCGCTGGTCCAGCGGATCGAGCGTGCGCAGCCCGAACGGCGTGAGCAGGCTGCGCCGCACCGCCCAGTAGACCGACCGCGCGCGGTGCGGCGGCAGGAGATCTTCAGTCAGGGAGACCGCCAGGATCTGGTTGGGGCGGAGGCTGGCATCAGGCGCGAAGCCGCCGACGACGTCGTAGAGGTAGCCCTTCTCGGTGTGCCAGAACGTTTCGTTGAAGCGGCGGGCGACGTGCCAGGCCTCCGACTCGAGCTCCCGGGCCCGTCCCATCTCGCCGGCTTGCCGCTCGAGCCGGGCGGCGCTCTGCAACGCCGCGTGCCACAGCGCGTTGACCTCGACGGCGCGGCCCGAGCGGGGAGTCACGGGCTTCTCATCGACGACCGCGTCCATCCACGTCAGCGCGCGTCCCGGCGCCTCCCCCGCGAGCAGGCCGTCCGGGCCCACGCCGATTCCGAAGCGGGTGCCTCGCCGGTACGCCTGGATGATCGAGCGCACCGCGCCGAGCATCGGCGAGGAACGCCCGGGAGTGCGCCGGACCCGGCCGAACCATTCGACGGCCAGGATGAACCAGAGGGAGGCGTCGATCGAGTCGTACTGGGGGTCGCCCTCCTCGCCCGAGAAGTGACTCGGGATGAGCCCGTCCCGCCTCATTCCGGCAAACGTGTTCAGCACCTTCGCCGCCGCCCCGTAACGCCCGTTGGCGAGGGCGAGCCCGGGCGCCGCGATCATGGCCTGGCGGCCCCAGTCCGCGAGCCACGGGAACCCCGCCAGGACCGTGGCGTGGCGGGGGTCGGGTTCGGCCAGGAAGGTTTCCGCGCGGCGGGCGAGCTCGTCGAAGACCAAGTCACCGGTGCGGGCGAAGGCATCCCGTCGCCGGCGCTCTTCGTCGAGGAAACGGTCCGGATCGGCCGCCACCTCGTCGAGCGAGAAGAGCGCGAAGGCCTGGGCGTCCGGCCGCAGCTTCCACTCCCATTCGAGCGGGCTCCACAGGTCCTCGGTACCGCTGTATCCCCGAGCCGTCTCCTCCGGGTAGGAGAAGTTGCGGTACCACACGGGGTCCAGGTGCGTCGCGGCGAAGACGCCCCGCAGGTAGAGCCGGGGCAGATAGGGCAGCGGACGCACCCAGGAAGTCTCGCCGCGGACCTCGGTCGTCGCGTCCCAGTCCGCCGTCTCGTGCTGCAGGCGGTGCGAGCCCCGGAGGGCCAGCAGGGGCCGGACGCGCAGCGTGATCTCGGTCGAGCCCCGATTGACGTAGCGCACGATCGTAAACGAGCGGTCGCGCACGAGGCAGAGCGAGCGCTCGACGCAGAAGTCTTCGGTCTCGTGCCGCCAGGTCGGAAACGGCTCCAGCCGGAATCCCGACAGATTCTTCATGCCGTCCGGCGCCGTTGCGTCGCGGTAGATCTGCGTCGAGATCCCGTCGGTCGCGCCGCGGCACGTCACAAACTCCTCGCAGCCCGCGACCATCATCCAGCGCCGCCGCGGGGGCGGAACGGCGGGCACGTACCAGCCGTGGTAGCGACGGGTGCGCGGGCCGCCCACGGTCCCGCACGCGAAGCCTCCCGCGCCGTCGGTCTCCAGCCACTCGAGCGCGAGCTCGCGCCCCTCGAGGTCGGAGCGGGACCACTCGAGGGGTTTTCCGGAGCCGCGGGCGGCGATGAGGGGCTGTTGATTCGACACGGGCAGAAACCTTTCGCGGCGATTCTCTCTCAGATGCGCGAGGAGTTAACCCTTCGAACGGAGTTCACGGAGGCGTAATAAGATCGGTTCCTCGAGGAGGGCCGATTGAGCACTGCCTCCAGATCTCTCGACGAGCTCTGCGTCAACACGATCCGAACCCTGTCGATCGACGCGGTGCAGAAGGCGAATTCCGGCCATCCGGGCCTGCCGCTCGGCGCGGCGCCGATGGCCTACGTGCTGTGGCAGCGGTACCTTAAGCACAACCCCCGCGATCCGCACTGGCCCGACAGGGACCGCTTCGTGCTGTCCGCCGGTCACGGCAGCATGCTGCTCTACAGCCTCTTGCACCTGACGGGCTACGACCTGGGGCTCGACGACATCAAGGCGTTCCGCCAGTGGGGCAGCCGCACCCCCGGTCACCCCGAGTTCGGCCTGACTCCGGGCGTCGAGGCGACGACGGGACCCCTCGGCCAGGGCTCCGCCAACGCCGTGGGCATGGCGATTGCCGAGCGTTTCCTCGCGGCTCGCTACAACCGGCCCGGCCACGAGATCGTCAACCACCGCACCTTCTGCCTCGTGAGCGACGGCGATTTGATGGAGGGAATCGCCTCGGAGACGGGATCGCTCGCCGGACACCTCAAGCTCGGCAAGCTGATCTATCTTTACGACGACAACCGCGTCTCGCTCGACGGCCCCACATCGCAGGCGTTCACGGAAGACGTTCTCCGGCGCTACGAGGCGTACGGCTGGCAGACGCTTCGCGTCGAAAAGGGGAACACGGACCTCGACGCGATCGACGGCGCGATCCGGATCGCGGTCTCGCAGGACGAGCGCCCCACGATCATCGCCGTCCGTACGACGATCGGCTACGGCTCGCCCCACAAGGCGGGGACCTCGGCCGCGCACGGCAGTCCTCTCGGCGTCGAAGAGGTCGCTCTGACCAAGAGGGCTCTCGGCTGGGAGTGGACCGAACCCTTCCACGAGCCGCCGGAGGCGCTGAAACACCTTCGGACCGCTCTCGAGCGCGGCGCGCAGTCTCAGGGCGACTGGGAGAAGCGCTTCGACGCCTGGGCGAAGGCGGAGGAGGGCCTGGCCGAGGAATGGCGGCTGGCGCGCAAGGGAGCGTTGCCGCCGGGCTGGGACGCGGACCTTCCGAAATGGAAGCCGGGCGAATCGCTCGCGACCCGGGTTGCGGGGGGCAAGGCGATCAACGCG
The DNA here is from genome assembly GCA_046716885.1 of Thermoanaerobaculia bacterium. GTDB lineage: Bacteria > Acidobacteriota > Thermoanaerobaculia > UBA5066 > Gp7-AA6 > DAHUXD01. Next base: position 45,227 of record JBKJWL010000051.1, on the reverse strand, counting down.
ATCGCCCGGCACGTCCCGTGGCTCGTCGGCGGCGACGCGGACCTTTCGGAATCCACCAAGACCAAGCTCGAGGGCGCGGGCGACTTCGACGGCCAGACGGGCCAGGGAAACAACATCCACTACGGCGTCCGCGAGCTCGCCATGGCCGGAATCGCCAACGGCATGGCCTATCACGGGGGGGTGAGGCCGTTCGTGGCCACCTTCTTCTGCTTCTCCGATTACATGCGTCCGTCCGTCCGGCTGGCGGCTCTGAGCCGCCTCTCGACGGTGTTCGTGTGGACCCACGACTCGATCGGGCTCGGCGAAGACGGGCCGACGCACCAGGCGGTGGAGCACCTCATGGCGCTGCGGGCGATGCCGGGGTTCTCGATGATCCGTCCCGGCGACGCCAACGAGACGACCGAAGCCTGGAGAGCGGTGATGGAGCGTCGTGACGGCGCCATCGGCCTCGCCCTGTCCCGGCAGAATCTCCCCGTGCTGGACCGTTCGACTGCCTCAGGCGACGTCTCGCGAGGCGGCTACATCCTCGCCGAGGCGTCCGGGGGGGCGCCGAAGCTGATCCTCATGGCGACCGGTTCCGAGCTGCATCTCGCGGTCGCCGGGCGCGAGAAGCTGGAGGCGGAGGACGTGCCCACGCGCGTGGTTTCGATGCCGTGCTGGGAGTTCTTCGAGGCGCAGCCCCGCGAGTATCGCGAGCAGGTGCTGCCGCCCGCGGTCAAGGCCCGCCTTTCGATCGAGGCCGGCGTCACGCTCGGGTGGCACAAGTATGTCGGGGAGGAGGGCGGGTCGATCGGTGTCGACCGCTACGGCGCCTCTGCGCCCGGCGAGATCGTCATGAAGGAGTACGGCTTCACCGTGGAGCTTGTCGTCGCGTACGCTCGCGGGTTGCTGAAATAGGGAGGAAGGGCATGAGCGCGAACCCGCTGAAACAGCTCTCCGAGCTCGGCCAGAGCGTCTGGTACGACTACATCCGCCGGGACCTCGTCGAGGGAGGAGGCCTGAAGCGTCTGATCGAAGAGGACGGCCTTTCGGGCATGACCTCGAACCCCACGATCTTCGAGAAGGCCATCGCCGGCAGCTCTCTCTACGACGACGACATCGGGGGCGGAGCCGGGAAGCCGGCGGCCCAGGTGTACGAGGCGCTGGCGGTCCGCGACGTTCGCGGCGCGGCGGACGTGTTCCGTCCGGTCTACGACGCCCGCGGCGGCGGCGACGGCTTCGTCTCGATCGAGGTGCAGCCCCACCTCGCGCGCGACACGAAGGGCACCATCCTCGAGGCGCGGCGCCTCTGGTCCGAGTGCGCGCGCCCCAACGTCATGGTCAAGATCCCGGGGACGCGCGAAGGGCTCCCCGCCATTCGGCAGTGCCTGTCGGAGGGAATCAACATCAACATCACGCTTCTCTTTTCCGTGGCGCGACATCGCGAGGTAATGGACGCGTATCTGTCCGCCCTCGAGGACCGCGTCCAGGCCGGTCAGTCCATCGCCGACGTCCATTCGGTCGCGAGCTTCTTCGTGTCCCGGATGGACACGAACGCCGACAAGAAACTCGCCGTCCTGATCGCCACTGGCAACGAGAAGGCGGAGGCTCTCCGCGGCAAGACGGGGATCGCCAACGCGCGCATCGCCTACGAGGCGTTCGAGGAGGTCTTCGCCGGATCACGCTTCGCGGCTTTGAAGGCGAAGGGGGCGCACCTGCAGCGGCCGCTCTGGGCTTCGACCTCGACCAAGGATCCCAAGCTCCCGGACGTCTACTACGTCGAGGCGCTCGTCGCGCCGGACTCGGTCAACACGATCCCGCCGGAGACCTTCGACGCCTACCGCGACCACGGAAACCCCGAGGTTCGCATCCGGGACGACCGCGAGGGGGCGCACGCTGCCTTTCGGACCCTCGCCGAGCTGGGTATCTCGGCCGATCAGATCTTTCAGGAGCTGGAGGACGAGGGCGTAAAGAAATTTTCTGAGTCCTACGACAGCCTCCTCGAGGCCATCGAGCAGAAGGAGCGCTCGATGAGGGTGGCTTGACCGCGGACTCCGGAGGCTCGTCCGGCCGGAAAGCCGAAGAGGCCATCCGGCCGCCCTGCACGCTCGTGATCTTCGGCGCGTCGGGAGACCTGACGCGCCGCCTCCTGGCCCCGGCCATCGCTCACCTCAATCGCGACGGGGCTCTCTCGGCGGACTTCGGCATCCTCGGCGTGGGGCGGACCGAGTTCTCGAACGAGGCCTTCCGGGCGCACCTGGAGAGCGGCGCGCGCGAGTTCACGCCACCCACGCAGGGCCGCCCCGGCGACCTCCCGGCCGTCGTCGAGTACGTCTCGGGCAACTTCGCCGACCCCGCGCTCTACCGGACGGTGCGGGAGCGGATGGAGGAGATCGAGGGCCGGCGCGGGGGCCCGCGCAACCGCATCTTCTACTTCGCGACACCCCCCGAGGCCGACGAGCCGATCGTGACGGCGCTCGGAGAGGAGGGCCTCGCCACGGTCGACAGCGGCTGGGTACGCGTCGTGGTCGAGAAGCCGTTCGGCCACGATCTCGTGTCCGGACGCCACCTGAACGAAGTGCTCCTGCGCGTGTTCCGAGAGAGGCAGATCTACCGGATCGACCACTACCTCGGCAAGGAGACCGTCCAGAACATCTTCGTCCTGCGCTTCGCCAACGGCGTCTTCGAGCCGCTCTGGAACCACCGGTACGTCGACCACGTCCAGATCGCCGTCGCGGAATCGGTCGGCGTCGGCCACCGCGCCGGCTTCTACGAGAAGGCCGGCGTCGTGCGCGACATGTTTCAGAATCACCTGATGCAGCTTCTGACGCTGACGGCGATGGAGCCGCCGGCCGCCTACGAGGCCGACGCGATCCGGGCGGAGAAGGTCAAGGTGCTGCGGTCGATCCGGCCGTTCGCGGAAGGCGAGGTCGACGACTGGGCGGTGCGTGGCCAGTACGGGCCGGGAGTCGTCGACGGGAAGAGAGTCCCCGGCTACCGCGAGGAGCCCAAGGTCGACCCGAAGTCGACGACCTCGAGCTACGCGGCTATCAAGATCGCCATCGACAACTGGCGCTGGGCGGGAGTGCCCTTCTACCTGCGCTCCGGAAAGCGTCTGGGCAAGCGCGTCAGCGAGATCGCGATCGAGTTCAAAGGCGTGCCGCACCGCTTCTTCCACAAGGCCTCGGGAGGGCTTCTCCCGAACGTGCTGAGGCTCCACATCCAGCCCGACGAGGGCGTGTCGCTGAAGTTTGGCGTCAAGATCCCGGGGCCGGCCCTGCAGATCCAGTCCGTCTACATGGACTTCCCGTACTCGAAGCTCGGCGCGCCGATCCACGGCGGCTACGAGCGCCTCCTCCTCGACGTGACCAACGGCGACCAGACGCTCTTCATCCGCGGCGACGAGGCCGAGCACGCCTGGGAAGTGCTCACGCCGATCCTGAACGCCTGGGAGAAGACCCCGCCCGATGACTTCTCGAACTACGCCGCCGGCACCTTCGGCCCCGAGGCGGCGGACAAGTTCCTCGAGAAGGACGGGAGACGGTGGCGGACGCTGTAGGGCCGGCCCCCTACGCTTCCTTCGCCTCGGCCTTGCCCGCCTTCGCCTGGGCGATGATCTTGTCCTGAAGACCGTGCGGGACCTCGGAGTAGTGCGAGAACTCGGGGTGGAAGGACCCGCGTCCCTGGGTGATCGACCGGAGCTGCGCGCCGTAGGTCAGTAGCTCGGCCATCGGGACCTGGGCCTTGATGACCGTGTCGTCCTCGGTGGCGTCCATGCCCTGGACGTGGCCGCGGCGGGACGACAGGTCACCCATGAGGTCGCCGACGTATTCGTTGGGGGCGGTGATCTCGACGTTCATGACGGGCTCGAGAAGCGTGGGCCGGGCCGCAGCCATCGCCTCTTTGTAGGCGAGGGCGCCGGCGAGCTTGAAGGCGAGCTCCGAGGAGTCGACGTCGTGGTACTGGCCGTCGTAGAGGATGACGCGGAAGTCGACCATCGGAAATCCGGCGAGGAAGCCCTTGCGCCGGACCTCCTGGATGCCTTTCTCGACGGCCGGGATGAAGTTGCGCGGGATCGAGCCGCCGTAGATGTCGTCCACGAACTCGAAGTCCTTGCCGCGGGGGAGCGGCTCGACCCGGATGCGGCAATCGGCGAACTGGCCGTGGCCCCCTGTCTGCTTCTTGTGGCGGCCGTGTGCCTCGGCCTTCTTCGTGATTGTCTCCCGGTACGGGACTTTGGGAGGGTGCAGGATGACTTCGACGCCGTACCGTTTCTTCAGCCTCGCGACGGCGATCTCGACGTGGAGCTGCGAGGCGCCGGCGAGGTGGAACTCCTTGGTCTCCTCGTCCCGCTGGAAGTTCAGCGACGGATCCTCTTCGATGAGCTTGTGGAGGGCCGTCGAGATTTTGTCCTCGTCGCCCTTGGCCTTGGGCTCGATGGCGTACGCGATCGAGGCTTCGGGGACCGCGAGCGCCGGCAGGACGACCGGATTGTCCTTGGTCGTGATCGTGTCGCCGGTGTGCGTCTCCTTGAGCTTTGCCACCGCGACGATGTCGCCCGCCCTGGCCTCCGGCACGTTGACGTGCTCCTTGCCCTGGGGGAGAAAGAGCCCGGAAAAGCGTTCGTGGACGCCTTTGGAGGAGTTCCAGTAATTGCCGTCGGACTGGAAACGGCCCGCGAGCACGCGCAGATACGAGATCCGGCCCGCGAAGGGGTCGGAGACGGTCTTGAACACCTGGGCGACGGCATGATCTTTCTCGTTGCAGAAGACCATGACGGGCTTGCCGTCTTTGCCGACGCCCTCGTTCTTCCGGCCTTCGGGCGAGGGCAGGAGCGCCACGCAGGCGTCCAGGATGCGGAGCGCGCCGACTCCGTTGGCGGAGGACGCGCAGAAGACCGGAAAGACCTTGCGTTCGACGATCTCGCGCTTCAAGCCGGGAAGGATGTCCTGCGGCTCGAGGGTGCCCTGGGCGAAGAACTTCTCCATCAGGTCGTCCTCGCCCTCGGCGACCGCCTCGACGAGAGCCTCGTGCTCGGCCTTCGCCCGCTCCGCCTGGTCCGCTGGGATCGGGCTGTCGGCGCGCTTGCCGCCCTCGTTGAGATGCGCTTCCATCCGCACGAGATCGACGGTGCCCTTGAAGGCCTTCTCCTCGCCGACGGGGATCTGCAGGGGGATGACTCCGTGGCCGAACTTCTTCCGGAGGGACTCCACGGTCCGATCGAACGAGGCGCGGTCGCGGTCCATCCGGTTGACGACGAAGAGGACCGGCCGCTCGAACTCGGCCGCGAACTTCCAGACCCGCTCGGTCTGGACCTCGACCCCCGCGACCGCGTCGAGGACGATGATCGCCGCGTCGGCCGTGTAGACGGCGGAGCGCGCCTCCGGGGCGAAGATCCCGTAGCCGGGGGCGTCCAGGAAATTGATGCGGGTGTCGCGGTGGATCGCGTGCGCGCTCGACAGATTGATCGAGATCTTGCGGTCGATCTCCTCCCCGTCGAAGTCGGTCGGGCAGGTGCCGTCGTCGATCTTGCCCGGCCGCGTGGTCGCCCCGGCGGCGTGCAGGAGGGAGGCGACGAGGGTGGTCTTTCCGACTGTGTTGTGGCCGACAACGGCGACGTTGCGGAGCTCGGGAGCGGAAAGTGGTTTCATGAGCCGGATTATATTGAAGGGCTCACGCAGGCCCGCGAAAAGACTACCCAGAGAAACACCATGCCCGCCGCCGCCAGAATTCCCGCCAGAAGCAGCGCCGCCGCGACGGCCTTGCGGCTCCGGAGCCGCTCCTCCGGGCCGCCTCTGGCGGGCTGCGGGTCCCTCACGGCGTCGACCCCATGACGGCGCTTTCCTGTCTCGCGATCGGGGTGGCGTTTCTGCTGGCTGTGGGGCTGCTGGCCTTCGCCGGCGTCCTCTTGGGCTGGGTGCTGCCCGAGCTCATCGAGCGATCGCGCCGCCGGCGAGGCGACCCTCCGCCGAATACAGATTGAAGCTGCCCTCCCGCAGGAAGCCGGCGAGCATCACGCCGGACTCGCGTGCAAGATCGATGGCGAGCGAAGAGGGAGCGGAGACGGCGGCCACGATGGGGATTCCGGCGGCGACGGCCTTCTGCACGATCTCGAAGGACGCCCGCCCCGAAACGAGCAGGATCGATTCCGAGAGGGGAAGCCGGCCCTCCCGGAACAGGAATCCGACGACCTTGTCGACAGCGTTGTGCCGCCCGATGTCTTCCCGCAGGACCAGGAGCTCGCCCGAGAGCGTGAAGACGCCCGCGGCGTGGAGACCGCCGGTCTCGCCGAAGGCCGTCTGGGAGCGGCGCAGGGTGTCGGGCAGCGAGGAGAGCACCGAGGCCTCGACGCGCGCGTTCGAAGAGACCGGCGGAAACCGCCCGTGCACCGCCTCGATGGAGCCCTTGCCGCAAAGGCCGCAGGACGAGGTCGTCACGGTCAAGCGGCGGGCGCGATCGAGCAGTGAGCCCGCCGGCACCGTCGCGCGGACGATGACGACGTTGCCCTCCTCTTCGGGCGACTGGACCTCGCGGCAGTGCTCGACGCGCACGATGTCCTCGGGCCGATGGACGATGCCTTCGGCCACGAGCCAGCCGGCGGCCAGCTCGAAATCGTGTCCCGGCGTGCGCATCGTGACGGCGAGCGTGTCCGCGCCCACGCGGATCTCGAGGGGTTCCTCGACGGCGACGCGGTCATCCCGAGTCTCGAGCCTTCCCCCCGCGCTGTGCAGGATGCGTTCGCTGCGAACGGCCTCGGCCGGGTGTTCCATCGAGCGCAGAATACGCTCGATTGCGGCGGCGGCCCGGGGTGAAGTCCCGCCGCATCCGGACAGATTCGCCCCTTCCTGGGCCGGCAACCTGCTAGAATTTCGCCGTCCGGCGTCCACTTGCCAACCGCGGCTTCCGCCGGGCCGGGAGGGACTCGTTCCAAACCTATGTCGGGTAAGGTAACGACAGGCACGCGCGTGGGCAAGCTGGGCCGTTACGAGGTCTTGAACGAGCTCGGCAAGGGGGCGATGGGCGTCGTCTACCTCGCCAAAGACCCCGTCATCGGCCGCTTGGTCGCCATCAAGACGATCAAGTCCTCCCACGGGGGCGACGACGACTCGGAGTCGCGCGAGTTCCGCGAGCGGTTCGTCCGCGAGGCGCAGACGGCGGGGATCCTGTCCCACCCCAACATCGTGACCATCCACGATATCGGCGAAGACACGGAGAGCCGGGCCTCGTTCATCGCCATGGAGTACATCGAGGGGAGAAACCTCAAGTCGCTCCTGACCGAGAAGAACAAGTTCAGCTGGGACGAGATGGCGGACCTGGTGGCGCAGATCGGCGAAGCGCTCGACTACGCGCACCGCAAGGGGATCATTCACCGCGACATCAAGCCCGCCAACATCCTTCTCACCACCGATGGCAAGGTGAAGATCACCGACTTCGGGATCGCCAAGATCGCCTCCTCGAACCTGACGACCACCGGCCAGTTCCTCGGCACCCCCAACTACATGTCGCCCGAACAGGTCTCGGGAGCTCCGGTCGACGGCCGGAGCGACATCTTCTCGCTCGGCGTCGTGCTGTACGAGCTTCTGACCAACCGCAAGCCGTTCCAGGGCGACAATCTCACGGCGATTTCCTACAAGATCGTCCACGAGGACTTCACGCCTCCGGCCGAGCTCTCACCGGACATCCCGCCCGAGTTCAACCCGATCGTGGCGCGGGCGATGGCCAAGGACCCCTGGAATCGCTATCAGCGCGGCAAGGACCTGGCCCTGGCGCTCTACCAGCTCAAGGCGCACCTGGAAGAGCAGAAGGCGCTGCAGGAGCTCGGGACGATGGTCTCGGCCGCCGAGAACATGCCCACGCTGAAGCTCGCGAATCTGCAGGAGCTCGCGGCCCAGGGCGCCCCCCGCGACACCACGGTCGTCCCTCCGCCGATCTCGCCGGTGAGCCCCCCGACGGGTCCGCTCGCGGGAGCGCCGAAGAAATCTCCCTCGTTCGACGACAGCTTCGAGGATCTCGAATCGACGACCGCCGCACCGGAGCTGGCGGCGGCGATGAAATCGGAATTCCCGGAAGCGCCGGAGTGGGAGGACCCGCCGCCGCCCCCGGCCGCCGATGCGACCGTGCCTTCGGCGCCCCTGACTCAGGACTGGAAGAAGCTCGCGAAGGCCGAGGTGAACCCCCGGTATTTCTGGCTCGTCTCGGCCGCGGCTCTGGGGGTCCTCGTCCTCATCGTCGGGTTCTTCGTGCTCCGGGCGAGGTCCGCCGCCACTCCCACCGTCGAGCAGGACGCGGCGTTCGAGCAGGAGGTGCAGGAAAGGCGCCAGGCGCTGGAAGAAGGGAAGAAGCTTTTCGACGCCGGCCAATACGATCAGAGCCTCGCGAAGTTCCGGCAGGTTCTCGCTCGCAGCCCCAACAACGGGGAGGCGCGCAGGTACGCGCAGATGTCGGAGAACGCGGTCGTGGCGCGCCAGCAGGAAGAGCAGACGACACAGCAGACCGTCTTGGCGATCGAGGCGGCGAGGACGGCGCTGACGGAGGGGCGGGCCGACGAAGCGAAGCAGAAAGCCGAGGAGGTACTCGCGCTCGATGCCGCCAACGCGGATGCCCTCGCGGTCCGCGACGAGGCCGACAAGAAGATCGCGGAGGACAAGGCCGTCGCCGACGCCGCGGCCAGGAAGAAGGGCGCCAAGGCCCGGGAGACGCAGGTCGCGCGCAAGAAGGAGACTGTGCCGGCTCCGCAGCTCGGGCCGGCGCAGCCGACCGGCCCTGCGGCGGTCCAGGGTCCGGCTCCGGCCGTCGTTCCCGGAATCGCGACGCTGCGCCTCGTGTTCGACTCGCCGATCAACGCGGGCCACGTGATGGTGGCCGTCAACGACCAGATCCTCCTGCGAAAGCCCTTCTCGTTCAAAAAGAACGATAGCCACAGCGTGCTCGCCAGCATGACGGTTCCTTCGGGCCAGGCCGCGATCAAGGCCTGGCTGTCCGGCCCGGACATGCCCTCGAGCTTCACCACGACGACGGCCCAGTTCTCGGGCGGGGACTCGAAGACCCTCCGCCTCGAGCTTTCCGGCGGAAAGCTCTCGGCCCGCGTCCAGTAGCGACCTGTTCCGCCCGGTCCCCGCGGCGTACGCTGTCATCCCGAGCAGGGCGGGGGATCCCGGGCTCGAACCGCTCACCTTTGCAGAAAGCCCGCCAATCGCGTATAAAGCCCCCTTCCGGGGCGTAGCGCAGCCTGGTAGCGCACTCGGTTCGGGACCGAGTGGTCGGAGGTTCAAATCCTCTCGCCCCGACCAACCGATCGAGCGACCCAACGAGAGTGCGGTGTCGCTCGCGTTAGAATACGGGCCATTCTCGCGGGCGCGATCGACTCGCCAGACCCGACCACAACACGAGGAGGATGGAAATCAATCAGATACTCCTGAAGCCCTCTGCGGTTGCTCGTGCCCTCGGAGCGGCGGCTTTTCTCCTCGTTCTCGCCAGCACCGCAGGGCAGTTGGTAAAATTTCTGACCGGGCACGACGAGGTTCTGGGACTCATTTCACTCACTTTCGTGGACGACGAGGGAAATTTCCCAACCCTCTTTTCCGCGCTCCTTCTGGCCTTCGCGGCTCTCTGTTCGGCGGTCGTCACCGTACTGGCGAGGAAGCAAAAGAGTCCCGATGGATGGCGATGGGCCATCCTGTCCCTGGGTTTTCTGTACCTCGCATTCGACGAGGGATTGGCCCTCCATGAAAGGCTGCGCGTCCCGGTACGCAACCTCCTGGGCAGTGCCGATCTGGGTCGTTCTTACTGGGCCATCCGCGGGCTCGCCGTCGTGGCCGTTCTCACCCTGTTGTTCTGGGGATTCTTGAGGCGTCTGCCGGCGAAGACGAGAGTCACGTTCTTGATCGCCGGGTTCCTTTTCATGGGGGGAGCGGTGGGTTTCGACATCATCGGAATGCACCATGCCGAATTGCACGGGGACAACAATTTGAGGTACGCCATGATTGCCACCGTCGAGGAGAGCCTCGAGATGGCCGGCGTCATTGTCCTTGTCTACGGGCTGCTGACCTACCTCGCTGAGAACTACAAGGAGGTGCGATTCCGATTGGATGCCTCCGAGGAGAACTCGCGATCGAGAGTTCCCTAAGTCTTGACGTGCGCCTGAGCACGGGGATTGCTAGGAAACCGGGGTGGGCGCTTTTTCGGGGCCCCTCGCGTTCTTTCGTGTCCCCCTGGCCGCGGCGGTCCTCATTCTGCCGTTCGACGCCTCCGGCGTTGCCCAGACGCCTCTGAGCGTCACGGTGATCGGAAACCCCGACGACTCCCGAGTGGCCGCGGTCCAGGAAGCGGTCACGTTTTGGAACCGCCATCTCGAGCAGCTCGCCGCAGGCGTCCGGCTGGGCCCCGTGCGAGTCGTCAACGATTCCCTGTCGGAGCAGGTCCTTCGGGAGCTCAGCGAGGGAGTGCAAAACGGGCGAAGTACGCGCACCCTCCAGCCGGTGATCGAGCCGATCCCCGGAGACGTCGTGGTCGCCCTGTCGGGAGCCGATCTGATGTCCTTCGGAGTCGTGTGGACTCGGGGGTCCAAAGGCTTCATCGCTCTGCGCCGCGCCGACGTGGAGCCGCTGTCACTGCCGAACGTTGCGCGCAACGCGACGGCGCATGAGCTCGGCCACGTTCTGGGCCTGGGCCACAACAGCGACCAGAGTACGCTGATGTGCGGGCGGCCCGCGGCGTGCCGGCCGGCCGATTTCGCCTCGGACACCGAGCGCTTTTTCCCGCTGACGCTCGCCGACGAACGGCGCCTCCGCGACCTCTGGCGCTGACTCAGCGCTGCCGGGAGGCGGCCGGGCGGCGCCGGCGGCGCTTCCGGAAGAGCAGAGCCGTCGCCGCGGTGGCGACGCCGATCGACGCGAGGAGCGGCCGGCGTCTGCGCACTCGCTCGGGCGAGCCCCGCAACCACTCCTTGGCGTAGTAGTGCGACAGAGCGAACGTGACGCGCTTTCCGGCGACTGGCTGGAGGGGATCGAGATCGGTGAAACTGCGTCCCGGGCGCAGGCAGTCGTCGAATTCCGTCCCGCCCTCCAGGACGACCCGGGTCGCGACCCTCGCCGCCAGCATCGACCATGGGAGCCCGGCCCCGCAGATCGCCAGGGCGTGCGAAGGCACGCGCGGGCTGCGGCCGGCGAGCGGAAGGAAATCCTTGGTGACCCCGATGAATCCCGGCCACCAGTGGGTGATCGCGAGCTCCCCGAGCTCGGGGAGCTTTTCGCGGCAGTAGCGGCGCAGGTGGGCGACGGTCCGCTCCGCGCCGTCCGTGCTCGACGCGTACGTCCGAGAGAGGAGGCCGCCGCCGAGCAGAAGGCGATTCTCGCCGATCGGCCGGAAGTACTGATACACGAGATCCGTGTCCCAGACGAGGAGCGGCTTTTCGGGAAAGAGGGCGCGGTAAAGACCGTCCGGCAGCGGTTCCGTAACGGCCAGCACCGTCTGGACCTGCGAAGCCGCCGCCGGCTGGGCGCCGAGCTCCGGCTTGAAACGATCGGTACAGAGAAAGATCGTCTCCGCGGAAATCTCCCCGCCGGGGCACTGGACGGCGTGCGGCTCGAGCGCCAGGACGCGCGTGTCTTCGAAGACGCACAAACCCCTCGCCCGGAGCTGATCCCGGAGCGCGCGCACGTACGCGAAGCTATCGATTCCGAACGTGCCGGCATAGCGCACGCCGCCGGCGAACCCCGTGGTACCGAGGACCTCGGGAATCTCGTCCGCGGAATAGAGACGCGACGTGAGGCCGAGCCTCTGTCGATCGCGGTGCTCTCGCTCGATGGTTCGACGTCCACCGTCCCCGTTCGCGACGAAGAAGCTGTCCGCCTCGAGGAAGTCGCAGGAACGGTCGAAGCCGCGAATGTCCTGGCGGACGCGCTGAACGACCTCGTCTACGGCCCTCCAGAGGCGTCCGGCCGTCTCATCCCCGAACCGACGCGCGAGCTGGGCCACCTGGAGCTCGCTGTCCGGCGTCAGAAACCCGGAGCTCTGACCGCTCGCGCCGGAGCCGCAGAATCGGGACTCGACGAGGGCGACGATTGCGCCGGGAGCTCTGTCCAGCAGCGACCGCGCCACCTCCAGGCCAGAGACGCCGCCTCCGACGATGGCGAAGTCGGCGCGGAGACGACCCTGGAGAGAAGGGAGAGACGGTGTGCCGCCCCGGTACCAGAATACCGCTCTGGTGCTCTCGGGTTCGGCCACAGGCGCCGCCTAGCGCTAGCGCTAGCGCTGGAGCGTGACCGACCCGCCGGGCAGGACTTCCTGGTCTCCCGTGACCAGTTCTTTGTAGAACTCTCCGACGCTCAGGGTCAGGCCCGCCCCGCTCATCGTGCCCGAGACGGCGCCCCCAGTGCAGCCGGCCATGTTCACTTCGCCCACGAAGACGTTTCCCTGCACCGTGCCGCTCACGGATCCGGCGATGCCGCAGGAGTCCGCCTTGAAGATCCCGGTGACGCGGGAACCCTGTTGCTGAAGCGTGGCCGAGGCCGGCGCCGCGGCGCACTGGGCAGAGTCGTTGGACAAGTACGTGCCGGCCCAGGTCCCGGCCAGGTTCGCGCCCGTGACCGAGGAGGGAGCGGTGATCGCGTTCGAGTCGTCGCAGCCCAGGGGGAGAAACGCGAAGACCGCGGCAGCGGCGAGAAGGGCCAGGGGTAATTTCCGTTCGGGTAGGCGCATGACGGGACCCCCCTTTGTCGCCTCATGATTACCACGTATGGGCCCGCCGGTTCACGAATTCTTGCCCTTGAGAGCCGGTCAAGACGCCCCGGGAGTCCCGAGCGTCACCTGCGCGGGGGCGGCTGCGCCGCGCCGATTCCCGCCGCGCGGCCCGTCGCCCACGCCCATTGGAAGTTGTAGCCGCCGATCGGGCCGAAGGCGTCGAGCAACTCGCCGCACAGGAAGAGCCCCGGCTGTTTGCGACTCTCCATCGTGCGCGGGTCGACCTCGGCGAGGCTGACTCCGCCGCCCGTCACCTCGGCCTTTTCGTAGCCACCGTGCCCGGACCAGGGCAGGTCGCCGCGGACGAGCGTCTCGACCAAGCGGAGGCGCTCCTCGCGGCGCAGCTGCGCCAGCGTCCGCGACGGGGCGACCCCGGCGATTGCCGCGAGGGCGGCGGCGAGCCGTTCGGGGAGCTCCACGCGCAGCGCGCCGGCGACCGTGCGCGAACCCTGCGGGGACAGCGCCGCCTCCCACCCCTTTTCGTCGAGGCGCGTCCAGCGGACTGCCAGGCGCGCGGGCGGGCCGCCGTCTGCCTGCGAGCGCACGGCCACGTGCGAGACATCCAAAACCACCGGCCCGCTGTATCCCTGGTGCGTGAACAGGAACCCGCCCTCGGCCGCGGCTCTGCGATCGGCGCCGCGGGCTGAGAGGGCGACCGGGAGGGACACGCCGGAAAGCGCGGTGAAGGAAGAGGGCGCCGCGGTGAGCGGCGTCAGCGCGGCGTAGGTCGGGTGGCGCGTGTGGCCGAGCCGTTCGAGGATGGAGAGGCCCATCCCGTCGCTTCCGGACCTCGGCACGGAGAGGCCTCCGGTCGCGACGACGACTGCGTCGGCCTCGAGGGGAGGCGCCGCCTCGCGCAGGATGCGCCAGCGGCCGGCGCCGCGCTCGAGCCCGGTCACGAGCGAGCCGGCGAGGAATTCCACGCCGCGCCGCCGCGCCAGGGCGAGGAGCCCGTCGCGCACGTCGCGCGCGCGGTTGGAAGCGGGGAAGAGCTTGCCGGTCTCCGTCTCCTCGGACAGCGGGATCGCGAGCTCGGTCTCGAAGAAGCGGATCTGGTCGGGCAGGGGCCACGAGCGCAGCATCTTGCGCAGGGTGTGGGGCGAAGAGTCGGTGACGAAGCGCGACTCGTCCGAGCGGGCGGGCAGGACGTTGCAGCGCCCTCCGCCGCTGATCAGGATCTTGCGCCCCCCGTCGGGCGTGCGCTCGAGGAGCAGCGTCTCGACGTCGCTGGAGGCGCAGAACAGGGCTGCCATCGAGCCTGCCGCACCGGCCCCGATCACCGCGACGCGCCGCCGGCTTGCCACGGTCGGACGATAACCGTGCCGCGCTTGCCGCTTGACTTGCGCCCCTTTTGCGCCTAGAGTCCAAAACAAGGCCGATGGGCTTGCCCGAGATGGCCAGCGGGCAGCCGCGGTGGTTCCCTCGGCCTTATTTATTTCTGATTTGCTTCTGATTCTCCTAATTAAATTAGGATAAATATGAACCTGACAAAACGGCAGAAGGAATTTCTCGATTTTATCCGCGCCTACAGGCTGGAGCACGGCATCTCCCCGACCCAGCGCGAGATTCGCGAGCGGTTTCGGCTCTCCTCCTTCGGAACCGTGCAGAAGCATCTGAAACGGCTCGAGGAGAAGGGAGCGTTGGACCGCCAGTGGAATCGCAGCCGCGGGATCTCACCCAGGGAGGAACCCGCCGGCGCCCGTGGCGTGCCGCTGCTCGGCCTGATCGCGGCGGGTCGCCCGATCGAGCCCTTTCCGCAGGAGGAGTCGATGGAGGTGCCCGCCACGCTTCTGGGGAAAGGGGACCACTTCGTGCTCCGCGTGCGCGGCGAGTCCATGGTCGACGACGGCATCCTCGACGGCGACTACGTGGTGGTGGCTCGGCGGGAGAAGGCGGAGAGCGGGCAGACGGTCGTCGCCCTCGTGCGTGGGGAGGCGACCCTGAAGCGCTACTACGCCGAAGGCGCCCGCGTACGGCTGCAGCCCGCCAACGCCGTGATGAAACCGATTACAGTGGACGCTCGCGACGTGACGATCCAGGGGGTCGTCACCGGCCTGATCCGCGACTACGCCCACGCCCCGCGCTGAGGCCGGGACCCGGAAGGCTGCGGTAGAATCGCGCCTTGCGGCGACGTACCCAAGTGGTTAAGGGAGAGGTCTGCAAAACCTTTATTCGGCGGTTCGAATCCGCCCGTCGCCTCCAGAGCGAACCCGAAGACGGTAGACGGTAAACGGGAGTTGGCAGACGTTCATGCGAAAACGAGTTGCTCCACCCTCTCCTTCCTTACGCCTGTCGTTTTCCGACCCCCCGTCCCTTCATGCCGGAGTGGCGGAATTGGTAGACGCACGGGACTTAAAATCCCGAGGGCTCAAAGGCCCGTGCCGGTTCGACTCCGGCCTCCGGCACCACTGAACCGAACATGAGCGGCGCCACGACGGAGACGGTCTCCGACTTTCAGCAAAGGCTCGGGCACACGTTCCGCGATCTCGATCTTCTCGAGCGCTCCCTCACGCACAAGTCCTATTCGAACGAGATCCGGGAGGTCCGGGCGCCCAACAACGAGCGCCTGGAGTTTCTCGGCGACGCTGTGCTCGGCTTCGTCATCGGCGAGATGATCTATCGATCCTTCCCGAACCTCCAGGAGGGCGCCCTCTCGAAGATCAAGGCCCATCTGGTGTCGGCCACCATGCTGGCGGCCAAGGGGCGGGCCCTCGAGATCGGGCGGTTCCTGCGGATGGGGGCCGGCGAGGCCCGATCGGGGGGCGCGGAGAAACTCTCCCTGCTCGCCGACGCGTTCGAGGCGGTCGTGGCCGCGATCTACCTGGACGGAGGCCTGCCCGCGACGGAGGCCTTCGTGCGGCGGGTGTTCGACGCCGAAGTCTCGGGAATCGACATCGGCGACCTTTCCTTCCACGACTACAAGACCACACTCCAGGAAACGGCGCAGAGTCTCGGCCTGCCGCTGCCCGAGTACCGCGTCGTCGAGGAGTCCGGCCCCGATCACGAGAAGGCTTTCGTCGTCGAGCTCCTCTGGGACGGCGAGGCGTTCGCCCACGGGCGGGGATCTTCCAAGCGCGAGGCGCAGCGCAAGGCCGCCAAAGACGCGCTCAACAAGCTGGGCCGGCTTCCGGCGTGACCCTGTCGCGCGAAAGCGCGACTGCCGTCCCGACCTTAGGGCGCCTTCTCCAGCCGCTTCAGGAACGCGTCGGCGTCCTCGAATCCCACCAGGCGCAGGTCCTGGCGCTCCTGTCCGGACGCGTCGAGAAAGATGACCGTGGGCACGCCCAGGATCCCGAACTTCTCTGCGAGGGCGAGGGTGTCGGGCGAGGCCACCCTCGTCATGTCGGCCTTATAGAGCTCGCGCCCCGCGAGCGCCTTCTGGACGCGGTCGTCGGAGAGGGTCCGCCTCTCCAGCTCCAGGCAGGGCAGGCACCATTCGGCGGAGAAGTCGATGACGGCGGGGCGCCCGGAGCGTGCGGACTTCCCGGCTTCGTAGGGCTGCCAGCCGGAGAGGGTTCGCGGCACGAAGAAGACGGCGATCCCGAGGAAGAGGACCGCCACGGCCGCTCGCGCGGGCCAGGGGAGGCCGAGCCCGCGAACGAGGAGGACGAAGATCGCGACTCCGAGAGTCGCCGGCAGCAGCCACGCCCCGAGTGGCGCCGGCACGACGCTGCGCAGGAAGTACGCGGCCATGGCGAGCAGAATCCAGCCGAAGACCTTCTTGACCGACTCCATCCAGGCGCCCGCGCGGGGCAGCCGGGAGAGGCTGCCCGAGAAGGCACCCAGGAACAGATAGGGGAGGCCGAGGCCGAGCGAGAGCACGAAGAAGAACAGGAACCCGAGCCATGGGTCCTGGCGGGCCGCCACGAAGGCGAGGAGGCCGACGATGAAGCCGCCGATGCAGGGCGCGGCGACGACGCCCACGAAGAGCCCCATGCCGAAGGCGCCGGCCGGACCCTGCCGCGCTCCCGCCTTGTTCATCAGCGCGGTCGGGAGACGGATCTCCCACAGGCCGAACATCGACAGCGCCATGGCGACCAGGATCGCGGCGATCCCCGCGAGCACCAGAGGATTCTGGAGGAAGGCGCCGAAGAGCTTCCCCGACAGCGCCGCGGCGACCCCGAGAACCGAGTAGGTCGTCGCCATCCCGAGGACGTAGAGAGTCGAGAGGCCGAAGGCGCGCCCGGTCGATCCCTGCGCCGCTCGGCCGAAGAAGCCGACCGTCAAGGGGATGACCGGATACACGCACGGCGTCAGGTTCAGGGCCAGGCCTCCGAGGAAGATCGAGAGCAGGACGAGGAACAGTCCGCGCCGTTCGAGCAGGGCGCCGAAATCGCGGGAACCG
Organism: Thermoanaerobaculia bacterium; assembly: GCA_046716885.1. Taxonomy (GTDB): domain Bacteria; phylum Acidobacteriota; class Thermoanaerobaculia; order UBA5066; family Gp7-AA6; genus DAHUXD01. The sequence goes on along the minus strand of JBKJWL010000051.1, from coordinate 28,162 downwards.
CCCGCGACGGCCGTCGAAGCCGACACACGGCGCGCCTCGGACAGCGGAACGGCGCCGCCCGTCAGCGTCGTCGGGGCGAGCCCCGCGGGGGCGGAGGCCGACGAGGACGGCGGACCGGTCCGGAAGGGGGCCGAGGCCGGCGCCAGGCACTGCGTGTCGTTGCAGGCCTGAAAGTCCACCGAGCCCGAGAGGGGAGGAGCCGGCCCCGTACCGTTCCAAGCGACGGAGACGCGGATTTCGAACTCCTTCTCGTAGACGGACAACGGCGTCTCCGAGAACGAGAACTTGAGCATCCTGCCGTCCGGATAACGGGGCTCGCCGATCGTCACACCCGCGACCGGCTCGACCGTCACGGCCGTCGGAATCAGATATTCCTCCGAGGGTCGGTGGCTGTTGACATGCCAGCCGGGGGCGAGCGTCGACCGCAGGACGAGCATGCCCTGCCCGGCGCCGCCGCTCTCGCTCTGGACCGACGCGTGGACGGTCAGAAGTGTGGCGGGATCCGGAGCCTGCGCCGCGAGAGCCGACGCGAGCGCGATCGCCTCGAGCGCGAACGCGAGGGCGAGGCGTCTCATTTGGGAGGAGCCGGTGGCGCCTCGAGGCGCTCGATGAAGGAGCGCACGGTGTCGAGATGCTTGGAGTCGGGATGGTCTTTGGCGAACTTCTTGTACAGGGCGAGCGCCTCGGCGGGCTTGTTCTCGGAGAGCGGGATCTGGGCGCGGAAGAGCTCCGCGCGTTCCTTCTGCTCGGGGTTCCTGGTCGTTGCGATCAGGGTGTCGATCGTCTTGCGCGCCTCGGCCGTCTGGCCGAGCTGGAGTTCGGCGGCGGCCAGTCCTTCGAGCGCGCTTTCGCGGACTCCGGGCTTGGCGTTCCCCGCCACGGTCGCGCGCTTCAAGCGCGGCCGAGCGGCCTCGATGTCGTGCCGCGCGTAGAGCTCGCGGCCCGTCGCGTACGCCTCGTCGGCCGACAGCGTCGCGACGTCCTGGCCTTCGACGCGCCGGGCGAACTGGCGGTACCCGTCCAGGTCCTTCCGGACGTGGCTGTAGAAGTCGGGAGCGTTCTTGAATCCCTGAACCAGGAACACGAGTCTCCCCTCCGGGGTCGTGATGAGCACCGCGGGGACATCGCGAATCTCGAACCGTTCTGCCAGCGGCTTGCCCTCGACGGAGTCGAGGTCGAGCTTGACGGGGACCATCCCGATCAGAAGTGCCTCGAAGTCGAGGGCGGGGTAGAGAAGCGCCTGCATGCGGCGGCAGTCGCCGCACCCGGGGCGTACGAACTCGAAATAGATGAGCTTCTTCTCGGCCGTGGCCCTCGCCTTCGCTTCGGCGGCGTCCTTCGCCCACACGACATTGCCGGGACTGGTGAGCGGGCTGTTCGCGGCTGCGGGACTCGGGGCGGTCGACTGCTGCGCTGCCGCGCCGGAGGCGAGCGCCAGGGCGAGAAGGGCCGAGACTCTCCCCGGGCGGCGAAATCTGCTCTGCATGTTGCCGGAGAAACCCCTTTCGAGCGGTCTGAATTCCCCTGGTCCCGCCGCGCGCCTATGATGCGTGGTCATGATCCTCGCAAGGCCGTTCCCGAGCAAGAGGGTCCCGTGGATCGGTCTGGCGGCCGGGCTGCTGCTGGCGCTGCCCGCTGCCGGATCGCCGCCTCCCGACTGGCCGCAGTGGGGGCGAAATCCTCAGCACACCGGGGCCTCCCCCGTGCTCGGCCAGCCGCTCGAGTCGATCCTCGCCGACATCGTCTACGACCCGTTCGTCGGGGCAGAGACGGCGGAGAGCGGCGGCTCCCTCCTCGTCCACTACGCCGTGCCTCTGACCGAGGGCGGCGACGTCTACATGACGTTCAAATCGGGCGCCTACGTGTCCTGCGTTCCGCCGGAGAGCGGCCTGCCGTTTCCGTGCGGGCGCGACTCCTGGGGCACGCAGATCTGGAACGTGAAGAAGCTGCGCTGGGAGGACGGCGCCCTCGCGGAGGTCTGGACCTTCGAGAGCGATTGGAAGCCGGAGCCGGCGGCTCTCGCCGTCTGGGAGCCGGTCTTTCTTCCGGTCCTCGCCGGAGGGTTTCTGTACGTGCCGGGGCTCGGCGGAACCGTTCACAAGCTCGACAAGGCGACAGGTGCGCCGCTTGCCCGGATCAATCCGTTCACCGACTTGGACCCCGCGCGATACGTGGCCGGCGGACTCGGGGCCGGCGCCGACGGCAGCGTGTTCTACAACGCGCTCGCTCTGGATCCCGCCAATCCGCTCGCCAATGCGCGGGGAGGATGGCTCGTGCGGGTCGCGCCCGATGACGCGACGGCGTCCGTCGATTTTGCGACGCTCGTGCCCGGAGCGCCGGCTGCCTCGGACCTCTGCGAGGGGTCCTTCTCGAACGACGTCCTGCCCTGGCCGCCGACGCCGACGGCGGCGCCGCCGCTCTTTCCCTGCGGATCGCAGCGGCCGGGCTTGAACGTCGTGCCGGCCGTCGCGCCCGACGGGACGATTTACACGGTCAGCCGCGCCCACTCCAACCAGCGCTACGGCTACCTCGTCGCCGTGCGGCCGGACCTGACGCCTGCCTGGGCGGCGTCGTTTCGCGACGTCCTGAACGACGGGTGCGAGGTGCTGCTCCCTCCCAACGGCACGCCCGGCGGCTGCCGCTCGGGCGCGGCACGGGGTGTGGATCCGGCGACCAACAACCGCCCGGCCGGACGCGTCAGCGACCTGGGGACGTCCTCTCCGGTCGTGCTCCCCGATGGCGCGATTCTCCAGGGGACGATCACCCGCTACAACTTCTCGCGCGGCCACCTCTTCAAGTTCAGCGCGAACGGCAACGTCCTCGCGACCTGGGACTTCGGGTGGGACATCACGCCCGCGGTCTTCCCGCACGGCGACACGTACTCGATCGTGCTCAAGAACAACCGCTACGACACCGGCACGTACTGCGGCGACCCGGACTTCTGCCCGGTCGTCCCGTCCCGGTACGACATCACGTCGCTGTCCCCGGACCTCGTTCCCGAGTGGAGCTACACGAACACGGAGACCCAGGCCTGCGTCCGGCAGCCGAACGGATCCCTCGTTTGCACGCCGCACGACGAGACCGGCTTCGAGTGGTGCGTCAATCAGCCGGCGGTCGACTCGGCCGGCGTGACCTACGCCAACGCCGAGGACGGATACCTGTACGGGATCGGCCCGAGCGGCGCGATCCGCGAGCGGATCTTCCTCAACTTCGCCCTGGGCGCCGCCTACACGCCGCTCTCGATCGGCGCCGACGGCGTCATCTATTCGCAGAACTACGGGCGGCTTTTCGCCGTCGGCAAGGCGAGGAGCCCGCGCGAGGCCCCCGAGCGTCCCGGGCCGCGCTCCGGTTCACCGCGGATCGTCACCCGTCCCTGAGCCCTCCCCGTTGCCCCCGTCCCCCGGATTCCGCTAAACTCCGCGCTCCGGTTTGCCGGCGGTCAGGGCCCAGGTAGCTCAGTTGGTAGAGCAAGGGACTGAAAATCCCTGTGTCGGCGGTTCAATTCCGTCCCTGGGCACCACAACTCGCCGCGGCACGGCAGCCCGGTTAAGATTCGCGCATGATCCTCAAGGTCGCGAAGCTCGGCGTGAAAACCCTGCGCCAGCCCTCGCAGGAAGTCGACCCGAAAGCCGTTGCGCGGGGTGACTACGAGCCCTTCCTGTCGGACCTCGAGGAGACGATGCGTGAGTACGACGGTACGGGCATCGCCGCCCCCCAGGTCTTCACTCCCCTGCGGGTTTTCCTCTACGAGGTCCACTCGGAGAGTCGCAATCGCAAAGAGCCGGACGTGCCCTTGACCGCTCTCTTCAACGCGCGCTACGAGGGGATCGGCACGAGGATGGAAGAAGACTCGGAAGGCTGTCTCTCCGTTCCGTTCCTGTCGGGCGGCGTCGTGCCGCGGTTCGAGGCGATCCGCGTGGATGCTCTCGACCGCTCCGGCAAGGCCGTGGCGTTCGAGGCCTCGGGATACCACGCGCGGGTCCTGCAGCACGAGATCGACCACTTGGACGGCCTCGTCTACCTCGACCGAATGCCCGACATGAAGAGTCTCGCCTACACGGTCAACTTTGGATGAGACCCTTCGACAGCCCGCGGCCGGGCCGCCGCTTTTGAAATAGAATCCGGTTCGATGGCTCTCTTCGGCGGCAAGAGCTCTCTGCCCACCCACTCGCCTCCTCCCGGCGGGGCGTCGGGCGCCGATTTCTTCGTGACCCGGCTGGAGGTTCTGGTCGGCTGGGCGCGGAAGAACTCGCTCTGGCCATTCCCGTTCGCGACCGCCTGTTGCGGGATCGAGTTCATGTCGGTCGCGGCCTCGCACTACGACATTTCCCGCTTTGGTTCCGAGGTCGTCCGCTTCTCCCCGCGCCAGGCCGACCTGCTCATCGTGGCCGGCACCGTGACGGACAAGCTCGCCCCTGTCCTGCGGAAGATCTACGATCAGATGCCCGAGCCCAAGTGGGTCATCTCGATGGGGGTCTGCGCCTCCTCGGGGGGCTTCTACCGGGCCTACCACGTGACCCAGGGCATCGACGAGATCGTTCCCGTCGACGTCTACGTGCCGGGCTGTCCGCCGACTCCCGAGCAGCTCATCCTTGGGGTCATCGAGCTGCAGAAGAAGATCGCCTCCGGCGAGAAGTCGCGCGACAGCCGCTCGGCGAAGTTCGCTGCGGAACAGCTCGCTTGACGGTCGCCGAGGTCTCCACCCTCTCGCCGGCGGCCGAGAAGCTCCGCGAGCGTCTGGGCGACTCGCCGATTGCGGCGCGGACATCGGTCGCCGACCGCGACCTGCCGACGATCGAGGTGGAGCCCGGGGACTGGCCGGGTCTCGCCCGCTTCCTCCGCGACGATCCGGGTTGCCAGTACGACCTGTTCCTGGACCTCTGCGGCGTCGACAACCTGCGGCGCCGGGGCCAGAAGACGCGCTTCGAGGCGGTCGTCCACCTGCACTCGCTCTCGAAGAACGAGCACATCCGCGTGCGCGTACCGCTCCCCGATGAAAACCCGTCGCTTCCGACCGTGACGGACGTCTATCCGGCCTCCGAGTGGTTCGAGCGGGAGGCCCACGACCTCTACGGCTTCGACTTCCCGGGTCACCCGAACCTCTACCGCCTGCTCTGCCACGACGCCTTCGTGGGCCATGCGCTGCGCAAGGACTACGCGCCCGGACAGCGCTGGTTCTTCGCCGAAGAGGACATGCGGACCCCCGAGTGGGCCAAGAACACCGACGAGAGAGCCGGGAACTTCGAGACGCAGACGATCTCGATAGGCCCTTCGCATCCGGCGACGCACGGAATCATCCACCTGATTGCGCGGCTGGACGGCGAGAAGATCGTGCGCGCGGAGACCAACATCGGCTACCTCCACCGGTGCTTCGAGAAGATGGCCGAGACGCACCACTGGAACCAGGTGATTCCGTACGCGGACCGCCTCAACTACGTCTCGGCCATGATCAACGGCGTCGGGTACGTGAGGACCGTCGAGAAGATGCTCGGCGTCGAGATCCCCGAGCGGGGGCAGCTCGTCCGGACGATCCTCTCCGAGTTCTCGCGGATCATGGACCACTGTGTCTGCATCGGGGCGAACCTCGTGGACATCGGCGCCCTCACGAACTTCATCTACCTCTACCAGAACCGCGAGAGCATCTACGATCTGCTCGAGGCCTGCTGCGGCGCGCGCCTGACGGTGTCCTACGTCCGGGTCGGGGGCCTGGCGATCGACGTGCCGGACGACTTTGCGGTGCGCTGCCGCGGTCTCCTGGAATCGATCCCGAAGTTCCTCGCCGACGTCGAGAAGCTCGTCGACAACAACCGGATCGTCCGCAACCGCCTCGCGGGAACGGGAATCGTGACGAGGGAGCAGGCGATCGGCTGGGGAATGACCGGGCCGATGCTGCGCGCGTCGGGCGTCCCCTACGACGTGCGCCGGGCCCGGCCCTACGACTTCTACGACCGGTTCGACTGGGACATTCCGATCGCCAACGACGGCGACAACTTCTCCCGGTACCTCGTGCGGATGGAGGAGATGCGGCAGTCGCTGAAGATCATCCGGCAGGCCCTCGAGATCCTGCCCGAGAAGGGGCCCGTGAACTCCGACGACTGGCGCGTCGTCCTGCCCCCGAAGGACGCCGTCTACCACGACATGGAGTCGCTGATCTATCACTTCAAGCTCGTTATGGAGGGGATCCGCGTGCCCGCGGGGGAGCGCTACGAGTGGATCGAGGGCGCCAACGGCGAGCTCGGGTTCTACGCGGTCTCCGACGGCCGCGGGGGACCGTACCGCCTGAAGGTGCGCCCGCCGTGCTTCCCGATCATGGCGGCCTTCGAGAAGATGGTCGTCGGCGGGACCGTCTCCGACGCGGTGGCGACGCTGGGAACGCTGAATATCATTGCGGGGGAGCTCGACCGATGAGCGGCGTGATCGACGTCAGCCGGCGGATTCCGGAAAAATTGACTTTCCTGCAAAAGCTCTACATTCCCGAGATCCTCCGGGGCATGGCGGTGACGATGCGCCATCTCCTGCGCAACCTCGCCAACATGCGGGGACTCCCGACGATTCTCTACCCCGAGCAGAAGCGCGGCTACTCCGGGCGCTTCCGCGGCAAGCACATTTTGAAGACCCGTGAGGACGGCACGCTGAAGTGCGTGGCATGCTTCATGTGCCAGCAGGCGTGTCCGGCCGAGTGCATCACGATCGTGGCCGGCGAGCACCCGAAGCTCGCGTACGAGAAGTACCCGCTCGTCTTCGACATCGACATGCTTCGGTGCGTCTTCTGCGGATTCTGCGTGGACGCGTGCCCCAAGGACGCCATCTGGATGACGCGCAACTACGAGATGGTGTTCTTTTCGCGCGAGGACGCCGTCTTCTCGATCGATCGCCTCCGGGAGAAACCCGAGGAGATCGCCAGGCACGGCTACGGCTACCGCCCGTACTACCCGGGCGACGGGACGACGCCTCCGGCCGACGCCTCGATGCTGCCGGTTCTCCCGGGCAGCGGCGAGCGGGACCGCCTTCGCGCGGAGAACATCCCCCTGCCCGAGCGCGATCTCGGCCCCGGCCCGTTGAATGCGGCGAGCCAGGCGGCGAAGGTCGTCCGGAGTCCTTAGTCCATAGTCGGTGGTCCGTGGTGCACATTCGAACGAAGGACCTCTTCGCCTCCGCGGCCGCCGCCTGATGCCGCTCTCCGTGCCGCGGGCGGCGTCCTCCTGGCTCAGACGGCTGGTGCCGCGCGGGCGCGAGCGCGTGCGCGTCCTGACGGGTATCGGCGAAGAGGAGTGGCGGGAGATCGCGGAGGCCTTTCCGGGCGTGCCGCCCGATCCGGGGCGGCTGGCGGCGCGCCGCCGCGCTCGGCTGGCGCGCCTGGCGTCGCGCGCCCTCGCGACGGGGCGCTGGAAGACCGAGCTCGAGGGCGAGCTTCCGGGGCCGGAGCCCACGGTCTACGTTACGGCCCACGTCGGGGCGCTCCAGGCGCTGCGTTACGTTCTGCGCTCCCGCGGCGTTCCGGTCGCCTCGGTCATCGGTCGCCTCAATCTCGATCGCACGGTCTCGGCGCGATCCGATCCGATCTTCGATCGCCGGCATCCGCTCGACTTTCCCCACGCTCTCCCGTCCACGCGACCCCACGGGTTGGCCCGCGCCCTGCGCGCGGGCAGCCTGATCGTCGCCGCTGACTTGCCGGAGGGGCCCTTCGCGGAGGCGCCCTTCCTGGGGGCGACAGTGCGGCTCGACCCGCGCCCCTTTCGGCTGGCGCGCGCGGCCGGGGCAGCATGCCGGGCAGCGTTCCTGACGCTTCCGGAGGCGGGCTGGAGGCTGACCGTGGGGGAACGGCTGCCGTCCGATCCCTCCCGGGCGCTCGAGGCCTTCGCGCGCCTTTTCGACCGGGTCGCCGCGGCCGCGCCGCTCGATCTGGACGGGCTCGTCTACCTGAGCTTCGCGCGGAGACGCGGGTGAGCCTCCTGGCGCGCCTGCGGGACATCGCGAGGAAGGAGTCGGGACGCCCGGCTCTCAGGGCCGGTGGCCAGGGGCTGACGTACGGAGCCCTGGTGGATGCGATCGACCGGCGCGCGGAAGCCTTCGGCGACGGCGACCCTCTGGTTGGTCTGGAGGGAAGCGATCCCGCCGGCTTCGTGGTCGACTTTTTCGCGGCGCGCGCGCGAGGCCTGCGGGCAATCGCGCATCCCGCGTCGGCTCCTGTCGCTCTGAGCCGCATGCGGGAGATCGCCGCGAGCGAAGCGGACTGGCCGGCCGGGGGAGCGACGGTCTTCTTCTCCTCGGGCAGCGTCGGAGCGTCCAAGGCCGTGCCCCTGTCGGACTCGAACCTCCTTGCCGCGGCGCTCGCGTTCGAGACCTGGGGCGACGTGACTCCCGCCGACCGGCTCGCGGTGGGCCTGTCCCCGGCGCAGATCTTCGCGTTCGTGCGCGGGGCGCTCAACGGCCTGCTCGTGGGCGCGGAAGCCGTGTTCTTTACGCCGAGGCGAGACCCCCTCCAGGAGGCGGCGGACCTCGGCGCGACGGCGGTCCTGCTTCCGAGCGCCCTGGTGGCGCTCGCCGCGCGCGGCACATCGCGCGTGGTGCTCCGCGCCCTGCGTTGCGGCGGCGGAGTCCTGCCGGAGACTCCGGCCGATGCGGTGGAGACGGTTCGGGGAGTGCCAGTCCGCTCGGGCTACGGCATGACGGAATCGGCGGGACTCGGCGCCCGCCAGCGGGGAGACCGGCCCCGCCGGGCGGGCTCGTGCGGCGAGATCGCTCCGGGAATCGAAGTCTCGATCGTCGGAAGCGACGAGACCGATCGGCCGGGCGAAGAGGCCGGCGAGATCCGGCTGAGCGGGCCGGCGGTCTTCTCCGGCTACCTCTCTGACGAGGATCCGTCACCCTTCGACGCGCGGGGACGGCTCAAGACCGGCGATGTCGGGCATGTGGACGGCTCCGGAGAGCTCCACGTGCGCGGGCGGCTCGCGTTCTCGCTGGCGGCGGGCGACCGCGTGCTCTGTGCGGAGGAGGTCGAAGCCGCGATCGCCGAGCATCCCGGTGTGGCCGAGGTCGCGGCAGCGCCCGGCGAGCGCGCTTTCGGCGTCCTGGTCGTCGTACGCGGGCACTCCGACGCGCTCTTCGCGGCGCTCCGCGCGCACGTCGAGAGCCGCCTGCCCGTTTTCGCGCGGCCCCGCAGGATCGTGCGGGTCGGCGCGCTTCCCCGGACTCCCGCCGGCAAGATCGACCGCGCCGCCGTGTCGCGATGGCTGAGAGAAAACTGAGCCGGAGAGTCCTGGCCGCGGCCTCGGAGCTGGCCCGCGGCCGCCCGACGCCGTTCTACCTCTTCGACACGGGGGCGGCGGCGGAGAGCGCCCGCCGCTTGAGAAGCGCCGCACTCGAGATCGGCCGGCTCGACGTCTTTTATCCCTGGAAGTGCAACCGCCACCCCGGTCTCCTCGCGGCCGTGGAGCGGGAGGGATTGGGCGCGGAAGTGACCTCGCTGCGGGATCTCGCGGCGGCCCTCGCGGCGGGCCTTGCGGGAGGCCGCATCGTCTTTCAGGGCCCGGCCAAGGATCCCTCGTCGCTCGACCGCGCGCTCGCGTGCGGAGCCTGGATCGTGGCCGACAGCGCCGAAGACGCGGAGGCGATCCTGGGCCGGGCCCGAGCGATCGGGGGTACACAGCGATATCTGCTGCGCCTCCGGGCGGCGGCGTGCCAGCCGGAGCAGCAGGGATTCGGGATGGCCGCGGACGAGGTCGTCGCGGTCGCGCGGCGCGCCGTACGGGAACGGCAGGCGCCCCCTGAAGGGCTGGCGTTTCATCTGGGGACGGGGCTGACATCGGTGGCGCCCTATCGCAGCGCGGTTCGGGAAGCCGCGGAACTGGCGAATCGGCTCGGCTCGCTCGGGATCCGGGTCCGCGCGCTCGATCTCGGGGGGGGCTTCGCGGCCGCCGGGGAAGCGCGGCGGGATGCCCGCGGCCGGGCCCCGAAGGCGCCTCCGCTCGAGCGTTTCGTCCGGCGGGTCGCCACCGAAGCGGCCCGGGCGTTTCCGGGCGCGCGGCTGCTCGCGGAGCCCGGCCGGGCGCTGGCGTCCGACGCTTTTCATCTGGTGAGCAGGGTCGTTCGCGTCCGCGGGAAGCGGGTGTACGTGGACGCCTCGCGCCTGTCCCACGCCTTCTTCGTTCCGCGCGGCAAGCATCCGTTCCGGCCGATTCCCTTCCGGGGCAGCCGCACGCGCCGAAGCCAGGTCGCCGGGCCGCTGCCCGTCGGCCTCGACGTGCTCTCGCTGTCGGAAGCGATCGGCCTCCCGCGGGAGGGGGATCTCCTGATGATCGGGTCGGTGGGGGCCTACAACGTGATCGCCAGCAACGAGTGGGCGGGCGACCGGGCGGAGGTGGTGGAGCTAGAAGCGGCGGCTAGACCACCAAGCGACTAGCCGTTTCTCAGCCACAACCGCCAGGCACGACTCCGATGCACACGCGGATCAGGCAACCCGCCCTCCGGCCATGAAAGGACTCACCCTTTAGGCTCCGCCGGGGACTCAGTTCGCGGCGGCCATCGGCGCTGGGATCATGCCCTTCACGTTGTAGTCCGCCGGTACGATGCGATAGCGGTAAATCATTCCGTGCTCCCCGACCAGGTAACCATGTTTCGCGTCCGGGAACACGACGGCGTTGACATTTGCCGGCACCGGGAATTCCCGGGAGCTGAAGCTGCGGCCACCATTCGTCGAATACGCGATCTGCCGGGGTTGGATGATGACACCCAACTGGCCACCGGCCATGGCGTAGTGCGCGTGCTCACCCCCGAACGGGGTTACGACCCCATTCCAGCTATCCCCGCCGTCGGTGGTCATCAGAGTCTTGCCCTCGTGCAGCGTGACCAGGCCGCTGTTCTCATTCCAGAAGAATCCCTGCCTGCCGTTGTCTTCCATGCTTTCGGGAGCGGACAGGGTCCAAGTGGCGCCGCCGTCCTTGGTGCGAGCCAGTACAGCCCTTTTGCCGGGTCCCAGGGGCAGGAGGCCGACGGCGTAGCCGACAGTGGTGCTGGGGAAGGTTAGGGTTTTAAAATCACAGTCGACCTTCCTCGCGAGCCCGTCCACCTGCAAGTTGACTGCGCATCGAAGGACCGGCTTCCACGTTTTGCCGCCATCGTCGGTGCGGCGGATTTCCCTAGCGGCAGTAAACCCGGTCTGCGGAGAGACGAAATTCAACGCAAGCTCATGTTGCGAGAGCCTTCCGACGACCTCTTCCCACGAGGCGCCCCCGTTCGTAGTCCGCACCAGCTTTTCGGCTGCGCCTCGCGTCCAGCCGTGTTTGGCATCCAGGAAGAAGACTTCCCTAAGCTCTCGGTCGCTCGATTCCAGATCGCCGCCCAACTGAACCTCCCACGTTTTCGCGCCGTCCTTAGTGTGCAGGATCGTGTTCTTGTCGCCGACCGCCCAGCCCTCTTCAGCGGAGACGAACGTCACATCGAGCAGGTCGATGTCTTTCGGGTAATTGGCCGGCTCCCAAACCGCCTTCCATTTCGTCTGGTCCGCTGGGGCCGGAGCGGCACCTTTCTGTACGGCAGGTGTGGAGACTTTCTTTGGAACCTGGGCAACCGCCAGACCCAGCGCCAGGGAAGACAATCCTAGAAACAAAACCAGTTTGCGCATATCTGCTCCTTCCTTGAGCCAACCTGAAAACCGATCGCGGTACACCCCGCTTCCGGCACCGGGTTTGTTCGGCGGCTCTACTTCGCTGGCGCCCGCTTGCTCGGTTCGTCTGCGGGGTTCACGTATGTCAGCGCAAACGGGCCTTGCCCATGAATCTGGATAGTCGCGGCCGTCGTCGCCATGGCAAAGTGCCGCATCTCGGCCGGCAAGAGCGCATAACCCCCGACAGGGAGGTCCTTCATGCTTGCCTTGTCGAACTTCTCCCCCATGCCCAGGGCGAACGTCCCCGACAAGACCGTCACGTACTCGTCCGTGGGATGCCAATGTGGCGCAATCTTGTAGCCAGCAGGCATCTTCGCCCGCACGACGTAGAGGCCTGGCATGCTTGGGTCCCCCGACATTACCGTGAAGGACATGCCCTTTTCGAACACCGGAGGGGGCTCGCCCCACGTCGTCTCCGCTGGGGTCACCAGGATGTGCGCCGGCGCCTTCGATTCCTGTGCCCCGGCAACTCCACTCAGCACTGCAAGCGAAACGACAAAGCCCAGGTTTCTGTTCACTCGACACCTCCTCGCCTTGGTTCAAGGCTCCTTTATTCTAGTCCACCTGGGCTGGCGCGACAGCGCCGAGGGAAGAGGCGAAGCCGATGAGCGAGTCCGCTGCACCCGCGTGTTAGCCGGCTTATCGATACGCCTCCTTGCGATCAGCGACTCGCACGACGAGCACCAGCAACTCGGCGTCAGCGATCAAGTACAACCTTTTCATGCCGTTCTCCTTTCGCCTCGAACTCGCATCTTGGATCTCGCGCGCTCGCGGTCATGGTGCGGGCGGGGGGGGGGGGCCAAAAATCACGCCGCACGTGCGCCGCAGGAGGCTCGGTCGGACGACGGACTCGAGCATGCCGGGGTGAAACCGGAATCCACGGCAGGGTCCCTGCCTTTGAGGGGGGCGGGGGGTCGGTTAGTGCGTCGCCGGATGCCCGTCGGTCCGGTGCACCGACTCGACGGTGACGCGGATCTCGGCGTCGGACACGCCTCGGTCCTTGAGCTGGGCGGCGAGCCGGGCTTCCGAGAGGCAGATGCCGCAGCCGGCGGCATGCGTGTCGACGAAGCAGGTCAGGAGCGTCCGGTGTTTGAACATCGGGCTCTCTGCGCACTCGCAGAAGCAGTGGAGTTGGTCGAGGGTTGCCGGGTACTTGCGGGCGATCTCGTAACCCTGCCGGACCTCCGGCTCGAACCCTTTGGCGAACCCGGCCGGATCGAGGGTCGGGCGGCGCTCCTTGCAGGAGGTGCAGGAGTTGGCGGGCTCGGGCGTTGACCTCGACTTGGGAGCCGCGGCGACGATGGTGAGGGCGGAGAGGTAGAGGACGGCCGCGGAGAGTGGCTTGAGCGTCATGACGTGCCCAACATTGCGGCGTTGGGGGAACTTCCCGTTTCGGGGGTAGCGCATCACTTGAGCGACTCCATGATCTCGTCCAGCGCCTTCTTCGGCGGGCGGAGCTTCGTGTCCGGTAGCGCGACGATGGGGTCGCGGGAAAGGCCGGAGAGCTCCAGGAAGTCCTTCTTCGACGGCTCGACGTAGAGAAGCCCGGTCAGGAACTCGGTCTTCTCCTGGGCCTCCTGGCAGAGGGCGAGCGCCTGGGCCTTATTCGTCGCGTCGTAGTCCGCGCGCAGTTTGCGGAGCCGGATGTGCGAGCCGTCGTGGAGCTCGATGTCCTGGGTCGTGCCGGGCTCGTAGTCGACGGAAATCTCCTCGTAAAACGGGACGAAGCCGATCTCGTGGATCGGAATCTCGTGCTCCTTGGCCCACTTGTACGACTTCGTCGAGCTGTCGTGGTTGTTGAAAGTGACGCAGGGAGAGATGACGTCGAGAAGGGCCGTGCCCCGGTGCGCCAAGGCCGCCTTGAGGAGCGCGACGAGCTGCTTCATGTCGCCCGAGAACGAGCGGGCGACGTAACCGCATCCGAGCTCGATCGCGATTGCGCACAGGTCGATCGCCGGCAGATCGTTGACGACGCCGGTCTTGAGCCTCGAGCCGGCGTCGGCCGTGGCGGAGAATTGGCCCTTGGTCAGCCCGTACACGCCGTTGTTCTCCACGATGTAGACCATGGGGACGTTGCGCCGCAGCATGTGCACGAACTGCCCCGCGCCGATCGAGGCCGTGTCCCCGTCACCCGAGACGCCGACTGCGAGGAGGGAAGGGTTGACCATCATCGTGCCGGTGGCCACCGCGGGCATGCGGCCGTGCACGGCGTTGAAGCCGTGGCCCCGGTCCGCGAAGTACGCCGTCGTCTTCGACGAGCAGCCGATGCCGGACATCTTCGCGACCTTGTAGGGCGGGATCGACATTTCGTACAGCGCCTGCGTGATCTGTCGCGTGATGACGTCGTGCCCGCAGCCCACGCAGAGGGTCGACTTGGATCCGCCGTACTCCTTGACGGTCAGGCCGGCGCGGTTCACGGGGGGCGCTTTGGGCTCGGCGGTGGAAGACATCAGTTTTTCTCCCCGGCCTCGATCCCCTCGATCACGGTTTCGGCGTCGAGGGGGAAGCCGTCGTAGTGGCGGATGGAACGCAGTTTGGACGTGTCGCCGCCGATCTCGAGGCGCAGGAGGTCGTACATCTGCCCGTCCCGATTCTGGTCGACGACGTAGACGCGGTCGTGAGCCGCGGTGAACGCCGCGGTTTCCGGCGTGAAGGGTAGCGCCCGCAGCCGGAGGTAGTCGGTCCGGACGCCCTTGCGGGCGAGCAGCACGCGGGCTTCCTCGACCGCGAAGTCGGACGAGCCGTACGCGATGATCCCGACCTTCGAGCCCGTGCCGTCCGAGAGGACCGGACGGGGCACGTAGGCCCTGGCGGTCTCGAATTTCCGCGACAGCCGGTCCACGTTGTTCTTGTAGTCGTCGGGCCGCTCGGTGTACATCGCCCGGTCGTTGTGTCCCGAGCCCCGCGTGAAGTACGTGGCGGCGGGAGAGTCGATGAAGCCCGGCAGTGTGCGCCAGGGGATCCCGTCGCCATCCACGTCGCGATAGCGAGCGAACTCCTTGAATTTCGCGATGTGCGCGTCGAGCTCTTCCTTCGTCCGGAGGACCTTGCCGCGGTCGAGGGGCCGGTCGCTGAAGGGGAACGGGTCGGCCATCCAGTTGTTCATACCGAGGTCGAGGTCCGACATCAGGAAGACCGGCGTCTGGAAACGCTCCGCCAGATCGAAGGCGTCCATGGCCATCGAGTAGCACTCCTGGACCGAACCCGGAAGGAGCAGAATGTGCCTGGCGTCGCCGTGCGAGAGGTTGTAGGTCGACGTGATGTCGCCCTGCATCGTCCGCGTCGGCAGACCCGTCGACGGACCAACCCGCTGAACATCGACGATGACGGCGGGGACTTCGGCGTAGTAGCCGAGGCCGGTGAACTCGGACATGAGCGAGATCCCGGGGCCGGAGGTCGTGGTCATCGCCCGTGCGCCCGCCCAGCCCGCGCCGAGCACCATTCCGAGAGCCGCGAGCTCGTCCTCGGCCTGCACGACCGAGAACGTGGGCGCGCCCGTCTCGGGATCCAGGCGGTACTTGCCGGCATAATCGATGAGCGATTCGGCGAGCGAGGAGGACGGCGTGATCGGATACCAGGCGAGGAACTGGACCCCGGCCATCATGCAGCCGATGGCGCTGGCGGCGTTACCCTCGATGATGATCTTGCCGGCGGTCGCGTTCATCCGCTCGAGGCGGAAGGAGTCGCGCTTGGTCAGGTTCTTCTCCGCCCACTCGAGGCCGCCGCGGATGGCCTTCAGATTGATCTCGACGGCGGCCGCCTTGCTCTTGAACTGTTTGGCGAGGGCCTTCTCGATCTCGGCCATCTCGATCCCGAGGAGCCACGCGGCCACCCCCACGTAGATCATGTTGACCGCCAGGCGCCGCAGCTTTCCGTCGGAGACGAGCTCGAGAACGAGCTTCTGAAACGGGACCGGGTAAAAGACGACGTCGTTGCGGAGCGTGTCGAGCTTCAGGCTCTCTTCGTAGATGACCGCGGCGCCGGAGGCGACGGTCCGGACGTCCTCATGCGCCGTTTCGGGGTTCATGCAGATGAGGACGCCGACGTCGCGCCGGCGGGCGATGAAGCCGTCCTTCGAGGCCCGGATGGTGAACCAGGTGGGCAGGCCCTGGATGTTCGAGGGGAAGAGGTTCTTTCCCGACACCGGAATGCCCATCTGGAAGATCGCGCGCATCAGGATGTTGTTCGAGGACATGCTGCCGGAGCCGTTGGCCGTCGCCACGTGGATCGAGAAGTCGTTGATCACCGGCGGCCGGCTCGGGGACTCCGAGTGTTTCTCTTCGAGGACGGCAGTCGACATGGGGCTCCTTCTCGCGGGCCCGGTCCCGCAGGACCTTGAATGATACCAAAGGGATACGGACGGCGAACACTATCCGTCCGCCGGATAGAATCCGCCGCCGGAGGTGCTCTCGCATGCACTTATCCCGGATCGTTCTCCTGTGCTCTTTCGTCGCCGCGGCGCCGCTCGCGGCGGCGGCGGAGCGCCCCCTTCGTTTCGAGGAGCTGGCGAAGGTCCGCCGGCTGGGCGCGTTCTCCGTTTCTCCGGACGGCCGCCAGGTGGCATTTTCCGTCTCCACTCCTGACGTGGAGGCCAACACCTCCCGCTCGGCGATCTGGGTGGTGGCGGCGGGGGGAGGGGAGGCGCGTCGGCTGACCTCGGGCGAAAAACAGGATTCGGATCCCCGGTTCTCGCCCGACGGGCGCCGGCTCGCATTCCTGTCCAACCGCGACGGCGGCTCGCAGATCTGGACCATGGCCCTCTCGGGAGGCGATCCGATGAAGTCGACGTCGTTTCCGACGGAGGTCAACGGCTTCAGCTGGTCGCCCGACGGGAAGTGGTTCGTCCTCACGTCCGTTGTCTTTCCGGAGTGCGCCGACACCGCCTGCCTCGAGAAGACCCGTAAGGCGCGCGCGGAGGCGAAAATCAAGGCGCGCGTGGCGGAGCGGCTGCTCTACCGGCGATGGGATTCCTGGAAGGACGGCACCCGAGCACACATCTGGAAGGTGCCGGCGTCGGGCGGCGCCGCCGTGGACCTGACGCCCGGCGACCGCGACGCCCCGCCCTTCTCCGTAGGCGGCGGCACGGATTGGGACGTGTCCCCGGACGGGCGGGATCTCGTCTACGCCTCGAACCCCGACGAGGACGAGGCAATGTCCACCAACGCCGATCTCTGGATCGTCCCCTTCGCGGGCGGGTCCCCCCCGAGGAATCTGACGGCCTCGAACCCCGCATTCGACGGCTCCCCGCGCTTCTCGCCGGACGGCCGGTGGATCGCCTTTCGCTCGCAGCGCAGGCCCGGCTTCGAGTCCGACCGCTTCCGCCTGATGCTCCTCGAACGCGCGACCGGCCAGATCCGCGGCCTGACGGACGCCTTCGATTTCTGGGTCGACGATTTCCGCTGGGCGCCGGATTCCAAGAGCGTCGTCTTCGCCTCGCAGGTGCGGGGTCGAGAGATGCTGTACCGGGTTTCACTCGCGGGAAAGGCCCCCGTTCCGCTCTGGACGGGCGGCACGGTCGCGGGCCTCGAGGTCACGCCGGGCCAAATCGTCTTCGGCGCCAGCACCCTGTCTCGCGCGGCGGAGATCTGGACCACCGGTCCGGATGGCAAGGCGGCGGGGCCGCTCACGCACTTGAACGATGGGCTCTTTCAGGAGCTCGCGCTCGGCGACGTGTCGGAACGCTTCACCGACTCCTCCGACGGCCGGAAGCTCCAGGCCTGGATCGTGAAGCCGCCGTTCTTCGATCCGTCGAAGAAGTATCCCGCGGTGTTCTACATCCACGGCGGTCCGCAGGGCGCCTGGGTGGACGGCTGGTCCTACCGCTGGAATCCTCAGGTCTGGGCGGCATACGGCTACGTCGTCTACGCGGCCAATCCGCGCGGATCGACGGGCTTCGGCCAGGACTTCGTCGACGCGATCAGCGGCGACTGGGCCGGCCAGGTCTATAACGACCTCATGCGGCAGGCCGACGATCTCGAATCGCTGTCCTTCGTCGACCGCGGGAAGATCGGGGCGGCGGGCGCGTCCTACGGCGGCTACATGGTCAACTGGATCGCCGGGCACACCCAACGCTTCCAGGCCCTCGTGTCGCACGACGGCACCTTCGATCTCGGATCCGCCAAGCTCGAGACCGAGGAGCTCTGGTTCGCGAAGTGGGAGTTCAAGGGCTGGCCCTGGAGCTCGGACCTCTACGCGAAGTGGAACCCCATGATGTCGGCCGGGAACTTCAAGACCCCGACACTCGTCATCACGAACGAGAAGGATTACCGCGTGCCCTTCGGCCAGGGACTCCAGATGTTCACGGCGCTCCAGGTCCAGGGTGTTCCATCCAAGCTCCTGATGTTCCCGGACGAGGGCCACTGGGTCCTGAAGCCCGGCAACTCGAGCCTGTGGCACAACACGATCATGGACTGGCTCCACCGGTATCTGGGTGGAGCGGAGGCGGACCCGGCCGCGCTGGCGAAGGCTTACAGCGTGACCAAGTGAGTCGGGAGTTGGACCTCGGGGAGGAGGAGGCTTCGCGACAGTCCTGCGGGCCAGGCCCCCTCAGTCCGCGAACACGCAGCGCCCCGTGGCCCAGGCGCGCAGGGCGTTGATCGGCTCCGCGCGCAGAACCGAAAGCGGCCGGGTCGAGCGCAGGGCGACGAGGATCGCTTCGGTGTCGAGCGGGAAGCGGCCCGCCCGAGCCTCGTAGAGAGCCGACACGATTGCCTGCTCGATCTCGGCTCCCGAGAAGCCCCCGGACGCTTGCGCCAGGGCGCGCAGGTCGTAGCGGAAGACGTTCTCGCCGCGCCGGGCGAGGTGCAGTCGGAAGATGTCGGCGCGGGCCGCTGGCTGCGGCAAATCCACGAAGAAGACCTCGTCGACGCGTCCCTTGCGCATCATCTCCGGAGGCAGCTCGTCGACCGAGTTCGCGGTCGCGACGAAAAAGACCCTCGACGCCCGCTCCTGCATCCAGGTCAGAAGGGTACCGATCAGCCGCTTGGAGACCCCGCCGTCAGACTCGGAGGTGCGCCCCGAGACGAAAGCCTTCTCGATCTCGTCGATCCACAGGACACAGGGCGCCATGCGCTCGACGCGCCGGAGCGCCTCCCGAAGATTGCGCTCCGACTCGCCGATGTACGGCGCCAGCAGCTTGCCGGCGTCGAGGGCAAGCAGCGGCAACTCCCAGGTGGCGGCGATCGCCTTGGCCGCCAGCGACTTGCCGCAGCCCTGGACGCCGAGCAACAGGAGGCCCCGGGGCGGATCGATCGGCTTCTCGCCGGCCTCCGGCAGAAAACCGACGCGGCGGGTGGCGACCCACTTCTTGAGCTTCTCGAGGCCTCCGAGCTGATCGAGCCCGTCGGGCGTCGGGATGAACTCGAGGAGCCCGCCGCCCTCCACGAGCCCCTTCTTCATATCCCGGATGCGGGGCCGGTCCGCGACCGTCAGAGAGTCGTTCTCGACGATCGCGCGGGCCAGCGCGCGCTCGGCCTCAAACATCGTCAGGCCCTGCAGGTCGGAAACGATTCCCTCTGCCTCGGGCGCCGACAGTGCGACGCGAATCTTGGGCGTGTCACGTGTCGTTCGACGGACGACCCGGTTCAAGAGTGCGCGCAACTCCGGCGGCCCCGGCAGTGCGAACTCGAACCGCACCGCGATGTCCTCGAGCTCGGCCTTCGTGGCCAGCACGGGCGCGACCAGAACGATGGTACGCGCGGACCCCGCGAACTCCTGCGCCGTCTCGCGAAGAAGCCGGAGAGTCGAGGCGTGCTCCAGGTGCGCCATCGGGTCCTTCAGCAGAAACGTTCCGTCCCCGGAAGTCTTGCGGATCAGGCGCAAGGCGAAGGCGAGCTCTGCGGAGCGCTCGGCGTCCTCAGGGTGGGCGGGCGACAGGCCGCTGGCGGCGCTCCAGGTCCAGAACGGGATCGTGAGCTCGCTCGAGACCTCCCGCACGAGTGCTTCGAAGCGCTGCTCCTCGACGGTCTCGCACACGACCAGGGGGTGGCGGGACCGGAAGAGGAGGGCAAGGTCTTTTGCCGCGACGTCCAAACTCGGCCTAGTGTAGCGAAGGCGTGGAATAGACTTGCCGCGTGCCTCCCCCCCGGGTGGTTTCCCTCTGCCCATCGATCACCGAGACGATCGTCGCGATTGGCGGGCTCCGGTCGCTCGCCGGTGTCACGCGGTACTGCACGCGGCCGAGCGGCATGCTCTGGGGTCTGCCGCGCGTGGGTGGAACGAAAAGCCCCGACATCGCGCGCATCCTGGATTTGAAGCCCGATCTCGTCTTCGCAAACGCTGAGGAAAACCGCCGGGAGGATGTGGAGGCGCTGCGGGATTCGGGAATCGAAGTCGACGTTTCGCTTACGAAGAGAGTCGGTGAGGTTCCGGACGCCGTGAGGCAGTGGGGCCGGCGGCTCGATTCGGTGGACCAGGCAGAGGTGCTGGCGGCGCGCATAGAAATGGAGTGGAAGGCGCTCGAGGCGGATCCCCCCGCCAGCCGATTTCGATACGTCTACTGGATCTGGAAGGATCCGTGGATGACCGTTTCCGACGACACCTACGTCGCCGACCTGATCCGGCTGGCCGGGGGAGAGAACGTGTACGGCATGGAGGCCGTGCGCTACCCGACGACGGATCCGGCCCAAGCCTTGGCCCGGCAGCCGGCGGTCCACATCCTGCCGAGCGAGCCGTATCCGTTCTCGGAGGAGAAGCACGGCGCCCTAGTCGACAAGCTCTTCGGCAAGGACATCCGGCGGCTCTTCGTCGACGGGGATGACTATTGCTGGCATGGCGTTCGAACGCTCGAGGGTCTGGAAGCGGCGCGCATCCTGCGAGAGTTCGCCGCTTTAGGAGATTGATGCAACTGAAATTAGGCTACAGTGAGCATATGTCTTATTTTATTCGGCTCCCTGCGCTTGTGCCCTTCTTCCTTCTCGCTATCCCCCTTTTCGGGCAGATGGCGAAAGAACCGGGTGCCCTCACGGTCATTCGGGCCGGCACTCTGATCGACGGTTCGTCCACGGCGCCCCGGCGCGACCAGGCGATCGTGGTCCGAGGCAACCGCATCGAGAGTGTGACGGCCTGGGTGTCCCGGACAACGCCGGAGACGACCCAGGTCATCGACCTCGCCGGCTGGACCGTCCTCCCGGGCCTGATCGACGCGCACACGCACATCTTTCTCGACCCGGCGGGCGCGGATTACGACACGCAGCTCCTGAAGCAGGGCCTGGCCTTCCGCTCCGCGCGGGCGACGGCACTGGCCCGGCGCATGCTGGATCAGGGCTTCACGACGATCCGGGATGTCGAGACCGAGGGGGCCGGCTACGGGGACGTCGGTGTCAAACAGGCCATCGACCAGGGCTACGTCGCGGGTCCGAGGATGTTCGTGTGCACCCGAGCCATCTCTTCCACGGGCGGCTACGGGCTCGACGGGTACGGACCGGAGGTCGATGCGCCCAAAGGCGCCCAGCTCGTGGATGGACCGGTCGAGGCGCGCAAGGCCGCTCGCGAGCAGCTCGCCAATGGCGCCGACTGGCTCAAGGTGTACATGAACCACCGCTCCTGGGTCGATGCGAAAGGAAATCTCGTGTCCCAGCCGACGCTCACGCTCGAGGAGCTCGAGGCCATCGTGGACGAGGCGCACGGCTGGGGGAGGAAGGTCGCGTGCCACGCGTACAACGGCGTGGGTTTGAAGCGTGCGCTCGACGGAGGCTGCGACTCGATCGAGCACGGCCTGGACCTCGACGATGCCTCCGTCGCGCAGATGCTGCGGCAGGGCACGTGGCTCTGCCCGACGATGATGCCGTACTTCTATGAGTGGGCTCCGGAGGGAACGCCGGCGGGCGCCAAGGACCGAAAGCGGGCGCAGGTACACGGCCCCTCTCTCCGGAAGGCGGTGAAGGCCGGAGTCAAGATCGCCTTCGGCACCGACGCCGGCAGCTTTCCGTGGAGCGAGCCCCTCGCCAGGGAGTTTGCCCTGATGGTCGAGGCCGGCATGACGCCGATGGAGGCGATCCGATCCGCCACCTCCGGGGCCGCGGAAATGCTCGGGATGGCGGGACAGCTCGGGGTGATCGCTCCCGGCGCCTACGCGGACATCGTGGCCCTGGAAGGGGATCCGCTGAAGGATGTCGCGGCGCTCGGGAGAATCGGCTTCGTCATGAAGGACGGGACGATCTACACCAGCCCGGCAGGTCAGGCCCGTCGGCCCTAGGAGCTTGTTCAGGTAACCAATCGTACTGGCCGCCAGGAAGGTCATCCTGTTCGCGGCGCGAGGAGTCTCCCCAAGGGAGGAGCCTCGCGCCGCGGAAGCCGCAGCGAGCGAGAGGGATCAGGAGAGCGGTCGAGCGCGCATCCGCGCGAGCCGCTCGCCGGTGCGGCCGAAGGCCGCGGATCCCGACCGAGCGGAGGCGACGGTTACGCGCCCCGCCTGTTCAGCAGATCCAGGAACTCTTCGCGCACCGACTGCGAGTTGAAGATGCCGCGGATGGCGGAGGTCACGGTCAGCGCCCCCGGTTTCTTGACACCGCGCATCTCGACACAGAGGTGGCGGGCCTCGACGACGACCATGACGCCCTGGGGATCGAGCTTCTCCGCCATGTAGCCGGCGATCTGCTCCGTCAGACGCTCCTGGAGCTGGGGGCGGCGGGCGTAAAAATCCACGATCCGGGCCATCTTGGACAGGCCGACGATCGAGTCGTTCGGGATGTAAGCCACGTGCGCGTGGCCGTAGAACGGCACGAAATGGTGGGAGCAGAGGGAATAGAAGGGGATGTTCTTCTCCATGACCATCGACGTGTAGTGCTCGTCGTTGGGGAAGACGGTGACTCGGGGCTCGGCCCCTTCGGAGAGACCCTGGAAGAGCTCGAGGTACATCTTCGCGACGCGCTGCGGCGTCTCGACGAGGTTGGGGTCCGAGAGGTCCAGGCCGAGTAGCTCGATGATCTTCCGGAAGTGCCCCGCGATGTCGCGGATGCGATCCGTGTCCGCCAGGGTCGGAACGGAAGTCTGGATTTCGCTCATGGGCTGCCGATCTCTCCTGCCGATCCGCGCGCTCCTCTCGAGGTTCCGGGCGGCCGGGCCGGGGATTCTATCTCGGGGCGCCGTATAGCCACGCGTGGATGGGCCGGCACCGGCCGCCCGGCCGACGAAACGTTAAACTCCGCGCATGAAAATCGATCTCCACAGCCACTCGACCGTCTCCGACGGCCTCGACTCTCCGTCCGCCCTCGTCGGGCGCATGGCCGAGGCGGGGCTGACGGCCTTCGCGCTGACCGACCACGACACGCTGCAGGGGCTGCCGGAAGCTCGCGCGGAGGCGGGCAAGCGCGGTATCGAACTGATTTCGGGCGCGGAGATCTCATCGGAGTGGGGCGGGCAGGACGACATTCACATTCTGGCCCTCTTCGTGGACGAGAACAACGAGGCGTTCAACGCGCAGCTCGCCCTCCGGCAGGAGGAACGGCGCACGCGCGGGGAGCGGATGGCGGGGAAGCTCGTGGAGCACGGGTTCGGCCTCGATCTCGACGCGATCCGCGCGGATGTGGGCGACGGGGTCTGGGGCAGGCCGCACCTGGCCCGCGCGCTGGTCCGCGCCGGGCACGCCTCCTCCAACGACGACGCCTTCGACCGCTTCCTCGGGCGCGAGCACGCCTGGTACGTGGCGTACGAGAAATGGCGGGCGGTGGACGTCCTCCGGGCGATTCGGGAAGCCGGAGGCGTCTCATCGCTCGCTCACGCCGTCTGGTACAAGGAGACCGACGCCCTGATCCGCGCGCTCGCGGACGAGGGGCTCGGGGCGATCGAAGTCTTCCACCCCGATCACGGCCCCGCCGAGGAGCGCCGCTTCTCGGCGCTGGCCAGGGAGCTTTCGCTCGCCGCGACGGCGGGCAGCGACTTCCACGGCACACCCGAGGGGCGAAAGCGCCCCGGCGCCGTCTGCGGCGACGCCCGCATGCTGGACGCCCTCCGCGCGCGCGTGCCGTAGCTCACTTCCGACTCCTCACTTCCGACTCGGCTCGGACATCATCTGTCTGGCATCCCACGTATCAATGAAGCTGCGGAAAACTCGACGTTTGCGGAAAAGAAGTTTTTTTCTCCGTGAGCGCCGCCTTGGAGATCGCCAACGCGCATGCGGAAATCCTGGAGCCAATTGACAGTGCCGGAGAGTGGAACAAGAATCGCGAGCAACTCCCCGATGCTCGAAGAACTCACTGTCGACAGGAAGCTCCCTCAAAATCTAGAAGCCGAGCGCTCGGTGCTCGGGGCGATTCTCCTCGACCCCACGTCGCTGTCCTTCGTCGTTCCTCTCCTCTCGCAGGAGGACTTCTTCCCGGACACGCACCGGCGCATCTACGGCGCGATGCTGGAGCTGTCGCAGCGGTCGGCGGAGATCGACGTCCTCACGCTCAAGGAAGAGCTCGACCGCACGGGCGCGGTCGAGAAGGCTGGCGGATCGGCGTACCTGACGGCGCTCGTCGACGGGGTGCCGGACGTCGGCAACGTCGAGCACTACGCGCGGATCGTCAAGGAGAAGTCCACACTCCGGCGCCTGATCCGCGCCGGCCAGCGGATCGTGCGCGAAGGTGTGACCGGGGAGCGCAGCGCCGAGGCCCTGCTGTCCGACGCGACCGGCGAGATCTTCGACATCGCCGAGGGCGCCGTCCGCGGAGGCTTCGAGGCCATCGGCCCGATCGTCCGCCACAACCTCGACATCATCGAGGAGGCCCGGGGCCGGCAAGGGATGCTGTCGGGCCTGCCGACCGGCTTCACCGAGCTCGACCGCATGACCTCCGGGCTCCAGCTGACGGACCTCATCGTCGTGGCGGCCCGCCCCTCGGTCGGGAAAACCTCGTTCGCCTTGAACGTGGCCCAGCACGTCGCCTTCCGGGAGGGACGCGCGGTCGGATTTTTCTCACTGGAGATGTCCAAGGAGCAGATCGGTTTCCGGGTCCTCTGCTCGGAGGCCGACGTGGACGCCAAGAAGGTCCGCGACGGGTACGCCTCGAAGGAGGCGGCCGTCCGGCTGGTGACGGCCCAGAGCCGCATCGCCGGCGCGAACTTCTGGATCGACGACAGCGCGGCGCTGAACGTTCCCGAGATGCGCGCCAAGTCGCAGCGGCTCAAACGCGAGAAGGGCCTGGATCTCCTGATCGTCGACTACATGCAGCTGATGGCCGGCCACGGGCGCTTCGACAACCGCACCCAGGAGGTCTCGATGATCTCGCGCGGCTTGAAGCTGCTCGCCAAAGAGTTGAAGGTCCCCATCATTGCCCTGTCGCAGCTGTCCCGCCAGCCCGAGCAGCGCAAGGGGGAGCTCCGCAAGCCGCAGCTCGCCGATCTGCGCGACTCCGGGTCCATCGAGCAGGACGCCGACGTCGTGGTGTTCCTGTACCGCGAGGAGCTCTACGACAAGGAGACCGAGCGCAAGGGCATCGCCGACGTCATCATTGCCAAGCAGCGAAACGGCCCCACGGGCGACTTCCCTCTCGTCTTTCTCGGCGACCACATGACTTTCGCAAACTACGCCGGGCCTGCCGCGCAGCCGGAAGGGCAGCCTTTCTGAACTGCGCTGGGGTCTGCGTCAACGCCGTCCTTCGGACGGCGTTCCCTACTGCCGGGGGTCTGCGTAACCGCCGTCCTCGGACGGCGTTCCCTACCGCTGAGGGCTTGCCCCTGGTAGTCGGGTCGGTGGTCGGGTCGGTGGACGGCTGGGAGTTTGTCGGGGCGCAGGTGAGAATCCGTCCAACGTGAGCTCCAGACTCCCGACTCAGGGCTCCGGGCCCCCGGCTCGCGCGCTCGTCGATTTGGACGCGATCGCCGCCAACTACAGGAATCTGCGCGACCGCGTGGGCCCGGGCCGAGCGCTGTATTGCGTCGTCAAGGCGGACGCGTACGGGCACGGCGCACCCGCCGTCGCTCGGCGCCTCGAGCGCGAGGGTGCGGGCTTCTTCGCCGTGGCCCAGACCGAGGAGGGCGTTGAGCTCCGCCGGGCGGGGGTGGCCGGAGAGATCCTGCTCCTCTCCCCCGCCGAACCCGCGGACCTGTCCCGCCAGCGGGCCTACGGGCTGACGCCGACTCTGTACGACAGGGCGCAGGTCGAGGCGCTGGAACGGGAGACACGGAATCTGGCCGAGCCGGTGAAGGTCCACCTGGAGCTCGATACGGGAATGGGGCGCGCGGGAATCCGCCCGGAGGAGCTCGAGGCCGTCGCGAGCCTGCTCAAAAGGGCGCCCGGGCTCTCGCTCGCCGGCACCTTCGCCAACCTGTCAGCGGCGGACGACCCGGAGTCGCCCGAGACGGCACGGCAGCTCGCGGGGCTTGCCGCCGGAATCGGACGGCTGCGCGCAGCGGGCGTCGGGCCCGGCCGCGCGCACCTGGCCAACTCCGCCGGAGTTCTCGCGCATCCGAGCACGTGGCTCGACGCGGTACGGCCCGGGCTGGCGCTCTATGGCGTTGCGCCCTCGGGCTCGGTGGACGGGTCGAGTCTTCGCCCGGCGATGACGGTTGAGACGCGGGTCGTTGCGGTGCGCCGGGTTCCCGCGGGCACCGCGCTCGGCTACGGCGGCCGATTCGTCACGGCACGGGACACGACCGTCGCGGTTCTCCCGATCGGCTATCATGACGGCCTTCGTCGCAGCTTCTCGGGAAAAGTCTCGGTTCTGTTGCGGGGGGGGCGAGCGCCCGTGGTGGGATCAGTCAGCATGGATGTGACTCTGGTCGACGCGACCGAGACCGGCGCCGAGCGCGGCGACCGCGTCGTTTGCCTCGGCGCGGACGGCGGCGCGACGGTGACGGCGTGGGATCTCGCCCGCGCCGCCTCGACGATCCCCTACGAGATTCTCTGCGGCATCGGCCCGCGGGTCCTCCGCCACTACATCGGGGCCCAGCCGTGATCACCCGCTTCTTCGAGGCGATCGGTCGCGCGGTCCTGGGCTTCCTGGAAGACCTCGGCCGGTTCTTCACGATGCTCGGCCGGGTGCTGATGTGGGCCCCGCGGCCGCCCTACGACGTCGCGGAGGTTTTCCGGCAGATGGTGCGGGTCGGCGTCAACTCGGTTCCCGTGGTCTTCCTGACGACTCTTTTCACGGGAATGGTCCTCGCCCTCCAGAGCTACAACGGCTTCGCCCGTTTCAACGCGGAGAGTCTCGTCGGCAGCGTCGTGGCGCTCTCGCTGCTGCGCGAGCTCGCGCCGGTGCTGTCGGCGCTCATGGTCACGGGCCGCGTCGGCAGCTCCATGGCTGCCGAGATCGGCAGCATGCGCGTGACCGAGCAGATCGACGCGCTGAAAGCGCTGGCGACCGAGCCGGTCCAGTACCTGGTCGTGCCCCGCGTCATCGCGTCCGTCGTGATGATGCCGCTGCTCGTCGTGATGGGGGACGCCGTCGGCATGTACGGCGGCTACTTCGTGGCGGTGAAGCTGCTCGGCGCGAATCCCATCACGTACGTCGAGAGCTCCTTCGAGCGCCTCGACCTGCTCGACTTCACGTCGGGCCTCATCAAGGCGGCCGTCTTCGGCCTCATCTTCTCGGTCGTCGCCTGCGTGAAGGGGTACTACACCGAGGGCGGCGCGGAGGGCGTCGGAAGGTCGACGACCCAGGCCGTCGTCTCCGCCAGCCTCGCGATCCTGCTCGTCGACTTTTTCCTGACGAGGCTTCTTTTTTGAGCGCCCCCGCGCGATCCTCCGCGACGGCACCCTCTGCGGCGGCGGCCAAGCTGCGGGTCGAGGACCTCCGGAAGTCCTTCGGAGGACGGCCCGTTCTCGACGGGATCAACCTTGCCATCGGCGCCGGCGAATCGCTCGTGATCGTAGGACCCTCGGGAACGGGGAAGAGCGTCCTGCTCAAGCACCTGATTGGCCTGCTGCGTCCGGAAGGAGGCCACGTTTACGTCGACGGGCAGGATCTCTGGGCGCTCGACTCGATCGAGATCAACACGATGCGCAAGAAATTCGGCATGGCATTCCAGGAGGGAGCGCTCTTCGACTCGATGAGCGTTTACGACAACGTGGCCTTTCCCCTCCGGCGCTCCCGGCGCACGCCCGCCCAGATCCGGGCGCGCGTCGAGGAATGCCTCGAGCTCGTCCAGCTTCCCGGGGTCGCCACGAGGCGGCCGTCCGAGCTCTCCGGCGGCATGCGCCGGCGGGTGGGGTTCGCCCGGGCCATTGCCCACGAGCCGGAGATCCTGCTCTTCGACGAGCCGAACACGGGTCTCGATCCGATCATGACGGACGTCATTGCCGAAGTCATCCTCGGCATCCGGAGGGAGCTCCGGCCGACGATCGTCACGATCACCCACCACATGGCGAGCGCGCGGAAGATCGGCGACCGCCTTGCGCTTCTTTTCGGCGGGCATATCCTGTTCGAGGCGGGGCCCGAGGAGTTCATGAAGTCGAGCGACCCCGCCGTGAGTCAGTTCGTGGAAGGGCGGGCCGCCGGCCCGCGGGCCGGGGGGTTGGGAAACGCGACCCCCCAGGGCCGTTGGGGGGGGGGCGGAGCACAACCGCGCAGGTGGGGG
>JBKJWL010000050.1:0-7504 GCA_046716885.1 Thermoanaerobaculia bacterium | reverse complement strand
CTCGGCGTGAAGAGCCCTGCAAATGGGGCCGTTCGGAATGGTTCGTCGGTGGCCGTCGTCGCGCCCGATTCGGCCTGTCACGCCGGAGGTCGCGGGTTCGAGTCCCGTCGCTCCCGTCTTGAAATTCCCTGTTTGCGTGGACCCGACGTCGGACCCGGGCCTTGCGCCGCCGCCCACGACATATTCACACGGCCACCGAAGACCTCGGGTCTGGTTCCGCAGTAATCGCTTAGAGACTCGTTGGACGACGAAGCGATGGGGCCAGGACGGGGCAGGACAGTCGGGGAAGGGCATGCCCACGCGTAGAAGCGAGCGTGCGCGCTCCACTGAAGTCTCTGCTATTCGGGCCTTTCAGGGTCGTCCCGTGGAGGATCGTGCCGGCCCCTTGCGCGGCTTGTCACGCCGGAGGTCGCGGGTTCGAGTCCCGTCGCTTCGGATCTAGTCACTTCCGAGGTACGCGTCGAGCGCCGCCCCAGCATTCACGGACCCCCGTCGCTCCCGTCACCGAAGCGGCCGTCCACGTAAGTTCCTCTTCCCTACACAGGAGGAGGATGGACTCGGTCGAGAGTGCGGTCACCGCCTACATGGACGCCCTCAACAGCTCCGACGTGGAGGGGCTGGTCGGCACCCTCGCGGAGGATGGTGCGTTGGGCAACGAGATGGACATCACGTTCCTGGAAGCTGACAACGTCATCGAGCACGTCAGCCGCGAGCTCGTGCTCCGCAAGTCTGCCGACGGCTGGCGGATCACCGACTACATGTTCAACGGGACCGAGGGCGCGGGGTAGAGAGATCGACGCCGGCTGGCACACGGAGCTGATGCGCGTCGCCTGGGTCGACACCGACGCGGGCGGGCGGATCCACTTCACGGCCGCCTTCCGCTGGGCCGAGGCCGCCGAGACGGCGCTCCGGCGGCGGCTCGGGCTGCTCGAGGACTGGGCGTATTACCCGCGCCGGCGGGTGGAGGCCGAGTACCACGCGGTGCTCCGGTTCGAGGACGAGCTCACCGTGCGCATTCGGGCGGAGCGCGTCGGCCGGACGTCGATCACCTGGGCCTGGGAGGTCCTGCGCGGCGGCGAGACCTGCGTCGACGGGCGGCACACGGTCGTCCACGTCGACCGGGAAGGACGCGCGGCGCCGCTCCCCGACCTCGTCCGGGAGCGTCTCGGAGGCTAGTCCCAGGTCCGGAGGTCGACGATCGTCGGCTCGTCGTCGCCGAGCGAAGCGACGACCAGCACCTCCGCGTCGAAGCGCAGGCCCGAGCGGATCCGCTCCCTCACCGCCGCCGCGAGCGCCGCCGCGTCGGCCCCCGCAGTCGCGACCACCTCACAGCGAAGCGAGTCGCGATGCTCGGACCGCTCGATCACGAGACGGAAGGCGTCCAGGCCGGGAAGCGCGGCCAGCGCCGTCCTCGCCTGCCGCGGGTGGAGGAACATGCCGCGCACCTTCACGGCCTCGCCGACGCGGCCGAGCCAGCCGGCGAGGCGCGGGGTGGAGATCCCGCACCCGCACGGCTCGGTGAGGAACGCGGACAGGTCGCCGGTGCCCATGCGCACGAGGGGGTAGTCCGGGCGGAAGAGCGTGAACACGACCTGGCCCTCCCGGCCGTCCCACATGGCCTCGCCGGTCGAGAGGTCGCAGACCTGGACGAGCGCGTCGTCGGGCAGGTGCAGGCCCTCGAGCGCGTCGCACTCGAAGCCGAGGTTCCCCGCCTCGGCCGTGCCGTAACCCTGCCGGACGACCGGCACGCGCTCCTCGATCCAGGCGCGCAGCGACGGCGGCAGCGGCTCCGCGAGCACGAACGCGCGCTCGAGCGTCCGTGCGGGTATGCCCACCTCCTCCGCCGTCTCGAGCAGCGCCTTCAGGTAGCTCGGCAGCCCGACATAGGCGGTGACGCCGAGGTCCTTGCAGGCCCGGGCCTGCAGGTCCTTGCTGCCGATGCCCGCCGGCACGACAGTCGCGCCGAGCGTGAGGAGCGCCTGCTCGAACATCGCGCCGAGCGGCGTCAGGTGGTAGCCGCACGCGTTGAGGACGACGTCGCCCGGCCCAAAGCCGGCGGCGGTGAGCGCCGAGGCCCAGCGCCACGGGTCCGGCTCCTCCAGCTCGGGCTCGTAGAGCGGCCCCGGCGACTGGAAGAGGCGGCGCAGGCTCGTGCCGGGAGCGAGCAGGCCTCCGAAGGGAGGGTGGGCGGCCTGCAGGTCGACGAGTTCGTCCTTGGTCAGCACCGGCAGCCGGTCGAGCGCGGCCACGTCGACGAAGTCGTCCGGCCCGAGACCCGCCTGCGCGAGCCGCGCCCCGAACGCCTCCACGCGCCGCGCCGCCGCCGGCAGGACCGTGGAGACGCGCTCGTCGCAGCGGCGCACGTACTCCCCCACGACGTCCGTCAAAGCCATCGCTTGCGGCGCTTGTAGTGCTTGACGTCTCGGTAGCTCTTGCGCTCGCCGCTCTCGGTCAGGCCGAGGTAGAACTCCTGCACGTCCGGGTTCTGCGCGAGCTCGGGGGCCGCGCCGTCGAGGACGATCCGCCCGCTCTCCATCACGTAGGCGCGGTCGGCGAGCTTGAGTGCGAGTCGCGCGTTCTGCTCGACGATGAGCACGGTCGTGCCGAGCTCCTCGTTCAGCCGGCCGATGATCTCGAAGATCTCCGCGACGAGCTTCGGCGCGAGCCCGAGCGACGGCTCGTCCAGCATCAGCAGCTTCGGCTTCGCCATCAGCGCCCGGCCGATCGCGAGCATCTGCTGCTCACCGCCCGAGAGGTAGCCCGCCTCCGCGCGCCGCCGCTCGGCGAGGCGGGGAAAGTAGTCGTAGACGAGCTGAAGGTCGTCGGCGAGCGAGCCGGGGCCGCGGCGCGTGTAGGCGCCCGCGCGCAGGTTCTCCTCCGCGGTCAGATGCTCGAAGACACGCCGCCCCTCCATCACCTGGCAGACGCCGAGCCGGACGATGCGGGCGGCGTCGAGGTGGTCGATCCGCCGCCCCGCGTAGAGGATCTCCCCGTCGGTGATCTCGCCGTCCTCCGACGGGAGCAGGCCGGAGATCGCCTTCAGCGTCGTCGACTTACCCGCCCCGTTCGAGCCCAGCAGCGCCACGATCTCGCCCTCGCCGACGTGCAGCGAGAGCCCGCGCAGGACGAGGATCACCTCGTCGTAGATGACCTCG
The DNA here is from genome assembly GCA_046716885.1 of Thermoanaerobaculia bacterium. Taxonomy (GTDB): domain Bacteria; phylum Acidobacteriota; class Thermoanaerobaculia; order UBA5066; family Gp7-AA6; genus DAHUXD01. The sequence continues at coordinate 4,349 of JBKJWL010000050.1, read as the reverse complement.
ACGTTGTTCAGGGCGAGCACGGCGGCCGCGGCGGGATCGGCCGCGGTAGCGGCACCGCCTGCTGCCTGCTCCCGGCCTGCCGGCATGCGCCTCCTGAAGGGGTCGGGCGGGGAAGCGTGTGCCTCCCCGCCCGGTCGCCCCATCACGGGATCCGGTACCCCGTGATCTGGCGGAACCGCCCGCGGATCACCTGGAAGATGCGCGAGCTGTGCAGCCCCTCGTGCGTCCGCGTCGTGAACTTCACGTCCGGCGTGACGCCGCCGGTCGAGAACTTCGGCATCTGCTCGAGCGCCGCCTTCACGTTGGCGCCCGTGAGCGCCTTGCCGGTGGTGAGCACCCGTTCGATCGCCGTGCACATGACGGCCATCGTGTACCAGCCCTGGGTGAAGTGGAGGGTGGCGCTCCCGAGTGTCTTCCCCCGCGAGGCGAGATAGGAGCTCGGCGTCTTCAGCCCCGGTACGTTCAGGCCCGTCGTGCCCCACGGCTGCACCGTGTAGTGGCCGGCCGCCGCCTTGCCCGCAAGGCCGACGAAGATCTCGTCGCCGCACCAGTTGAGGCAGACGATCTTGATGTTCAGGCCGAGCCTCGCTATGTCGCGCGCGACCGCGGCCGCCGGGGTGGAAACGTTCTGGATCACGATCCAGCGGGCGCCCTGGCTCTGCACCTGCGTCAGCAACGCCGTGTAGTCCGTGACTCCCGCGGCCATCGTGTAGGTCTTGTAGCCGAGCTTCAGCTTCTTGCTCTGGACGTAGCGCCGGCCGTCCTCGAGCGGAGACTGGCCGAACGGGCTGTCGTGGTGGAAGACGGCGACCTGAGCCTGCTGGTTCCCCGTCTGCTCGGCGATGAACTTGAGCGCGATCCGCATCTGCGTCGAGTAGCTCGGCGCGACGAAGAAGTTGTAAGGCGTCTCGCGCGGGTTGATGAGCGTCGCCGCGTACGAGGCGGACATGTACGGGATCTTGTCCGCGTTCACCCGCGTGCGGAGCGCCTCGGTGTCTGCCGTCCCCCACCCCTGGATCGCGACGACGCCGCTCCCCTTCAGCTGCGAGTAGACCTGCTCGCCTCGGGCGACGTTGTAGGCGTAGTCCTGGGAGATGAACTCGATCCTGCGTCCCTTGATGCCACGGCGGGCGTTCAGGTAGTTGACGTAGGCCTTCACGCCCTCGGCGTACGGGACGCCGACGTCGGACGTCGGCCCGGTCAGCGCGAAGATGCCGCCGATTTTGATCGAGGCCGCGGCGTCAGGACGCGCCTGCGCGCCCGCGATCAGCACGAGCGCGAACGCGACCGCGACCATTCCTGTGCGTAGCTTCACCTGCTCCTCCTTGTCGGATCGATGATCGCCGAGCCCCTCAGTACCTGAAAGGCCAGAGCCGGAAGTAATCCTTCATGCGCTGCCAGATGCGTGCCATCCCCCTGGGCTCGAAGACGAGGAAGAGCACGATCGTGCCACCGAAGATGAGCAACTGCAACGCCGGCAGGTTCCGGACGAAGAACGAGTCGCCCTGGATCCCGAACGCGACCTGCTGCAGGTAGGCGGGAAACGCGATCATGAACGCCGCCCCGTACACCGCCCCCGAGACGCTGCCGAGGCCGCCCACGATGATCATCGCCAGGTAGAGGATCGAGACGTCGAGCGTGAAGCGCTCCCACGTCAGGATCTGCGTCCAGTAGGCCGTGAGCGCGCCGGCGAGGCCGACGAAGCCCGAGGAGACCGCGAACGCGAGCAGCTTGTAGCGAGCGGGATCGACGCCCATCACCTCGGCGGCGATGTCCTGATCGCGGATCGCGACGAACGCGCGCCCGACGCCGGTGCGGAAGAGGTTGGTGGCGACGATCGTCGCCAGCGCGGCGGAGCCGGCGATCACCCAGTACCACTGGCGGTCGCCCGTGATCGTCCAGCCGAAGACCGAGACGGGGTCGAGCACGAGCGCGTCGACTCCGCCCGTCACCCACTCCCAGTGGGTGATCTCCCAGATGATGATCTGCTGCGAGGCGAGCGTCGCGATCGCGAGGTACAGGCCCTTGAGGCGCAGGGCAGGCAGCCCGAAGAAGGCGCCCACCGCCGCCGTCGTCACCACGGCGGCGGCGACCCCGAGGAGCGGCGACACACCCGTCTTCGTGGCGACGAGGCCGGCAGTGTAGGCGCCGACGGCGAGGAAGCCGCCCTGGCCAAGGCTGATCTGGCCGGTGTAGCCGACCAGGATGTTGAGCCCGATGGCGCCGATGACGGCGATCCCGATCTGGTTCAGCACGGTCAGCCAGTAGGGCGAGGCGTAGAACGGCAGCGCGACGACGACGGCGACGGCGAGCGCGAGCCGGACGTATTCGAGCTTCGTGTGCCGGAGCGCGAGGTCGGACGCGTAGTTCGTGTGGTAGACGCCGGTCGTCGTCGCGGTCATCAGACGCGCTCGATTCGCACTTGGCCGAAGAGGCCGTAGGGCCGGACGAGGAGGATCAGGACAAGAGCGACGTAGGGGATCACCGTTTCGAGGCCGGAGCCGACGTAGCCGCCCGTGTAGGCCGTCAGCAGCCCGATCACCGCGCCGCCGACGACGGCCCCGACGATCGAGTCGAGCCCGCCGAGGATCACGACCGGGAAGACGAGCAACCCGAACGTGCTGATCTCCCCGGAGACGCCGACGAGGTTCGCGAGCAGCATGCCGCCGACGACCGCGCTCACGCCCGCGAGCGCCCACGCGAGCGCGAAGACGCGGCGGACGCTGATCCCCATCGCGAGCGCCGCCTGCTGGTCGTCGGCGACGGCGCGCATCGCGATCCCGTGGCGTGAGCGCGTGAAGAAGAGCGCGAAAACGACGAGGGCGACAGCGACCAGGCCGACCGCCCAGAGCCTGCTCGTGGCCACCTGCGCGCCGAGGAGGTCGACGCCGCCGGAGGGGATGAACTCCGGGAAGGCCCGCGGCGTCGTTCCCCAGACGATCAGGACGAGTGCGCCCAGCACCTGGGCGAGGCCGATCGTGACCATGATCACGGAGATGATCGGCTGGCCGACGAGCGGCCGCAGAACGAGGCGCTCGACGACGACGCCGAGCGCGATGGCGACGAGGACGGCCCCGAGGACGCCCACCGACCAGTGCAGCCCCGCGTCCACGGTCAGCGCCCAGACGACGTACGCGCCGATCAGCAGGAAGTGTCCCTGCGCGAAGTTGATCACCCCCGACGACTTGTAGATCAGCACGAACCCGAGCGCCGCGAGCGCGAGGATGGCGCCGTTCGAGAGGCCGGTGACCGTAAGCTGGACGAAGGTCGACATCAGCCCCCCATCCCGGCGAGCTGGCGGCGGCGCGACCGCGGCAGGGCGCCGACCTCGTCGGGCGCCGCGATCCGGAGCGACATCCTGCGCTCCGTCTGCGAGCCGTCCTGGTAGGTGACGACGCTCGTCACCGTCACCTCGTCGACCTCCTCGTACAACGCCTCGATGATCGAGCCGTAGCGCTCGTTGATCGTCCGGCGGCGCACCTTGCGCGTGCGCGTCAGCTCCTCGTCGTCGGCGTCGAGCTGCTTGTGCAGGAGCACGAAGCGGCGCACGCGCGCACCCTCGGGCAGGTCCTCGTTCGCCCGCGCGACCGCGCGACCGATTAGCACATAGACCTCCGGTTTCTGCGCCAGGTCGGTGTAGGTCGTGTAGGAGACGTGCTCGCGCTCCGCCCATGTGCCGACGGTCTCCATGTCGATCGAGACCATCGCCGTCACGAACGGGCGCTCGCCGCCCCCGAAGACGACCGCCTCCTGCACGTACTGGCTGAACTTGACCTTGTTCTCGATGAAGGCGGGGCTGAAGAGGGAGCCGTCGTCGGCCTCCATCACGTCCTTCGCGCGGTCGATCACGACGAGGTGTCCGTCGGGCTCCAGGTAGCCCGCGTCGCCCGTGTAGAGCCAGCCGTCTCGGAGTGCCTCCGCCGTCGCCTCCTCGTTCCGGTAGTAGCCGCTGAAGACCGCCGGGGAGGAGAGGACGATCTCGCCGCCCTCCGCGATCCGCAACTGCGTGCCGGGGAGCGGCAGCCCGACAGTGCTGAAGCGCACGTCGCCGTCGCGGTGCACGACGGCGATGCCGCAGATCTCGGTCTGGCCGTAGATCTGCTTCAGGTTGACCCCGATCGCGTGGAAGAAGCGGAAGACGTCCGGGCCAAGCGGCGCGCCCCCGGTGTAGGCGCGGCGCAGGCGCACGCGCCCGAGCTGGTTGCGCACCGGCCGCAGCGCGGCGACGTCGGCGACGAGGTGGGCGAGCGCGAGCAGCGGCCCGGCTCGCTTGCCGCGCAGGCGCCCGACCGCCGCGCGCACGCCCACCCCGAACCCCAGCGCCAACCACCCCCCCAACAGCACCCCCC
>JBKJWL010000049.1:0-4049 GCA_046716885.1 Thermoanaerobaculia bacterium | reverse complement strand
GCCCCCTGGAGCACAGTCTGATCATCGCCACCGCGGCCACGGCGGTCTCCGTCTTCTTCGGCGCGCTGGCCGGCTACGGTCTCGCGCGATTCCCGGTGCGGCTGGGCTTCATGCGCAACGACGACATCTCCTTCTTCATCGTCTCGCAGCGCATCATGCCGCCGGTCGTCGTCGTCCTGCCGTTCTTCATCGTCTACAAGAACCTGCACCTGCTCGACTCGCTGCTCGGAATGATCATCATCTACACGGGCTTCTCGATCCCGCTGGCGACGTGGTTCATGCAGAGCTATTTCAAGCAGATCCCCGTCGAGCTCGAGGAGGCGGCCTACATCGACGGCGACAACCGGCTCACTGCGTTCCTGCGCGTGGCGCTTCCGCTCACGCTGCCGGGCTTGATCGCCACCTCGCTCCTCACCTTCTCCTTCGTCTGGAACGAATTTCTCTTCGCCGTCGTGCTGACGTCGAACAAGGCGACGACGTTGCCCATCATGATCGCCGTCCAGCAGGGACAGCAGGGCACGAGCTGGTGGAACATCTCCGCGATCTCCATGATCTCGATCGCGCCGATGGTCCTCGTCGCGATCTTCCTGCAAAAGCGCCTGGTCACGGGCCTGCTCGGCGGCGCGTTGAAGTGACCGTCGCAGCGTCCTGTTTCCAGGTCCCGTTGCTTCGTCTGCGCGCCCGCGACTGAGGAACGGCTGGCGGACCGATGCGATACATCCTCGCCCACGATGTCGGCACGACAGGCGACAAGGCGACGCTGTTCGACGAGGAAGGGGCGCTGGTGCGCAGCGCGTTCGCCCCCTACGAGACGCTCTGTCCCCAGGCCGGCTGGGCAGAGCAGAGGCCGCACGACTGGTGGCGCTCGCTGTGCGAGTCGACGCGGAGCTTGCTCCGCGACTCGGGAGTGACTCCGGCCGAGGTCGCCGGCGTCGCCTTCAGCGGCCAGATGATGGGCGCGGTCGCGGTCGACGCCCACGGAAACCCCGTCCGGAACGCGATCATCTGGGCCGACCAGCGAGCTGTGAGCCAGGTCGAGCAGGTCGCGCAGCGCGTCGACCCGCGCCACGTCTACACCGTGACGGGGCATCGACTCAGCCCGTCGTATTCGGCCGCCAAGATCCGCTGGATCAAGGAGATCGAGCCGCAGGCCTACGACGCGGCACACAAGTTCCTCCAGGCGAAGGATTTCCTCGTTGCGAAGCTGACCGGCTCGTTCGCCACCGACCGGTCCGACGCATCGGGGACCAACCTCTACGACCTGGAGCGCGGGACGTGGTCAGACGAGCTCGTCGAGGCTTTCGGCATCGAACCGGACAAGTTGCCGCAGATACGCGACTCGACGGACGTGGTAGGAGAGGTCAGCAAGAGCGTCGCGTCGGAGACGGGGCTCCGCGCCGGCACGCCGGTGGTGATCGGGGGCGGCGACGGATCGTGTGCGGGAGTCGGAGCCGGCGTCATCCGCGAAGGCCTCGCCTACAACTACATCGGCTCGTCGTCGTGGATCGCCCTCGCCACCCCGAGGCCGATCCTGGATCCTGAGATGCGCACGTTCACCTGGGCCCACCTCGTGCCGGGCATGTTCAGCCCATGCGGCACGATGCAGGCAGCGGGCGGCTCGTTGCAGTTCGCGCGTGACCTCCTGGCCCAGAACGAGAAGGTCGTGGCCGAGCGTCTCGGGATCTCGACCTACGACCTCATGAACCAGGAACTGCTTCAGTCTCCCCCCGGGGCGCGCGGACTGCTGTTCCTGCCGTACCTGCTTGGTGAACGGAGTCCACGCTGGAACCCGGACGCACGTGGCGCCTTCGTGGGGCTGACCAACCGACATCGGCAACCGGACCTGATCCGCGCTGTGCTCGAAGGCATCACGCTGAACCTGCGCGTCATCCTGGAAGCATTTCTGCGGCAGGGGGCCGTGATAGAGAGCCTCCGCGTGATCGGAGGGGGTGCTCGTGGCGCCGTGTGGAACCAGATCATGGCCGACATCTTTGGCATCCCCGTCCAGCGACTGGCACTGCTCGAAGAGGCGACGTCGATGGGCGCCGGCGTCGCCGGAGGCGTGGGACTCGGCATCTGGAAGGACTTCGCCAAGGTCGACGAGATGATCCAGATCGCCAGCGAATCGCGCCCTCACCAGGAGCTCCAGGCTCTGTACGACGAGCTGTATGGGATCTTCAACGACACCTACACGACGCTGGAGAACGCGTCGGTCTTTCGCAGGCTCGCGGGCCTGGACACGGCGCAGCCGAGTCCGACGTAGGCGGACCATCGTCGTCGGTCCGGTACAGCAGGAGCGCTGACACCGGGTACGACGCTGGCTCAGAGACCGTTCTGACGCGCCAACCGGCGGAGGAACGCGGTGCCCTCGTTCACCAGCACGTCGCCGCTCGGTGCCAGGTCACGCCAAACGCAGGTGCCGGCGACCATGTCTCCGGATACGTCGACGAAGCTCTCCAGTCCGGCGTATCCCTTGTAGTGGAGCTTTCCGAGAGCTCCGAACAGTTCCTCCCAGTCGACCAGGCCACTGCCGGGAATGCCACGATCGTTTTCGCACAGGTGGAAATGGCAGAGACGCTCCCCTGCAAGCGCGACGGGATCCCTCCAGCTCTTCTCTTCGATGTTCATGTGGTACGTGTCGAGATGAATCTTGATATTTGCGGCCCCAATCATCTCCGCGAGCCGAAGAGCCTGCTCACACGTGTTGATGAGCGGGCTCTCGTAGCGGTTGACCGGCTCCAGACCGAGCGTGATTCCGGCCTCGGCGGCGTACTCTGCCAGCCGAGCGAGACACTCCGCAGACCACTCCCACTCCTGCTGTCCCGGCCGCTCGCGCGGGCGCTTGCCGTGCATTCCGTAGATGACTCCCGAGAATTGCGGAGCGCCCAGCTCGGCGGTCACCTCGACGCACCGGCGTAGGTACGCCAGCCCGGCCGCACGAACCGCGGGATCGGGAGACGTGATATCTGTGGATTCGCTCAGGACGGTGCTCGTGACGACATCGATGCCCGCACCGTCCAGGCGCACGCGAATCGGGCCCGGATGCACGTCGTCGATGCCCATCAAGGGGATCTCGATGAAGTCCAGGCCGAGGTCGGCGACTCGGTCGATGAGCGGGAGAGAATCGTCGCTCCAGTGCGGAGTCCAGGCCATGGCGTGGATTCCCAGCTTCATCACGCCGATCCTATCGTCGCTGCAGCTTCGACCGGTAGGTGCGGCCGTGATCGCTGTGTGGAGGCTCAGGCGAGAACGTCGGGTGGGAGATCGGCGGCGGCAGGGAAGCTCGTCTGCGTTCCTCGTGCCTGGACGCTGATCGCGGCGATGCGATTCGCGCGCTCGGCCGCCGTCGTGAGCAGCTCGCCCCGGGCGAGGAAGTAGGCGAGGCTCCCGACGAAGGCGTCGCCCGCTCCGGTCGTATCCAGAGGCTCGACCGACTCGGCGGGCACGTGAGCCTCCCCGTCGTGCGACGCGATCACACAGCCTCGCGCACCAAGCGTGAGGACGACGGAGCCGGCGCCACGCGCGAGCAGCTCGCGGGCTGCGTCCATCTCGTCACCGGCTGAGATCGGCCGGCCGAGGAGAAGCTCGGTCTCGGACTCGTTCGGGCAGAGAACGTCTGCGCGCTCGTAGAGTTGAAGCGGAAGTCCCGGAACGGCCGGGGCGGGATTCAGGATCGTGAACGTCGACTCCTCGCGTGCGATGTCGAGCGCGGCCCGTGTGATCGCGAGCGGGATCTCCAGTTGACACACCAGCACCTCGGCAGCGGCGATCGCCGGCCGGGCGCCCTCGATGTCGTCGGCGCTCATGAGCTCGTTCGCGCCGGTGACGATGACGATCGCATTGTCGCCGTTGGCGTCGACGGCGATCGGCGCGACTCCGGAAGAGATCTCGTCCGCGAACGAGACATGCGTGGTGTCGATGTCGAAGGAGCGGAAATTCGCGAGCATGTTCTCGCCGAAGACGTCCCGTCCCAGCTTCGTCACCATGCTGACGCGCGCGCCGAGCTTTGCCGCCATCACCGCCTGGATCGCGCCCTTGCCGCCGTACCC
>JBKJWL010000048.1:0-8208 GCA_046716885.1 Thermoanaerobaculia bacterium | reverse complement strand
AGAAGGAGTCGTTGGTGCCCGGCGTCGAGCCGACGACCGGCACGACGCGGGCGAGGACTTCCGTCTGGAGCGCCGACTCGGCCGTTGCGGTCCCGGCGAGCGCGCAGAGGAGCAGACCCGAGAGCGCAAAGGTTCGGCGCATGGATTCCTCCGTAGATCGTTTGTTCCAGGAACGAGAATTCTACGCTTCCGCCGGCGACCCGGCATCGTCCGTTCGGACAGTGTTGCCGCCTGCCCATGGGCCCGGGACGGCGGGATAGGATTTCGTCCCTGCGCCGCAACACGGGCGCCCGCAAGGCGTCAGAATCACCGGACTAACGAGGAGGACCCGTGAAGCTGTCTTCTCTGTCTCTCGCCTTCCTCGCAGCGGCGGCGGCCGGCTGTGCGTCGACGACACCGACGCCGTCCGCTCCCGCGCCTCCGCTCTCCGCCTCTCGGCCGCCGCCCGTTGAGAAGTCCACCGCCGAGATCCACGGCATCGACCCGGCCGACCTCGATCCGGCCGTTTCCGCCTGCCAGGACTTCAACCTCTACGGGAACGGCGGCTGGCTGAAGAGAAACCCGATTCCTCCCGATCAGTCCTATTGGGGCTCCTTCAGCGTTCTCGCCGAGAGGAACCGCGACAAGCTCCGCGCCGTCCTCGAGAAGACGGCGGCGGACTCCTCGGCCGGGCCCGGCACGGACGAGCGCAAGGTCGGCGACTTCTGGGCGAGCTGCATGGACGAGGCGGCGATCGAAGCCGCCGGCCTGCAGCCGCTCGAGCCCGAGCTCGCGCGCATCGCGCGCCTGGCGACGCCGGCCGACCTGCAGGCCGAGATCGCCCGCCTCCAGAGCCTCGGCATCAACGCCGTGTTCGGCTTCACCGCCGAGCAAGACCGCCGCAACTCCACCGAGGTGATCGCGATTGCCTCGCAGGGAGGCCTGGGGCTGCCCGACCGCGACTACTACACGAAGACCGACGAGGACTCGAAGACGCTGCGGGACCAGTACGTCGCTCACGTCGCGAAGATGTTCGAGCTTCTCGGCGACGACCCGGCGACGGCCGCGGCGAACGCGCGGACGGTCCTGGCGGTGGAGACCCGGCTGGCCGAGGCATCGATGACGACCGTCGAGCGGCGCGACTCCGAGAAGACCTACAACCGCCGGAGCGCCGCGGAGCTGGCCGCCCTGACGCCCAGCTTCTCCTGGCCGGCGTACTTCCGGGCCGTCGGCGTAGCGCCGGCCGCTGTCAACGTCGCCCAGCCGAAGTTCTTCGAAGCCGTCAGCAAGGAGCTCTTGGCCACACCCATCTCCCAGTGGAAAACCTACCTGCGCTGGCACACGATCAACGACGCGGCGCCCCGTCTCCCGAAAGCGTTCGTGGATGAGGATTTCGCCTTCTACGGAAAAACCCTCCAGGGCACCCCGGAGAACGAAGCGCGATGGAAGCGCTGCGTCACCGCGGCCGACGAGGCGGTAGGCTTCGCGCTCGGCAAGGCCTACGTCCGGGAGCACTTCCCGCCGGAGGCCAAGGCGAGCGCGGACCGGATGGTCGAGAACCTGGTCACCGCCCTGCGCGAGGACCTTGCGACGCTGCCCTGGATGGGGGAGGCGACGCGAAAGCAGGCGCTCGAGAAGCTGTCGACGTTCAAGCCCAAGATCGGCTACCCCGACGTGTGGCGCGACTACTCCGCCCTCGCGATTGACCGCGGGCCTTACGTCACGAACGCCCAGCGCGCGGCGGAGTTCGAGTTCCGCCGCCTTCTCGGGAAAGTCGGCAAGCCCGTCGACCGGGACGACTGGCAGATGACGCCTCCGCAGGTCAACGCCTACTACGACGCCCAGTTGAACGAGATCGTGTTTCCGGCTGGCATTCTCCAGCCGCCGTTCTTCGACGCCAGGGCGGACGACGCCGTCAACTACGGCGCGATGGGCGCGGTCATCGGCCACGAGATGACGCACGGTTTCGACGACGAGGGCCACAAGTTCGACGCCCAGGGGAACATGCGCGACTGGTGGACGCCGCAGGACGCGAAGAACTACGAAGAGCGGGCGAAATGCGTCGAGGCGCAGTACGCGACGTACGCGAACGACGGCCAGCCCGTCAACGGCAAGCTCGTCCTGGGCGAGGCGATCGCCGACCTCGGGGGGCTCGACATCGCTCACCGGGCCTATCGCATGAGCCTGGCGGGCAAGGGCGAGCCAACGCCCATCGGCGGGCTGACGGGCGAGCAGCGCTTCTTCCTCAGCTGGGCGCGGGTCTGGGCCGCCAACGTCCGGCCGGAGCTCCAGAAACTCCTCTTGAACACGGATCCCCACCCACTGCCCCAGTTCCGCGCGATCGGGCCGCCCTCGACGCTGCCGGCCTTCGCGAAGGCGTTCGGCTGTAAGTCGGGTGACCCGATGCTGCGTCCGGAGCACTGCCGGATCTGGTAGCGGCGATCGGATTCGCCTCGGCTCAAGGTCGACTACAAACGGATCTGAACGGCGTCGGACGAGGGCGACGGCACCCTCTCGATCTTCAAGTTCCGGCGAGACTGAGACTCCGGGGGCAGCGCGGCGCCGCCGCCCCTTTCATTTCTCGGGCCGACTTCGCCTATTCTTCCGACCCATGGGCTTTCCGCACCCGGGCGAGAACGAGATCGACGGCGACAGCCTCGAGCTGCCGGCGCGGTACCGTCGGGGGAAACCCGGAGAGCGGCCGGGCATCGACGCGGTGGAGCTGGCGGGTATGCCGGTCCCGGAGGTGCGGGTCCCCGTGACCTGTATCGACTACGCGCCCGACCGCTTCGAGACCCATCGGATCACCGACTTCGAGACCTTCATCGCGAGCCGGCGCCCGCCCTGGGTCAAGATCCGCTGGATCAACGTGGATGGCCTGGACCCCGGCGCCATCCGGGCGCTCGCGATCAAGTACGGCCTCCACCCGCTCGCGATCGAGGACGTGCTCTCGACCACGCAGCGCCCCAAGATCGAGGCCTATCCGGCCGAAGGCGGGAGGCCGCCGCACATCTTTCTGATCGTGCGCATGCTCCAGCTCGTCTCGGGCAAGCTCGACAGCGAGCAAATCAGCCTGTTCGTGGGAAACGAGCTCGTCATCACGATCCAGGAGGCCCCCGGCGACATCTGGGACCCCATCCGAAAGCGAATCGAAGCGCCGACCTCGCGCCTGCGCCAGCTCGACGCGAGCTACCTCGCCTACTCGCTGATCGACGCGATCGTGGACTTCTGCTTTCCGGTCCTCGAGCACTACGGGGACCGCCTCGAGGAGATCGAGGACCTGGTGCTCGACCGCCCGGACCGCGGGACGATCACCGAGGTGCACAACGTCAAGCGGGAGCTCCTGTTGGTGCGCCGCGCCGTCTGGCCGATGCGGGAAGTCGTCAACGCGATGCAGCGCGAGCCGCATGAATGCGTCAGCGAGACGACGCGCACCTACCTGCGCGACGTCTACGACCACCTCATCCAGATCATGGACATCATCGAGACCTACCGCGAGGTCGCGACGAGCCTGACGGAGACCTATATGACCTCGATGTCGAATCGCCTCGCGGAGGTCATGAAGGTCCTCACGGTCATCGGGACGATCTTCATTCCCCTGACGTTCCTGGCCGGCGTCTACGGAATGAACATGCCGATCCCGGAGAACGAGTGGCGGATCTCCTACCCAATTTTCTGGGGCGTGTGCCTCGTCTCTGCCGGCGGGATGCTCTACTGGTTCCGCAAGCGCGACTGGCTTTAGGGCGGGGTCATGGGGTCAGGTCTGGCATTTCGCCTTTCGCCGCCGGCCGGAGTTAGAGCGCAACCTAACCGAAATGCGAAATGCCAGACCTGACCCCAGCGATCCCGCTGCTGCTGGCTCTGGTGGGGGTTCCCGGTGAGAGCCCCGGCAAATGGACGCCGCTCGAGACGCTGAAGTACCGACTGGTGTCCGACGTCCAGGTCTCGCCGGACGGCCGACGCGTCGCGTACGTCGTGCGGGACTCGGTGATGGACGGGGACACGAGTGAGAATCGGACGCAGATCTGGCTCTCCTCGGCCGGCGGCAAGGAGTCGCGCCAGGCGACGTTCGCCGAGCAGTCCTCGAGCCGGCCGCGCTGGTCGCCCGACGGCCGGTGGCTGGCGCTGCTCTCCAAGCGCGGCGACAAGCACGCCAACCTGTGGCTCCTAGGGACCGGCGGCGGCGAGGCCTGGAGGTTGACGGACGCGAAGTCCGACGTGACGCAGTTCGCCTGGTCGCCCGACGGCCAGTGGATCGCGTACGTCGAGCCGGAGGCTCCGCGCGAGGACAAGGAGAGGCGCGAGCGCGAAAAGGACGACGCGCGCGTCGTGGACGACGAGGACCGGCCGGGGCGGTTGTCCGTCATCTCGGTGCCGCCGGAGGCCGGCGGCGCGCGGGTGGGCAGGCAGCTCATCACCCCGTCGCGTTCGATCGGCGGAAACCCCGATGCCGGCGCCGCCGACGCCCTCGACTGGTCGCCGGACGGTAAGACGATCGGCTTCTCGCACACGGCACGTCCGGTCGCCAACGAGTGGCCGAGCTCCGATATCTCCCTCGTGGACGTCTCGACGGGCGCGGTGCGCCCCCTCGCCGCGACCGGCGCCGCCGAGACCACGCCGCGCTTCTCGCCGGACGGACGGTGGATCGCGTACGTCGCGAGCGACGACCCGCCGAGCTGGGCGCACCAGCGAGGCCTGCGCCTCGCGCCGGCCGACGGGGGCCCTTCCCGCGCGCTGCCTCCGTCTTTCGACGACTCGCCCGAGATCGCCGGATGGTCGGCTGACGGCCGCTCGCTCTACTTCACCGAAACCCGCGGCGTCTACGACTTCCTCTACGCCCAAAACGTGACGACGGGATCTCTGCGGCCGCTCACCGAGTCGGGCATGGTCTCCAGCGGCGCCGCGGTCAACGCGCGCGGCACGTGGATCGGGTTCGTTCGCCAGAGCCCGACCGACCCGAGCGAAGCGTGGGTGAGCGCGCTCTCCCCCTTCGCTCCGGTGCGCGTCTCGGATGTCAACGCGAAGCTGCCGAAGCATCCGATCGGCGCGACCCGCGTCGTCACGTGGAAGGGAGACCAGGGCGCGTCGATCGAGGGGCTGCTGACGCTCCCGGTCGGATACCAGGCCGGGAAACGGTATCCCCTGCTTCTGGTCATTCACGGCGGGCCCGCGGGCGTCTTCAAGGCCACGTACCCCGCCGCTCCGAGCCCGTATCCCGTGGCGGTCTTCTCGTCCGAGGGGTACGCGGTTTTGCGCCCCAACCCTCGGGGCTCCTCCGGCTACGGAACGAGCTTTCGCCAGGCGAACGTCAACGACTGGGGCGGCGGCGATTTCCGGGACCTGATGGCGGGGGTCGACGCGGTCGTCGCGATGGGGATCGCGGACCCCGAGCGGCTCGGCGTGATGGGGTGGAGCTACGGCGGATACATGACGTCATGGATCATCACGCAGACTGACCGCTTCCGGGCGGCGTCGATCGGCGCGCCCGTTACGAATCTCATCTCCTTCACCGGCACCGCCGACATTCCTTCGTTCATCCCCGACTACTTCGGCGGTGAATTCTGGGACGAAGGGGCTTTCGAGAACTACCGCGCGCACTCCGCGATGGGTCACATTGGAAAAGCGAAGACGCCCGCGCTCATCCAGCACGGGGAGGCGGACATTCGCGTGCCCATCTCGCAGGGCTACGAGCTTTACAACGCCCTGAAGCGCCGCGGCGTGCCGGTGAAAATGGTGGTCTATCCCCGCCAGCCGCACGGCCCGCGCGAGCCCCGCCTCATCCGCGACCTCGCAGAACGCAATCTGGCGTGGATGGACCAGTGGGTGAAGGGGGTGAGATAATGCCCGTTTTCCCCGGGACGCGCCAGAACCACCCCACAGAAATGAAGGACTTTTCATGAAACGCATCGGCATTCTTTTCGGCCAGGAACGCTCCTTTCCCCAGGCCCTGATTGAGCGCATCAACGGCGAGAGCCGGGATGTGGTGGCGGAGGCGGTCCAGGTCGGCGGCGTGGCTCTCGAGGCCCCGAAGCGGTACGACCTGATTCTCGACCGAATCAGTCAGGACATTCCGTTCTACCGCGCGATCCTCAAGAAGGCGGTGGCCGACGGAACCATCGTCGTGAACAACCCCTTCTGGTGGTCGGCGGACGACAAGTTCTTCAACAACGTCCTGGCCCTCCGCGTCGGCGTCGCCGTCCCGAAAACCGTGATTTTGCCGTCCAACCTGCACCCGCCCGACACGACCGGCGAGTCGATGTCGAACCTGGTGTTCCCGCTCGAGTGGGACGAAATCTTCGCCCACATCGGATTCCCGGCCTACTTCAAGCCCTACTCCGGCGGCGGCTGGAAGAGCGTCTACCGGGTGACCAACCCCCAGGAGTTCTTCGCGGCCTATCAGGAGTCCGGCCAGACCGTCATGACTCTCCAGGAAGAGATCGTCTTCGACGAGTACTTCCGCTGCTACGCCATCGGCCGCAAGTACGTGCACCTCATGCAATACGACCCGCGCCGGCCCCACCACGAGCGCTACGTCAAGGACGCACCCCCGGTCGCTCCGGCGATGTACGAGCGCGTCCACGGCGACTGCCTCAAGTTGATGGGCGCCCTGGGCTACGACTTCTGCACGCTCGAATTCGCGGTCCGCGACGGGATCCCCTACGCGATCGACTTCCTCAACCCGGCCCCGGATGCCGACGTCCACTCGATCGGCCAGGAGAACTTCACCTGGGTCGTCGAGCACGCCACGCGGTGGCTGATCGAGCGGGCCGAACAGGGTCCCGAGCCCATCACCGATTATCACTGGTCAACCTTCCTCGCCGGACGCGACGTGCCGGCGAAGGCCCCCGCGGCGCCCCGCCCGCGAAAACCGGCCGTCCCGCGCGCGCCTGCCGCGCCCCGCCCGCGCCGAGACAACTGAGCCCCGGCATGGAAGAGCCCGCCTTCACCCTCGGCGTCGAAGAGGAGTTCCAGATCATCGATCCGGAGACGCGGGAGCTGCGCTCCCACGTCCAGGAGATCCTCGAAGAGGGCAAGCTCGTCCTGAAGGAGCGCGTCAAGCCCGAGATGCACCAGTCGGTCATCGAGATCGGCACGGGCATCTGCAAGAACATCGCGGAAGTCCGTCAGGACGTCGGCGAGATGCGGACCGAGATTATCCGGCTGGCCCGCAAGAACGGCATGAAGGTGGCCTCCGCCGGCACCCACCCGTTCTCCAACTGGGCCGACCAGAAGATCTTCCCGGATCCCCGCTACGACTCGGTCGTCCAGGAGATGCAGCTGCTGGCACGGGCGAATCTGATCTTCGGCCTCCACGTGCACGTCGGCATCAAGGACCGCTCCCTCGCCTTCCAGATCATGAACGAGGCGCTCTACTTCCTGCCCCACCTGCTGGCGCTCTCGACGAACTCCCCATTCTGGCAGGGCCGGAACACCGGGTTGAAGAGCTTCCGGACGAAGATCTTCGACCGGTTCCCGCGCACGAGCATGCCGGAGCACTTCGAGACGCCGGCGGAGTTCGACGAGTTCGTGCGCATTCTCGTCAACACGAATTGCATCGACAACGGCAAGAAGATCTGGTGGGACGTGCGGCCCCACCCCTTCTTCGAAACGATCGAGTTCCGCGTCTGCGACGTCCCGATGCGCCTCGACGAGACGGTCACGCTGGCGGCATTCTTCCAGGCGATCTGCGTCAAGCTCTACCGGCTGCGGCTTCAGAACCTGGGCTTCCGCCGCTACCGCCGAGCCTTGATCCTCGAGAACAAGTGGCGCGCGAGCCGATACGGGATCGAGGGCAAGCTCATCGATTTCGGCAAGGAGATCGAGGTTCCGTTCCGCGACCTCGTCGCCGAGATGCTCGCGTTCGTGGACGACGTCGTCGACGACCTGGGGTCGCGCCGCGAGGTCGAGGCGGTACACTGGATCCTGGCGAACGGGTCGGGTGCCGACCGGCAGTTGAAGGTCTACGAATCCAACGGCGGCGACCTCAAGGGAGTCGTCGATTACATCTGCGAGGAGACCAGCCACGGTTTGCCGGTCGAAACCGTGTACTCTCGGAGCGCCTCCCAGTAGGTCAGCCCGGGACGGCCCGGACCCTCGAACCAGGAGCGAAGCACCACGATGCCGAACGAGACCGGACTGCAGACGGCCTACTCCGAAGACCTGATCCCCGGCGCCCGCAACGCCATCCAGACCTGCCTGCGGCTGCGTCCCTCCGAGCGTCTGACGATC
>JBKJWL010000047.1:0-3097 GCA_046716885.1 Thermoanaerobaculia bacterium | reverse complement strand
CCGCACTGCCGCGCCGGATCCGGAACGGGCGGCGCAGGCCGCGCAGCGGCACGAAGGCCTGCTCGGCGCGCTCGCGAAACTGGCGCGACGCCAGCGGCAGGTGCTGGAGCTCATCTTCGCGCACGATCTGACGGTGGAGCAAGCTGCGGCGACGCTTGGAATCTCTGTCGGGAGCGCGCGGGTCCACTACGACCGCGGCAAGAAGCGGCTCGCCCGGGAGCTTTCGGGAGGAAGACGATGATGGACGATTCGGGTCTTCGGAAGTTCTTCCAGGAGGCGCGGGAAGCGGACGAGACTTCCGCTCCCGACTTTCAGAGGATTCGGCGGCGTGCCGCGGGGGGACAGGCGACGTCGCGGCGCCTTCGGTGGGGGCTGATCGCCCTTCCCGCGGCCGCGGCGCTGGCTGTCGCGCTTGGTCTCCTGGTGGCCGGGCGGGGCTCCGACACGCCCTCGCGCGAGACCGTCCCGTCCGAGGTCAGCGCCCTCGCGCTGGACGAGTGGACGGCCCCGACCGATTTCCTCCTGGAGACCCCGGGGCGTGAGCTTCTCGGTTCATTTCCACCGATCGGAGCAAGCATTCCCGAAGTTTCCGTTACTGACCCTTCAACGAAGCCGAAAGGAACATGACCATGAAGTACGCGCTTGCGATTCTTTTCTCCTTCACGCTTTGCGCCGCCGGGGCCGCCGAGAGCCCTGCGCAAAAGGACGACCCCATCGGCCGCAATCTCTTCCCTCCCGAGCTCGTGATGAGCCACCAGCAGCAGATCGGGCTCGAAGAGGATCAGCGGGAGACGATGAAGAAGGAGATCGGGAAGGCTCAATCGAAGTTCCTGGACCTTCAGTTCCAGATGCAGCGGGAGAGCGAGAGGCTGATTCAACTGCTTCAGGCCAGACCCGTCGAGGAAGTTAAGGTCCTCGCACAGGCGGACGCGGTGATGCGGCTGGAGACGGAGACGAAGAAGACGCACCTCTCCCTCCTGATCCGGATCAAGAACGCGCTCACGGCGGAGCAGCAGGCGAAGCTGATGGACATCCGGCGGCGAGAGGAAAAGTGAAGCGTCCGACGATCCTCTTCACGCTCCTGTTCCCGCTCGTGTCGGCTCCGGGCAGCGAGGCGGCGCTCCCGCGGGTTCGCTGGGAACGGGAGCAACGCCTGACGGCCGATCCGGCGCCATCCCTCCTCACGTACAACTTCGCGCGCAGCATCGCAACGGACGGGTCGGGGTGGGTGCATGCCGTCTGGTACGACGCCCGTGACGGAAGCCCGCGGATCTACTACAAGCGGTCGGCCGACAGCGGCAGGAGTTGGATCCGGATACACGCCTTTCCGAAAGCGCGGGGCCCGACGAGCATCCGGCGATCGCCATCTCCGGCCGGAACGTATACGTCGTCTGGCACGGTATCCGCGATGGGAGATTCGACATATTCCTCGGGCGTTCGGCCGACGGCGGGCTCACCTGGGAACCGACGACGGCCCTGACGGACGGGCACCAGGCCGCCCACGCCTCGATCGCGGCTTCCGGCTCCGACGTGCATGTCGTTTGGGGAGACAACCGAACCGGCCACGCCGAGATCCATACGCGGCGCTCCACCGACTTCGGCCTGAGCTGGGATGAGGAAACACGGTTGACGGACCTCCCTTACGAGTCCTGGGTTCCGACGGTCGCCGTTTCGGGGCGGCATGTCCTCGTGGCCTGGGTGGACTATCGCGACGGAAACGAGGAGGAGTAGTTCAAGCGCTCCACGGACGGTGGGGTCACCTGGGGCCCGGACACCCGGCTGACCAGCGACCCGGCCGATTCCTGGGCGCCTTCCCTCGCGATCTCGGGCCCGGCCGCTTACCTCGTCTGGTTCGACAGGCGGGACGGCGGCGTGACGGACTTCGACGTCGAGAAAAAGTTGGACGACATCATGAGGTTCGTGGGACTTCGCGTCGAGCCGGCGCCGCTGCGCGATCCGGCGGTCTATTACCTTCCACCCTTTATGCAGCGGGTCGAGGAGAAACGGAAGAAGATCCAGGACGCCGCGCCGGCGTGGGTGCGCGGCGGCGGTGATCCGCGAAGGCTCGAGGCCGAGCTGCGCGAGTTCGAAGAGAAAATGCGATCCTGGTCGTTCGGCTGGGAGATCTACTTCAAGCGCTCGCTGGATGGAGGAGCGAGCTGGAGCCCGGACATCCGATTGACCCATGCTCCAGACGTTTCCGCCCGCCCCTCGATCGCCGCCCAGGGAAGCGGTCTGCACGTCGTCTGGTTCGACGGGCGCGATGGGAACCTCGAGGTTTACGGGAAGCACTCCTCCGACGGGGGGGACACCTGGTCGAGCGACCTCCGCCTGAGCGAGGCCGAAGGGGAGTCGGCGCACCCGACCGTGGCGGTCTCGGGAAGCTCCGTGCATGTCCTCTGGCACGACACCCGTGACGGGAACGCCGACATCTACTACAGGCGCGCCTCTCTCGGGCGACCTTCCCCGCGAACTGTGCCCTTTCGCCAGGGAGGCTGACTCGCCTCGCGCAGCCGGCCGCCGCCCCGGAGGCTCTGTCCTATCCGACGCATGCCTATCGTCAAGACTCACCTGCGGAACATCCTTGGCAAGCTCGGCGTGAGCAGCCGCAGCCACTGGTCGAGGATGCGGCGGATTAGGCCGGGCTGGGTGATGAACGAGACCATGCGCATGAGCGAGCGGAAGCGCGGGCAGAGTTTCTCTATCCGATGGTGGCGGGCATAGTGGCGCATCGACGCGTTCAGAGGCTGGGCAGCCCGCATCGCGCGTCGCCGGTCCGGTATATTGAGGACCTGTGGCTAGAGGATGGCCGGTAAGCCACTGGAGGACGTCCGACTGGGCGATCGCAGTAGCGCCGGCGTGCAGAGCTTCGATGAGAACTGAAAAAAGGACAGAGCAAGCAGAGAGCATGACGCGCATTCGGCGCAATCCATCGAACTCGGGCGCAGATGAAACTAGCCTCCGATGAGCCATCCATTACCTGGTGCAATGCTGGAACGCCAACGAGTTTTGCTCCGACAGATCGCCCGTCGGCAGTGGATCCTCGAGTGCGCGAGCCTGTTGGCGCTCGCCGCCGCCGGCTGCCGCCGCGAGCGAG
>JBKJWL010000046.1:0-3374 GCA_046716885.1 Thermoanaerobaculia bacterium | reverse complement strand
GCTCCCTTCGCTGCCCTGGATTGCGGCAGCGTCATCCTGGGCGAGGGCTGCGTCCCGCAGTTCGGTTCGGGCCAGCTGATCCACGCCAACCCGAGCCGGCTGATGTACCGCCTGGCCTACCGCAACTTCGGCACCCACGAGTCACTCGTGACGAATTTCACGGTCGACGGCGCGCCCGGCGAGAATCGGGCCGCCGTCCGGTGGTTCGAGCTTCGAGACCCCAACGGGGCTCCCGTGATCTTTCAGGAGGGCACCTATGTGCCCGATGAGAGCTATCGCTTCATCGGGTCGATCGCCATGGACCAGAACGGGAACATGGCTTTGGGCTACAGCAAGTCCGACGAAACGATCCATCCGACGGTTGCGGTGTCGGGGCGCCTGGTCGGCGACGCCGTCGGGACGATGGGCGCAGAGAACGCCTTCTTCGAGGGGCCGAACAGCCTGGGGACCCCCTTCGGTTTCTGGGGCGACTACAGCTCGATGGCGGTGGACCCGACGGATGACTGCACTTTCTGGTTTACGGCGGAGTACATCGGAGACCCGTCGCCGTTCTTCGAGTTCACCCGCGTGGGCTCCTTCAAGTTCCCGAGCTGCACGAGCGGGCCTACGGGCACTCTCGAGGGGACGGTGACCGAGGCCGACTCGGGCCTCCCGATCGCCGGCGCGCGGGTCACGGCCGGGGCCTCCGAGACGACGACGGATGCGTCCGGCCACTACCAGTTCCTCGCGCTGCCCGTCGGGACCTACGACATGACGGTCACGAAGTTCGGCCTGATCCCCGGGTCGGCCTCTGGCGTCGTGGTCACCGACGGCGGAACGACCACGCAGAACTTCGTGCTGGGGCTCGCCCCCCAGGTCCTCTTGAACGGCGTCGTCCGCGACGGCTCGGGCGGGGGCTGGCAGCTCTACGCGAAGATCCGGATCACGGGACCGCCCGAATTCTCCCCGGCGGAGCTCTTCACCGACCCGGTCAACGGCTATTACGGGATCACGCTGGTCGCCGGCGTCAACTACACGCTCGCGACCGAGGCGGTCGTGCCCGGATACGAGCCCGACGTGCGAACGTTGCTCCTGGACGCAGCCGCGGGGAGCCGGCCCGAAGGGGTCGTCGAGAACATCTCGTTGACGATCGACACGACGGCCTGCAACGCTCCGGGATACGGGCTCGTCGCCGAGGGACTCTCCGAGAGTTTCGACGGCGGAGCGCTTCCAGCCGGCTGGAGCATCGTCAACAACGGCTCGGGCGCCGGCTGGAGCATCCATACCGGGGCCGATCCGTGCGGACTCTTCGACGGCAATGACACCGGCGGAAGCGGCCCGTTCGCTCTGGTGAACAGCTTCTGCGACGGCGAAGTCTCCGAGGACGCGGAGCTGATCACGGCGCCCGTGGACATGTCCACGCTCTCGAGCGTGCAGATCCGCTTTCACCAGGATTTCAACGGCGGCAGCCCGGCGTTCGGCGAGCTCGCTGACGTGGACGTCTCGACTGACGGCGGCGTCTCCTGGACGAACGTGCTCCATCAGACAGTCGCCGTCGCCGGCCCCAACACCCAGGCGGTCGATGTCACGGCGCTGGCCGCGGGCCAGGCCGACGTGCGCGCTCGTTTTCACTACCACAACGCCTTCGCCGCGCTCTGGTGGCAGGTGGACGACGTCATCCTCGGCCAGACGAGCTGCGTGGCTCTGTCGGGGGGTCTGGTGGTCGGCAACGTCCTCGACGCCAACACCGGAGCCGGCATCGACGGCGCGACCGTGGTCAACGTCGGGGGCGGCCCGACGGCGACGACCTTCGCCACTCCGCAGGACCCCGCGCAGCTCGACGGCTTCTACGTCCTCTTCTCGGAGAGCGCCTTCCAGTTCTTCACGGCCTCGCTCGACCTCTACGCTTCCCAGACGAAGAGCCTCACCGTCGTCCCCACCCACACGCAGCGTCTGGACTTCGCCCTCGCGGCCGGGCGGCTCGACGCCAGCCCCAGGCCGCTCTCGGCCAGGGTCGACCCGGGAGAGATCGTCGACCGAACGCTCGACATGACCAACACGGGAACCGCGGATGCGAGCTTCCGGATCGACGAGCTCAACGTCCCACCGATCTCGACGGCGCTGCCGCTGGGCCCGTTCGTCGATCGCGACCTGCGGAATCGGCTGCTGGCCCGGATTCCGAATGCGGTGCTCCACGACGGCGCGAACGCCCGAAATATTCCGGCTCTGCCGGGAGCGCCGATCGCCCGTGCCCTGGCGGCCGGAAACGTCGTCAATGCCTACCCCAGCAATCTCGAGGAACCCTGGGGCGTCGCCTTCAACACCGACGCCACGGACTTCTGGGTCTCGAACAGCGCGCCCTTTGGCGGCGACGACCTCGACTACCGGTATCTCACCGACGGCACGCAGACCGGCGACACCATCGACGCCGGCGCGTGGGTCGCCTCGTTCGCGGCGGACGGCGCCTACAACCCCCGCACCACGAAGCTCTGGCGGGTCAACGTCGGCGGCGACGACTGCATCTACGAGCTCGACCCGATCGCGAAGGTCGCGACTGGAGGCAAGATCTGTCCGAGCTTCGGGACGTCGCAGCGGGGTCTGGCCTACAACCCGATCAGCGACACCTACTACTCCGGCTCCTGGAACGACGGGGTGATCAACCACTTCGACTCGAAGGGGACGATCCTCGACTCGGTCTACGTCGCGGTGCCGGTCTCGGGTCTGGCCTTCAACGCCTCGAACGGCCACCTGTACGCGCTGACGAACCACGACGTACTCCTGGGCTTCGACGTCTACGTCTTCGACACGCGGAGCAACTACAACGTCCTCGGAGCCTTCTTCCTCACGAGCGGCGGGTCGCCGGTCCTCCCGCCCTTCGGG
Organism: Thermoanaerobaculia bacterium; assembly: GCA_046716885.1. Taxonomy (GTDB): domain Bacteria; phylum Acidobacteriota; class Thermoanaerobaculia; order UBA5066; family Gp7-AA6; genus DAHUXD01. The sequence continues at coordinate 515 of JBKJWL010000046.1, read as the reverse complement.
GGAGCGGGCATGGAGATCGACTGCGCCGGCCACCTCTGGCTGATCGACAGCGTCACGAAGACGATCTACGAAGTCGAGACCGAGGAAACGGATGTGTGCGCGTTCGACGAGATCCCGTGGCTGTCCGAGAATCCCACCGAGGGCACAGTCTCGGCCGGAGCGAGCCTCCCGGTCGTCTGTACGTTCGATTCGACGGCTCTGTCTCCGGGACTGCGGCAGGGGCAGCTCCTGATCTCGACGGGCACTCCCTACGCGGTATCGGCGGTGCCAGTGGACTTCACGGTGCGGTTCCTGGACGTGGCGGACAGCAACATTTTTGAGGCATTCATCTACGCGGCGGCCGGGGCGGGGATCATGCCGGGCTGCGATGCGCCGGCGTTCCTGTTCTGTCCGGCCGATCAGGTGACGCGGGCGGACATGGCGGGTTTCATCCTGAGGGCGGTGCACGGGGAGGACTTCGTGCCGGCGCCGTACGCGGGGGCGTTTGCCGACGTTTCGGCGGGGGACTACAACGC
>JBKJWL010000045.1:0-15358 GCA_046716885.1 Thermoanaerobaculia bacterium | reverse complement strand
TCCGCACGGTCCGGCCGCGATGCTCGACCGACCGCGGCCGCGCGACGTTGACGGAGAGCAAGCTGGATGGATATTCGACCATAACCTTTCTAACTCTATATAAATGGTTACGTGTGAGGGTGGGCTCGAGTTTCAGGATTTCCGTGCGTGCGAGACGATCATCCCGTTTCTCGAGGCGAAGACGCGGCCGATCGTCGCGCGCTGGATCTACTTCAAGAGGGTGTCCGATGTGGGCCGGATGCCTCTGCCGTTCGATCCGGAGGCGCGGCCCACGCCGCCGCAGAAGCATCTAAAGGACCTCGAGGACTACATGCGCCGCGCCTTGCTGACGGGACGGCTGCACATCGCGAGAAGCCCCGGGCTTTTTTCGCCGCCTACCGCACCGCCACCGCGATCCCGTTCTCGAAAACGACCGTCTTCCCAACGCTCCGATAGGTCCAGGTCTCACGGGTCGAGCCGTTCTCCAGCGTTTCGGTCTGGACGTCGTTGGGGGAGCCGAGAAGCGCGCGCACCTGGTCCGGCGTCATGTTTTCGCTGACTGCGCCGCCGGCCGGCTGATCGGCTTCGCGGGCCACGGCGCTTCCGGCGGCAGTCCGGGCGTCGCTGGCGCCGGCGGCCCCCCGGGCGCGCTCGACCGGGTTCCCTGTCGGGGACCCCGGCGCGCCGGAGGAGAGACTTTGCTGCTTGTACACATAGAAGCCGATCCCGACGGCGACGAGAAGCAGCAGCAGTCGCTTCATGGAGACCTCCACCACGATGATACGCCGCCTCCGTCGACTCGACTGCCGACTGCCGCCTGTAGACTGTCGACTCGCCATGAGCTACTGCCGCGCGGCGAAGGGCCACCCCTTCCACGGCCCTTACCACGATCGCGAGTACGGCTTTCCGGTCCGCTCGGACGCCGCGCTCTTCGAGCGCCTGGCCCTCGAGATCAACCAGGCAGGCCTCTCGTGGCTGACGATGCTCCAGAAGCGCGAGGGCTTTCGCCGCGCCTTCGAGGGATTCGATCCGGAGACCGTCGCCCGCTACGGGGAACGGAAGTATGAGCAGTTGCTCACGGATCCGGGCATCATCCGGAACCGCCTCAAGATCCGCGCCGTCATCGAGAACGCCCGCAGGATCCTGGCGCTGCGTGAGAGCCATGGCTCCTTCGCGAAATGGCTCGACGCCCATCACCCCCGGCCGGCGAAGGCCTGGCAGAAGCTCTTCAAGGAGAACTTCGTCTTCACGGGCGGCGAGATCGTCGGCTCGTTCCTCATGAGCACGGGCTACCTGCGCGGCGCCCACACGCCGGGGTGTCCGGTGTACCGGCGCGTGGCCGCGAAGAAGCCTGCGTGGTCGACGAGGAAGTGAGGACTCAGCGCACAGGCCCGAACGCCTTGACCTGCTCGTCGATGATCTTGCGGTCCCCGACGATGACGATCGTGGCCTTGTCGTCCTGGAGGTACTTCTGCGCCATCTGCTGCACGTCTCGGGGCGTGACGGCATAGATCCGCTTGACGTAGCCGTTCAAGTAATCGGCCGGCAGGCCGTGCAGGTCCACGAACTCGAGCTGGCCGATGATGCCCGGTCTCGAGGAGTTCTGGAGCACGAAGACGCCCGCGCGGTAGTTCTGAAAGCCCTTGAGCTCGTTCTCGGTGGGCGGCTCGGCCTGCAGTCGGTCGACCTCGCCGAAGATCTCCTTCAGGGCGGGACCGGTTGAGGCGGTCGTGACGTCGGCGATCTCCACCCAGAGGGCGTCGCGGTACCGGCTCGAGAGCATGCCCTGGGGCGAGTAGGTGTAGCCCTTCTGCTCGCGGATGTTCGAGGTGATGCGCGAGGCGAAGGAGCCGCCGAGCAGCACGTTCATCAGGAACAGCTTGTCCCAGTCGGCATTGGAGGGATCGATCACCGGCATTCCCATGTAGATCGTGGATTGCGGGGCGCCGGGGCGGTCGATCAGGTAGACGGCGCGCTCGCTCTTGGGAGCGGGCGGCGACAGCGCGGGCTTGTTCCCGGCCTTCCAGCTGCCGAAGGCCTGGCGGATCGCCGCTTCCATGGCGGGCCCGTCGAAGCGGCCCACGACGTAGAGGTGCGAGCGCGCGGCGCCGAAATTCCTGCCGTAGAAGTCGCGCACCTGCGCGATCGTGTAGCCCGAGAGCATCGCCTCGGTCGGGAACAGGCGGCCGTAGGGATGGTCGCCGTAGAGGACGGCGCGGAACTTCTCCTGGGCGAGAGGCTGCGGTTGGCTCCTGGCGATCGAGAGCTGGCGCGCCCGGTCTCCCTTCAAGCGGGAGACCTCGGACTCCGGGAACTTCGGGTTTCTCGCCACGTCGGCCACGAGCGCCACCATCTCCGGCCCGAACTCGGCCAGCACGTCGCCGCCGATCTCGGTCCGGTTCTCGCCCACGGCGATGTCGAGGGACCCGCCCATGCGCGCGGCGGCCTCGGCGACCTGCGGCGCGGTCCGGGTGGCCGTGCCCTCGGAGAGCATGTCGCCGGTCAGGTCCGCGAGCCAGACCTCTCCGGCCTTCTCGTCGATGTTGCCGGTCAGAACGGCCAGCCGCACGGTCACCTTGGGCACGGTGCCGTAGGGAACGAGGGTCACTGCCAGCCCGTTATCGAGGGTGAACGCCTTCGGAGCGGGGACCGAGAAGCCCTTCGGCTCCCCCGGCGCGGGAGGCGCCTGCTTCTGGGCGGACAGGGTCGAGGCTGCGCCGAGGGCGACGAGTGCGAGAGCGATGCGGTTCTTCATGGTCAGCCTCCCTACGACCCGCTCGGGGGCGGGGTCTTGGCCTCGGCCTTCGGATCGATCATCAGGATCGTCCGGTTGCCGGGCCTCAGGTATTCCTGCGCCGTCTTCTGCATGAGCGCGGGCGTCACTTTGCGGAACTCCGCCTCGATCGTGTTGATCCTGCTCGGATCGTCGTCGAAGAGCGCGAGCGAGGCGAGCAGGTCTGCCTTGCCGAAGCCTCCGAACTGCTCCATCTTGTCGTAGAGGTCCGAGCGGACCTTCACGAGTGCCCGGTCGAGCGTGGCCTGGTCGACCGGGGTCGTGCGCACCTTCTCGATCTCGGCGTCGAAGACCTTCAGGATCTGGTCGGACGTCTTGTCCTTGTCGTGGAAGAGCGACACGTCCCAGAGTGTGGGCCCGTTGATGTTGTACATGTCGCCGAGGCCGGAGTTGATTCCGCCCTCCACCTCGCCGGTCAGCCCGGACTTCTGGACCAGAGCCTGGTAGAGCCGGCTGTCCTTGCCCTGCACGAGGATCTGGTCGAGGAGCCCCATCGCGTAGAACTCGGGCGTGTTGCGCTTGGGGGCGTGGTAGCCGATCGCGATCGCGGGCCGCGTGGCGAGCTTGTCTTCCTTGGTGGCGCGCTTCTCCTTCTCCTGCCGCGGCTCGGAGATGTCGACCTTGCCCGGGAGTGCGGAGGAGGGGATCGAGGTGAAGTACTTCTGGATCCAGGCCTTCGTCTGGGCCGGATCGAAGTCGCCCACGACGACGAGGACCGCGTTGTTCGGCGCATAGAACGTCTTGAAGAACTTCGAAACGTCCTCGAGGGTGGCAGCGTCGAGATCCGCGAGGTCACCGTAGAAATTGTGCGCGTTGTACCAGTTGGTGTTGGCGTACTGCGGGAGGTCGAGCCACGGGAAACCGCCGTAGGGCTGGTTCAGGACGTTGACCTTGACCTCGTTCTTGACGACTTCCTGCTGGTTCTTGAGGTTGTCCCCGGTGATCGCGAGGCCCTTCATGCGGTCGGCTTCTGCCCAGAGGGCCGTCTCGAGCGTGTGGGCGGGCACGACCTCGAAGTAATTGGTGAAGTCGAACCGCGTCGATCCGTTCAGGATGCCGCCGTTGGACTGCACGAGCCGGATGAACTCCATTTTGCCGAGGTTCTCCGAGCCCTGGAACATCATGTGCTCGAAAAGGTGCGCGAAGCCCGTGCGGTCCTTGGGCTCGATGCGGAAGCCGATGTTGTAGTACACGGCGACGACCGCCACCGGCGCGGTCGTGTCGCGCGAGAGCACGATCTTCAGCCCGTTCGGGAGCTTCGAGTACTCCACCGGGATCTGGGAAACCGCCGCTGGCGTGGCCGCGAGCACGGTCGAGGCGGAAAGCGCCGCGGCGCAGAACAAAGCCCCGAGGGTTGCGAGCGTCCCGGGGCGCGTGGTGAATTTCATGTCATCCTCCTGTTTCCGACGGCAGAGCTTACGTCGTAAGAAGAGGAAGGTTTCTGTTTGTCCTCCGGAGAGGCCGGCTTGTCCGGGATCGACGGTTTCGGGCCGGCCTGGTGGCTTCCGGGCGCACATCCGCAGACCATCTGGGGCCGCCTGACCCGGGGCCGCCGCCTGGTGGCTCTTCGACGGGAGATTCTCGAGACGCCGGACGGGGACGAGCTCGTCCTCGACCATGTGGACGGCCCTCCCGGCAGTCCGCGCGTCCTGCTTCTCCACGGCCTCGAGGGGAGCTCCTATTCGGTCTACATTCAGGGCTTCCTGCGGGAGATCGCGCGGCGCGGCTGGCGGGGCGCCGCCCTGAACTTCCGGTCGTGCGCGCGCGATCCGCGCGCCCTGTCGCGCATGCTCCTGAACCGGCGGGCGCGGCTCTACCACTCGGGCGAGACCTCCGACCTCGACTTCGTCGCCCGGACGCTCACCGCGCGCGAGCCCGGGGCGCCGCTCTTGTCGATCGGCGTCTCGCTCGGCGGAAACGTGCTCCTGAAATGGCTGGGAGAGCAGGGGACCGAGGCGCCGGTCGCCGCGGCCGCCGCCGTCTCGACGCCGTACGACCTCGGCGCGAGCGCGCGGCACCTCGAGACCCCGATCGGGCGCGTGTACGTCGGCAGCTTCCTGACGACGCTGCGCGGCAAGGCGCTCGAGGCGGCGCGGCGGTTCCCCGAGGCGGCGGCGAAGATCGACCTCACGCGGACGCTTTCCGCGCGGACCTTCTGGGAGTTTGACGACGCCGCCAACGCGCCGCTCCACGGCTTCAAGGGCGCCGACGACTACTACTGCCGCGCCAGCTCGCTGAGCTTCCTGCCGAGGATCGCGACACCGACGCTCTGTCTTTCGGCCGAGGACGATCCGTTTCTTCCGCCTGAAGCCCTCGAGCGCGCCCGCGCCGCCGCTTCGCCCGCCCTGACGTTCGTGACGACGCGCCGGGGCGGTCACATCGGCTGGGTCTCCGGTCCCGCGCCCTGGCGTCCCCGGTACTGGGCCGAGGAGTTCGTCGTGGATTGGCTGGCCGGACACCTCGCCCGGGCCCCCGAATCCCCTTTCAGGACTTCAGTGCCGACGCCCGCGCTCGGGCCCGCTTGCGAACGGCGGCGGGGGTGAAGTGGTCGGCGGTGACGTCGGTATGGATGACGGCGCCGCGGCGGATCGTGACGCCGTCGGGGATCTCGGCGTTCTTGCCGATCGTGGTGATGCCGTGGCCATCGGCCGGCTTCTCGCCCTTCGCGCCCTTGCCGACGCGGGCCTTGCGGCCGATACGGACCGCCTTGTCCACGATCGTGCGCTCCACGCGCGCCCCGGCCTCGATCCAGGCGTCGGTCAGGATGACCGACTCGCGAATCACGGCATCAGGCCCCACGTAGACGCCGGCCGAGAGGATGCTCTTCTCCACGCGCGCCCCGGCAGAGATGATGCAGCCATCCGTGATCATGCTGTCGTGGACGGTCGCGCCCGAGAGAATCGAGACCGGTGGCCGCTCTTCCGAGCGCGTGTGGACGATCCAGGCGCGGTCGTTCAGATCCACCGGTGGCGGCGTCTTCAGAAGGTCCATCTGCGTCTGCCAGTAGGCCTCGACTGTCCCGACATCGACCCAGTAGCCCTGGAAGGGGTACGCGAAGGCGCGCAGGCCTCCCGTGATCATGCGCGGCAGGATGTCCTTCCCGAAGTCGTGCGAGGAGTCGCGCCGCTTGGAGTCCTCGGTCAGCACCTGCGACAGCATCTCGCGGCCGAAGACGTAGATGCCCATCGAGGCCAGGGTCCCCGGCGGGTCCGCCGGCTTCTCGACGAACGCCGTGACCCGCTGGTCTTCGTCGGCAGCGAGGACCCCCATCCGCGTGGCTTCCTCGCGCGTGACGTTGAGCGTCGCGATCGTGACGTCCGCCTGCTTCTCGATGTGAAAAGCGATCAGCCACCCGTAGTTCATCTTGTAGATGTGGTCCCCGGAGAGGACGAGCACGAGGTCCGGCGAGCCGCGCTCGACGAACGAGAGATTCTGGGTGATCGCGTCGGCCGTCCCCTTGTACCAGTCCGTGTCGGAGCGGCCGCGGTACGGCTGGTAGATTTGCACGCCGCCGGTAAAGCCCCGGTCGAGGTCCCAGGGCCGGCCCGAGGCGATGTGCTCGTTCAAAGAGTGGGGACGATACTGGGTCAGGATCATCACGTCGGAGATGCCGGAGTTCACGCAGTTGGAGAGCGTGAAGTCGATGATCCGGTATTTCCCCGCGAAGGGGACCGCCGGTTTGGCGCGCTTCTCCGTGAGCACGCCCAGGCGCGAACCCTCGCCGCCGGCGAGAATGACCGCGCGGGCTCTCACGAGGGGCTTCCTATCCGGCAGCGTGCGCCGCCTTGGCTCTCTCGTACAGCGCGGCGTACTCCTGCGCGGACCTCGACCAGGAGAAGTCGCGCGCCATGCCGTTTCTCTGAAGGTCGGCCCATCGAACGGGCGAAGCGTACACCTTGAGCGCCCGTTCCAGCGCGTCCCACACGGCCCAAGGGTGGAACTCGTCGAACATCACTCCCGTCCCGCCGGGATCTCCCGCGTCGGTGACGGTGTCAGCGAGCCCGCCGGTGCGGCGGGCTACGGGGACGCAGCCGTAGCGCATCCCGATCATCTGCGCGAGACCGCAGGGCTCGTACCGCGAGGGAATGAGCAGGGCGTCCGCGCCGGCGTAGATTCGTCGCGCGTATCGGCCGTCGAAGCGCAGCCGCACGCTGGCCCGGTGCGGATTCCTCATCTCGAACTGCGCGAACGCGTGCTCGAGGCCCGGGTCGCCCGTGCCGAGGAGGACGAACTGGCCGCCCCGCTCGAGCCACCTCTGCACGGCCGGCGCCGCGATGTCGAATCCCTTCTGCTTGTCCAGGCGCGAGACCACGGCCAGCAGCGGCATGCGCGGGTCTTGCAACAGGCCGGCCTCTTCCTGCAGCGCGGCCTTGTTCTTCCCGCGCCGTTCGAGGCTCGAAGCGTCGAAGGTCGCGGCGATCTCGGGGTCGGTGGCCGGATCCCAGGACTCGGTGTCGATGCCGTTGAGGATCCCGGAGAGGGAGCCCGCGCGCAGCCGCAGGACGCCGTCCAGACCGTGGCCGCCCTCCGGCGTCAGGATCTCGCGGGCGTAGGTCGGCGAGACCGTCGAGAGTTGATCGGCGGCGAGGATGCCGATGCCCATCAGCGAGTCCCGATGGGATTCGGGCAGCGCGCTGAGCGCATCGGATCGCCGCAGCTTGTACGCGTCCAGGTACTTGCCCGCGCCCTGGCCGGCGTAAGGCAGGTTGTGGATCGTGAAGAGCGAGCCGACGTCCCGAAAGAACGGGTTCTCGCGCCCCTCCGTGCCGAGCCACCATGCCGCCGGCGCCGTGTGGAAATCGTGCGCGTGGACGACGTCTGGTTTCCAGGACAGCGCCTCGGCCGACCAGAGCGCCGCGAGGGAGAAGAAGACGAACTTGGGGCCGTCCTCCTCGATCGAGCGGCCGTAGATCCAGCGGTCCTTCGGTATGGGCGGGCCGCTGACGAGGGACACTGGCACCCCGTCGGATTCCGTTTCCCAGATCTCCGCGGCCTGAACGCCCCCGGTCGTGTGAACCGGAAACCGGGCCGCCAGTCGGGGGGCGTACCTGGCCCAGTCGATCGAGCCGTATCCGGGGAGGACGAGCCGAACGTCGTGGCCGAGGGACCGGAGCGCCTTGGGCAGGGAGCCCGCCACGTCGGCGAGCCCTCCCACCTTGGCCAGAGGCGCGGCTTCGGCCGCGAGCATCAGAATCCGCACGGGGGCGATTATTCCCCAGTTTCGCGACCCGACTCGGGCCGGTCGGCCGCCGCCCGCCGTGATATCCTCGACATGTTCTCGTTCGCTCGCCCGATTCCAGGCCCGACCTGCGAATTCCGAACGGTCAAAGCGAGAAGGCGCGAGGGTGCCTCGGCGGGTTCTCGCGTTTGAGCATCGCCGAGAGTTCGGGTTTGAGACGAAAGGGCTTTCCATGAAACTGTACGTGGGCAACCTGTCCTACAGCGCCGGCGAGAACGACCTGCGGGACCTCTTCTCGGCGTACGGCGCGGTCGACTCGGTCGCGGTGATCACCGACCGCGACACGGGCCGCTCCAAGGGCTTCGGCTTCGTCGAGTTCTCCAACGATGCGGAAGCGCAGGCGGCAGTCGCCGGCTTGAACGGCAAGGAAGTTTCGGGCCGTGCGCTGACGGTTTCGCCCGCGCGCCCTAAGACCGAGGGCGGCGGCGGTGGCAATCGCGGCGGAGGCGGAGGCGGCGGCGGATACGGCGGCGGCGGCGGTGGCCGGCGCAACCGCTACTGAAACGTCGGGCTCGGCCGCATCGCGGCCGGGGGAGACCGTCATGAGTCAGGACTGGAAGATTCGGGTCCAGCGGGCCGAGCAGAAGCCTTTCGTTCACAAGGCCACGTTCGTGCGGACGAGCTCCGGCGGCGATGAGAACGCGCTCGACGCCCGGTATCTCTATGGAGACGGCGACCTCGCCGTGCTTCTTGAGGATCTCGGAGCCCGGGCGCCCGAGATCTGCCGGCTGATCGACACGCTGCATGGGCAGCCGAGCGCGGAGATCCTCGTGGACGTGACGGAAGAATCGATGGAAATGCTGACGCGGCGTCCCCCCGCGACGCTCTAGTTTTCGCCCGCTCGGAACCTCAGAACCAAGGCAAGGACGATGAAAGAACGCAAAAAAGACTGGGTCGTCATCAGCTTTTTCATGCTGTCGCCGATCCTCGGAGTGCTCGGGACGGCTTTGTACTCGTGGAAATTCGGAATCCAGTGGTGGCAGCCGCTTCTCTTCCTGGTTCTCTACGCCATGGTCGGGCTGTCGGTGACGGCGGGCTATCACCGCCTCTTCTCCCACCGGAGCTACGAGTGCCATCCGGCGGTTCAGGCGTTCTACCTGTTCTTCGGAGCGATGGCGCTCCAGAACTCGATCCTCGCCTGGGCCTCGGACCATCGCATCCATCACCGGTACGTGGACCGGGATTGGGATCCGTACAACATCAAGCGCGGCGGCCTGTGGGCGCACATCCTCTGGATCTTCTACAAGCGGGCCCCGGACACCTTCAAGGAAGTCCCGGACCTGACCAGGAACCGTCTGGCGCAATTGCAGCACCGCTTCGCGAACCCGCTCGGCATCGTCGCGGGGCTGGGGATTCCGACCGCGATCGGCTGGGCCTTTGGTGATCCGATCGGCGGGCTGCTGTGGGGCGGCTTCCTGCGCGTCGTCGTCATCCACCACACGACCTTCTTCGTCAACTCCATCGCGCACCTCTACGGCTCGCGCCCCTACACGGAGGAGAACTCGGCGCGGGACAACGCGCTGCTGGCGTTTGTGACCAACGGCGAGGGGTTCCACAACTTCCATCACCGCTTCCCGTCGGACTTCCGCAACGGGATCCGCTGGTACCACTGGGATCCGACCAAGTGGCTGATCCGAGTGCTCGGCGTCGTGGGCCTGGCGCAGCGCCTCCGGAGGACTCCCCAGCTCGTGATCGAGCGCACGCGCCTTCAGACGGCCCTGGGACGCGTCGAGCAGCGCCTGGCGACCGCCCCGTCGCAGCTCGGAGAGGCGATCCGGTCGAGGCTGGACGCCGCGCATCTTTCCCTCGAGCGCGCCGCGGCGCTGTGGAACGGGCTACAGGAGAAGAGCCGTAAGGACTGGAAGGAATACCGCGAGCACGTCGCGCTCGCGCGGGGACACAAGCGCGCGGCGCTCCGGATGCTGGCGCGGGTGCCGGGACAGGCCTAGGGAGCGAGTCCTTCGCCGGCGAGCCCGGGACGACGGGAAGAGTTCCCGAGCCGGTCAGGCCGAGGGGGAGTAGGTCGGAAGCGTCGGCGGGGAGCCCTGCTTCCAGGCGTTCATCTCGGGCTCGGTTCGCAGCAGATCCTTGAGGGTGATCTGGCCGAGGACCTGGTCGACCGCCTGCTGGACCATCCGCCAGACCGAGCGGATCGAGCAGTCGGGCATGTTGGTGCACAGGCGCTCCAGGCCCGAATGGTCCTCGCAGAATGCGGGCTCGTAGAGCCGGCCGCCGAGGGCGGCGAGGGCGTGGCCGATGACGATCTCAACGGCCGGGCGCGAGAGCGAGTAGCCGCCCGATTGCCCACGGGTCGACTTGACGAAACCGCCGCGGCGCAGGATCCGCATCATCTTGGCGACGTTCGGCTCCGAGATGCCCTCCGCGCGCGCAAGCTCGGAAATGGTCAGGCTTCCCGTGTCGCCTTCGCGCCCCACGCGCAGCAGGCACCGCAGCCCGTACTCTTCCTGCGACGTCAGTTTCATCGCGCAGCTCCCGTCCCTGTCTTCTGTCGACTGTGAAGCCTCAACTCTCGACTCACATCATCCCCAGCTGCAGCTTCGCCGCGTCCGACATCATCTGCAGGCTCCAGGGCGGATCGAACACGACCTGTACGTCGGCGTCCTTGATCTCCGGCACGGCGAGGAGCTTGCCCTTGATGTCCTCGCGGAGGACGTCGCCCATCCCGCACCCCGGAGCCGTGAGCGTGAACTTCACGTCGATGCGGTTACCGCCCTCGGGAAGCGGCGCGAGGTTGCAGCTGTACACGAGGCCGAGGTCCACGATGTTGACCGGGATCTCGGGGTCGAAGCAGGTCCGGAGCTGGTCCCAGGCGAGCTCCTCCGTGGTCTTGCCGGCCTGCGCGGCCTCGTCCACGGCGACCGGTTGCTCGCCGATCGCGTCGGCGTCCTTGCCGTCGACGCGGGCAAGGAATCCCACCGGCGTCATGACCGTGAAACTGCCTCCGAGCGACTGCGTGATGACGACCGGGTCTCCGGCCTTCAGCGTGATCGGCGTTCCGCTCGGGATCTCGCGAGCGGGCACGTCGCGGGTGACGGTGGCTTCCTTGCGCATCTGCATGATCAGGCTCCTCCGCTTTCCGCCGGCGGTCCCTCGGACTCCGTCGACACGGGCGCCCCGGCGCCGTCGAGCGCCGCTTTGAGTGTGTGCCAGGGCAGGGTCGCGCACTTGACGCGCACGGGGTACTCGCGCACGCCCGAAAACACCGTGAGCTTGCCGAGGTCCGGCCCTCCCGCTTTCTCGCCGTTCTGGCCGGTGATCAACTCGCGGAATCGCGCGAAGAGCGCCTCGGCCTCGGCGCGCGTCCGGCCCTTTACGCTCTCGGTCATCATCGAGGCCGACGCCGTCGAGATTGCGCACCCGGCGCCCTGGAAGCTGACGTCCTTCAGGACGTCGCCGTCCAGGTCCAGGTACACCGTTTCCCGGTCGCCGCAGAGCGGGTTGTAACCTTCGGCCGTCCGGTCGGCCTCCGGCATCACGTGGAAGTTCCTCGGCTTCTTGCTGTGGTCGAGGATCACTTCCTGGTAGAGATCGCGAAGGTCGGAGGACATCAGCGGAACATCCCGATGACTTTGTGGAGCGCGGCGACGAGGGCATCGACCTCGCCGCGCGTGTTGTAGAGGCCGAAGGAGGCGCGCGCCGTCGCGGGGATGCCGTAACGCTCCATGACGGGTTGGGCGCAGTGGTGGCCGGTCCGGATCGCGATGCCCTCGCGGTCGAGCACGGTGCCGATGTCGTGCGGGTGCACGCCGTCGAGCACGAAGGAGAGGACGCCCGCCTTCTCGCGGGCGGTGCCGATGATCCGCAGCCCGGGGATCGCGGAGACCTGCGTCGTCGCGTACGTCAGCAGGTCGTGCTCATGCGCGGCGATCGCGGAAAGACCGATGCCCACGACGTAGTCGAGCGCGGCGCCGAAGGCGATCCCGCCGGCGATGTTGGGGGTCCCGGCCTCGAACTTGTAGGGTAGCTCGTTGAAGGTCGTCTTCTCGAAGGTGACCGAGCGGATCATGTCGCCGCCGCCCTGGTAGGGCGGCATCGACTCGAGTAGCTCCTTCCTTCCGTAGAGGACGCCGACTCCCGTCGGGCCGTAGATCTTGTGGCTGGAGAACGCGTAGAAGTCGCAGCCGAGCTCCTGGACGTCCACGGGCATCCGCGGCACGGCCTGCGCGCCGTCGACGAAGACGGGGATGCCGCGCGCGTGCGCGAGCTCAGCGATCCTCCGGACCGGCAGGATCGTGCCGAGGGCGTTGGAGAGATGGGCCACGGAGACGATCTTCGTCTTCGGGTTGAGCAGCGCCTCGAAGGCGGCGAGATCGACCTCGCCCGCGTCCGTCAGGGGAGCGACGGCGAGCCGCGCCCCCTTCTCGTCGCAGAGGATCTGCCAGGGCACGATGTTCGAGTGATGCTCGAGGCCCGTGATGAGGACCGCGTCCCCGGGCCCGACGTGCACGCGCCCGTAGGTCTGCGCGACGAGGTTGACGGCCTCGGTCGTGCCGCGGACGAAAACGATCTCCCGGGTCTCGCGGGCGTGGACGAACGCCCGCGCCTTCTCCCGCGCGGCATCGTAGGCGTCAGTCGCATGGACCGACAGCCAGTGCACGCCGCGGTGAATGTTGGCGTAGCAGCGCTCGTACACCTCCCGCTCGGCGTCGATCACGGCCAGCGGCTTCTGGGCTGAGGCGGCGTTGTCGAGGTAGACGAGGGGTTTGCCGTAGATCTTCGTCGCGAGGATCGGGAAGTCGCGGCGGATGGACGCGACGTCGTAGGCCGCCCGGGCTTCGCGAATCGCCGTGCTCATCGGATCCCTCCCGCGTCGCCGAGGCGCATCCCGAGCTCGCGTTCGACGGCCGCGCGGATCGATGGAATCGGGATGTGCTCGGCCACGTCCGCGGCGAAGGCGTACGTCAGGAGGGCGCGCGCGTCGGCCTCGCCGATGCCCCGGGAGCGCAGGTAGAAGAGCGCGGCCGCGTCGAGCTGCCCGGTCGTCGAGCCGTGTCTGCACTTGACGTCGTCGGCCAGGATCTCGAGGGCGGGCGTGGAGCTGACCAGCGCCTCGCGCGAAAGGATGAGGTTCTTGTTCGTCTGCACCGCGTCGGTTTTCTGCGCGTCTTTCCGCACGATGACCTTTCCGTGGAAGACTCCGCGCGAGGCGCCGTTCATGATGCCCTTGTAGAGCTGGCGGCTGGTACCGTGCGGCTTCACGTGGTCAATGACCGTGTGGTTGTCCAGATGCTGGCGTCCCTTGCCCGCGTACAGGCCGTAGAGATGGCACTCGGCGCCTTCGCCTTCGAGCGCGACGGAGAGGTCGGTCCGCGCGAGGGCGCCGCCGAACGCGATGTTGTGCGACGTGAACCGGCTGCTCCGCGCCAGAAGCGCGGCCAGGGTGTGCACGTGGAAGGCTTCGTCGCTCTCGGTCTGGAGCTTCGTGTGCTCCAGGATCGCCCCGTCGGCGAGTGCGATCTCGGTGACGGCGTTGGTGAGGCGGCGGCCCGCGCCGCCGTACGTCTCGACGACGGAGGCCTGCGACGCCGCTCCGGCGAGTATCAGGATGCGCGGGAACGAGACCTCGGACTGACCGTCGGCGTCGAAATCGACCTCTCCGCCGAAGTTGAGCGCGATCGGCTCGGCCACGAAGGCTCCCGACTCGATCTCCAGGACGATCGCCTCGTCGAAGAGGGCCGTGTTGAGAGCGGCGAACGCGCTGTCCTCGAACCCGGCGATCCGGGCGAGATGGGGCTCGGCGACGAGCAGCGCCTTCGTCAAGGGCCGCGCGCGAACGCCGGCCGGTAAGGGCGACAGGACGCGGACGCCCCGAGGCGCCGGCTTCCAGTCGGTCCCCGTGATCGGCTGGATGCCGGTGTATTTCCAGGCCTCGTTCTTGTGCGTGGGGAAGCCGAGCTGCTCGAAGCGCGCGAACGCGCGGCGGCGCAGGTCCGCCGTGGAGCTCGCCTCGCCCGGAACGGGCACGAGCCGGGGGGCAAAGCCTTTCTCGGCGGTCACGGCTTCCATGGTCAGCGAACGCTGCCCGCTGGCACCGCGGCCGGCGGCTCCTTCTCGAGCCAGGCGTAGCCCTTCTCCTCGAGCTCCAGCGCGAGCTCCTTGCCCCCCGAGCGGGCGATCCGGCCTTCGACGAGGACGTGGAGGAAGTCGGGCACGATGTAGTTCAAGAGCCTCTGGTAGTGCGTCACGACGATCATCGAGCGCGCGGGAGAGCGGAGCTCGTTGACGCCTCCGGCGACGATGCGCAGGGCGTCGATGTCGAGCCCCGAATCCGTCTCGTCGAGGATCGCGAGCGTCGGGTCGAGCAGCGCCATCTGGAAGATCTCGTTGCGCTTCTTTTCGCCGCCCGAGAAGCCCTCGTTGACCGGGCGCTTGACGAGGTCCTCGTCGATCGCCACGACCTTCGCCTTCTCCTTGACGAGCGCCAGGAACTCCATCGCGTCGTACTCGGGCAGGCCGCGGTGCTTGCGGACCGCGTTGACGGCCGCCTTGAGGAAGTAGACGTTCGAGACGCCGGGGATCTCGACCGGATACTGGAACGCGAGGAACAGGCCCTCGCGCGCGCGGAGCTCCGGCGCCATCGCCAGGAGGTCCTGGCCCTTGTAGAGGACCCGGCCCTCTGTGACCGTGTACCCCGGCCGGCCCGCGAGCACGTGCGCGAGGGTGGACTTGCCGGAGCCGTTCGGGCCCATGACCGCGTGGACCTCGCCGGCATGGACCGTCAGGTCGACGCCGCGCAGGATTTCGTTGTCGGCGACATTGGCGTGAAGGTTCTGGATTTCCAGAAGGGGCTGTTTCGTCACTTATCCCACCGATCCTTCCAGCGACACCCCCAAAAGCTTCTGCGCCTCGACCGCGAACTCCATCGGGAGCTCCTTGAAGACGACCTTGCAGAAGCCGTTGACGATCATGTTGACCGCCTCTTCCGGAGAGATGCCGCGCTGCTGAAAGTAGAAGACCTGATCCTCGCCGATCTTGGACGTGGACGCCTCGTGCTCCATCACGGCGGTCGAGTTGTTGACCTCGATGTAGGGGAACGTGTGCGCGCCGCACTTGTCGCCGATCAGTAGGGAGTCGCACTGCGAGTAGTTCCGGGCGCCGTCGGCCTTGCCGAGGATCTTGACCATGCCGCGGTAGGTGTTCTGGCCGTGGCCTGCCGAGATGCCCTTCGAGACGATCGTGGATTTCGTGTTCTTCCCGATGTGGATCATCTTGGTGCCGGTATCGGCCTGCTGGTAGTTGTTCGTCACCGCAACCGAATAGAACTCGCCGACGGAGTCGTCCCCCTGGAGGATGCAGCTCGGGTACTTCCACGTGATGGCCGATCC